>CAJMXB010000046.1 GCA_905219705.1 Oscillospiraceae bacterium | reverse complement strand
AGCGTGCCCCTCCCCGCCACTTTGCTCATACCATCTGTCTCGGACGCAGGCCAAAGCTCACGGCGATGGCCCCATCCACCTTTTGCATCTGTTCCTCGTCCAGCCGCCCCATATACTCTCTCAGCCGCTTTTTATCCAATGTTCGGATCTGCTCCAGCAGCACCACGGAATCCTTGGGCAGGCCGTAGGTGTTGGCCGAGAGATCAATGTGAGTCGGCAGCCGGGCCTTGCCGGTCTGGGAGGTGATGGCGGCGGCGATGACGGTGGGGCTGTGCCGGTTGCCGGTGTCGTTCTGAATGATCAGTACCGGCCGCACGCCCCCCTGCTCACTGCCCACCACTGGGCTCAGATCGGCGTAAAAAATGTCTCCGCGCTTCACGCTGACGTCCACAAGGCTCACTCTCCGCGGTTCAAAGTCACCGTTGACGCCGGGCCGGGCCCGGTCTCATCGGTCACTATGATTTTCCCACGGGGCGGCGGGATTTATACCCATCTCTCTGCGATTTACTCGCTTTTGGTGGGATCCACCCGCCGATCCGGCGTTGACCTCCCCGAGTCATTGTACGCAGGGAGCGCCGGGATGGTGTCAGCTCCGCGCCTGCCGGGGCGCCCGCTTGTAGAGACGGGGCACCCGTTTGTTGACGTTGCACAGAAGCTCGTACTGGATAGTGCCTGCCAGGGCGGCGGCGTCCTCCACAGGGACATGGGGGCCGTAGACCTCCACCTCATCCTCCGGCTTCACACCGTCGATCCCGGTGACGTCGATCATGCACTGATCCATGCAGATGCGCCCCACCACAGGCGCCAGGGCGCCCTTCACCCAAACCTNCAGCTTGTTCGAGCAGGCCCGGGGCAGGCCGTCGCCGTATCCGATGGCAATGGCCGCTAAGCGGGTGGGCCTTTCCAGCGTATGGGTACAGCCGTAGCTCACCGGCGTTCCGGCGGGCACGTCCTTCACCGAGATGACCCTGGTCTTCAGCGTCATGAGGGGCTCCAGGCCNGGGCCGTCCAAACCCTCGCTGTCAGGGGACGGATAGTGACCGTACAGGGCGATGCCGGGACGCACCATATCCAGATAAGTACAGGGATAGTATAACACAGCGGCGCTGGCGGCGCAATGGCGCAGGGGAAATTTCNCCCCTTCTGCCTCCAGCTTGTCCAGCAGCTCCAGGAACCGGGTGAACTGGAGCATCGTGTACTCCTCACTGCCGTCAGCGGCGGCAAAATGGGTAAAGACTCCCTCCCAATTCAGACCGGGCAGGGCGTGCATCTCCCGCATCGTCTCCACCGTCTTGTCCATGTCCTCTCCATCGCACAGAAGGCCCAGCCGGGTCATTCCCGTGTCCGCCTTCATGTGGACGGTAAGGGTCTTGCCCGCTTCTACCGCCGCCCGGGAGAGGGCCCGGGCTGCCTCAGGGTCAAAGACGGTCTGNGTCAGGTCGTGGGCAAGCAGTTCCTGCGCCCAGAGCGGGTCGGTATAGCCCAAAATGAGGATGGGGGCCTTGACGCCCCCCTGGCGCAGCTCGATGCCCTCATCCAGGCAGGCCACCGCCAGATAGTCCGCTCCCAGCCGCTCCAGCCAGCGGGCAACGGGAACGGCCCCGTGGCCGTAAGCGTCCGCCTTCACCGGGCACAGGAGCTTACAGCCATGGGGCAGCATGGCACGAAGGGTCTCATAATTGTGTTCCAAGGCAAATAGGTCGATCTCCGCCCAGGTGCGGCGGGGCTGAACGTCCATAGGTATCTCCCCTTTTCTTTGGTAAGGTCATTGTACTCCCAGAGCGCCTTCCGGTCAAGTCTCCCCGCTCTCCGGCAGGGTCATGACAAAGCCGGCGCAGTCGCACCGGAGCACCGTAAAGCCGCCGTCGCTGAGCTCAGCCCTGACAATGGCCAGGCTCTCTCTGTCNAGCCACAAATCGGTCTCCGTCCCCGTCCCCGGCTCGGCGTTGGGAGCCCGGCTTATCAGGTGGAGCCGCGTTTCCCCATTCCAGTCCTCCAGAACGCACTCCGCCAGAAAGCCCTCCCGAAGGCAGGTCAAAATGGCGGGTACCGCGTCTATGGGGCTGAGGCCCGCGGCATCCAACGGCCCGGTCTCCAACATAACTCCATCATACTCCATGGCGGTCTCTCCCCTGGCGATACGGGCCACGGCCCCCGCCACGTTCTCCGGGGCGGTGATGGTCAGCAGGGTCTCCCCCTCCTTCTCCCAGGAAAAATCCACCCCGTAGGTATAGACCCGCTGACCGTAGTCGGCGGTCATGTCCATGTGTCCCTGGCAGGCGGTCATCTCCAAATACCTGCTCCGGGCTTGCTGCAACAGCGTCTCGGCCTCGTTCTCCTCCCCGGCCCCGCCACAGGCGGTCAGGGGGAGAATGAGGGTCATCATTAGCGCGCAAAGCCGTTTGCGCACGTTTTACTCCTCCTCGCACTCCTTCATCGCATAGGGGATGGCCTCTATAAGGTCGCCCACCGTCATACCCCGCTCCCCTTTTTCCGCCGCGGCCAGGTCGCCCGCCCGTCCATGGAGCCAGACAGCGGTGGAGACGTCCTCTCCCTGGGCCAAAAGGGCCGCCATCAGGCCGGCCAGCGCGTCCCCGCTGCCGCCCCGGGCCATGCCGGGATTGCCCGTGGTGTTTACCCGGNNCCTGCCGTCGGGATAGGCTGTGACGGTACGGTGGCCCTTCAGCACCAGCGTACAGGGATGCCCTCCCGCAAAATCCCGGGCGGCGGAGAGCCGGTCGCCAATGGGCAGAGCGCAGCCCGACAGCCGGGCAAACTCCCCCTCGTGAGGGGTGAGGACAGTGGGCGCGGAGCGTTTGTCCAACACATCTATATGGCGGGAAAGAATATTTAGACCATCGGCNTCCAAAACAATGGAGCAAGCAATATCGCTTAACAGGCCCAGCACCCAGTTCTCTGCCCGGGCGTCCTGCCCCAGTCCGGGGCCTATCAGAAGGACGTCGGCGCTCTCNGCCTTTTCCAACAGGATCTTATAGGAATCCGGGACGGGCCAGACCATGGCCTCGTCGCAGCACTTGGCGGCCACAATGGGGTAAACCTCCTCCGGTGTTCCCACCGTCACCAGCCCCGCGCCGCCCCGGACAGCGGCCCGGGCGGCCATGCAGGGGGCTCCGGTGAAGCCCCGGCTGCCGGCAAGTATAAACACTTTACCGAAATCTCCCTTGTGGGCCTCCTGCCTCCGGTGGGCCAGACGGGGCCGCTCCGCCGCCGCAGCAGGGCCGCTCTTCCCATCCCTGCCGGCCTGCCATGCTGTCTCTTTCATCCAAACCGCCCCTCTCCTTCATGTCAGTCCCATTATAGNCATTTTCCTCTTGCANTTNAACCGTTTTTGTGGTATAAAGGACGGTAGCAGCAAGGCTTTGAACAGGTAAATAGCGTGTTTGCGCTTCTCCAGAGAGGGCTGGCCACCGGTTGAGAGCCGGCCCGGAGCGTGTCGCTTGGTTCGCCTGGGNGCCGCCGCGGGGAAAGACGCGGACGGATGGCCCTCCGTTATCGGGGCAAGAGTGTGTACGTCAAGCGTACAAATGCGGGTGGTACCGCGGAAGGTGAGCCTTTCGTCCCCAGGTATGGGGAGGAAAGGCTTTTTTGTTCGTCCGGCGCTGCCGGTAACAAAGCGCCGCCTTCCGGTNATTTCGTTTCTTCNCATCNAAATAAAGGAGTTNAGAGGAGTATGAAAGAACAGCTGTCAAAAATCAGGGCGGAGGCCCTGGCGGCCCTGGATGGCACCCAGGCCGTTGCCGATCTGGACGCCCTCCGGGTCAAATACCTGGGCAAAAAGGGCGAGCTCACCAACCTTCTCAAGCAGATGGGCTCCCTGTCCGCCGAGGAGCGGCCCCAGATGGNCGCCCTGGTCAACGAGGTGAAGGCAAACCTGGAGGCCGCTTTGGAGGCTCAGGCCAAGAAGCTGGAGGCCGCCGCGCTGGAGCACAAGTTNAAGCTGGNGGCGGTGGACGTGACCATCCCCGGCACCGTCCCCACACTGGGCCACAAGCACCCCATGTACCTGGCCCTGGACGAGATCAAGGACATCTTCATCGGCATGGGCTTCACCGTGCTGGACGGCCCGGAGATCGAACTGGCCACCTATAATTTCGACAAACTCAACGCCGAAGAGGGCCACCCCTCCCGGGACTGGTCGGACACCTTCTACTTTGATGAGGACAGCCGGGTGATGCTCCGCAGCCAGACCTCCCCCATGCAGGTGCGGGCCATGGAGACCATGCCCCTGCCCATCCGGATCATCGCCCCCGGGNGGGTCTACCGGAAGGACGAGGTGGACGCCACCCACTCCCCCATGTTCCACCAGGTGGAGGGCATGGTCATCGACAAGAACGTGACCATGGCCGATTTGAAGGGCACCCTGAATCTGCTGGCCGAGCAGCTCTTCGGCAAGGGCACCGTCACCCGGTTCCGCCCCCACCACNNCCCCTTCACCGAGCCCTCCTGTGAGATGGACGTCCAGTGCCACAAGTGCGGCGGCGANGGCTGNCCCACCTGCAAGGGGGCGGGCTGGATCGAGATCNNAGGCGCNGGCATGATCCACCCCCGGGTGCTGGAGATGGCTGGCATCGACCCGGAGGAATGGTCGGGCTGGGCCTTCGGCATGGGGCTGGAGCGGACGGCCATGCGCCGGTTTAAGATCGCCGACCTGCGGCTCATTTTCGAAAACGACGTGCGGTTCCTGGAGCAGTTCTAAAGGAGGGACGGCGTATGGCAGACTATGTTCAGGTTTTTCCCTGTGGGGAAAGTATAGAGGTCCTTTTAAACGCCGAGCATGAGAGTATTCTTGCCCTCGGCGAAAAGATGAACGCCGCTTGTGAGGACGCCTATATGAACGGCTACAACTGGGAGGCCTTTTTTCGGTATTATCTGGAACAGAACGATCCGGACATCCTGACGGACATGAAGACGGACCCGGAGGCGGGGATGTATGTGGCCTATTGGCCTCTGACAGTAGAAAACGAAGCCAGGGCGAAGCGCTTCGAGGACATCATCCGTGCCTTGGCGGAAAACGAAGAAGCCCTCTGCCGCCTGGTCCGGGANCACGGCAGCGAGATCGAGTGGGACTGAACAGCGGGTATTCCACCGCTGATGAAACGAAAAGAGGAGTTTTCTGTATGAATCTTTCCCGTGAATGGTTAAGTGAATTTGTGGACGTGGGCCCGGTGAGCGACCGGGACTTCGCCGAGGCTATGACCCTGTCCGGCTCCAAGGTGGAGACCTACACCGACCTGGGCGCCGAGATCAAGAACGTGGTGGTGGGGCGCATCCTCTCCATGGAGCGGCACCCCAACTCCGACCATATGTGGGTCTGCCAGCTGGATATCGGCCAGGATGAGCCAGTGCAGATCGTCACCGGCGCCTGGAACATCCACGCTGGAGACCTGGTCCCCGTGGCCAAGGACAACTCCTGGCTCCCCGGGGGCGTCCATATCTCCCGTGGGAACCTGCGGGGGGTAAAGTCCAAGGGGATGCTCTGTTCCCTCAGCGAACTGGGGCTGGACGAGCGGGACTTCCCCTACGCCGCCATTACCGCCGCCGCTCTGCTGAACGACTATAAGCCCATCGACCCGGAAAAACCTTCTATCCCCGCCGATATCCAACCGGGAGACAAGGTCTTCGGGCCGGTGGTCTGCGCCGGGGTGGGAACGGTGGCCCCCACGGAGGATGGGCGCTGGTCCTGCGGCCTGATGTGGAAGGAGAACGGGGAGCCTGTGGGCACCACGGTGGAAACCGTCTGCCCCAACCTCCACTCCATGGATCTGGTGGCCTTCAACACCAAGACCCGGGCCATCTGCACCCTCAGTGACCTCCACGCCGAGCAGAAGGAGTTCCCCCACTGCATCCCCGACGGCATCTTCATCCTCCGGGAGAATTGTAAGCCCGGCGACGACATCAAGCCCGTCATCGGCCTGGACGACCATGTGGTGGAATTCGAGATCACGCCCAACCGGCCCGACTGCCTCAGTATCATCGGTCTGGCCCGGGAGGCGGCGGCCACCTTTGACAAGCCCTGCTGCTTCCATACCCCTGAGGTAAAGGGCGGAGCCCAGGGAGTGCTCCCTGAGCTGCTGGACGTGGAGACTCCGGCTGCCGACCTGGTGCCCCGGTACACCGCCCGGATGGTGCGCAATGTGAAGATCGCNCCCTCCCCCNAGTGGATGCNCNGGCGGCTCCGGGCNATGGGAGTGCGGCCCATCAACAACATCGTAGACATCACCAACTATGTGATGCTGGAGTACGGCCAGCCCATGCACGCCTTTGACTACCGCTATGTGCAGGGCGGCAAGATCATCGTCCGCCGGGCGACGGAGGGGGAGAAGCTCACTACCCTGGACGGCAAAGAGCATACCCTCAACGCCAACCACCTTGTCATCGCTGATGAGACCCGGGCCGTGGGTCTGGCGGGCATCATGGGAGGACTCAACTCCGAGATCGTCGAAGACACTGTGGACGTGGTCTTTGAGTCAGCCAATTTTGACGGCACCTGCATCCGCAAGGGCGCCCTGGCCTTGGGTATGCGGACCGAGGCCAGCGCCAAACTTGAGAAGGGTCTGGATCCCATGAACACCCTCCCCGCTGTGGAGCGGGCCTGTGAGCTGGTGGAGCTGCTGGGGGCCGGAGAGGTGGTGGATGGGGTCATCGACATTCTCAACCACGTCCCCCAGCCCACCCTTTTGAAGCTGGAGCCGGAGAAGATCAACGCCCTGCTGGGCACCGATGTGGCGGAGAATGTGATGTANACCTACCTCCAGCGGCTGGGCTTTGAGACCACCGAGGAGAGAGGCGTGATCAAGGTCCCCTCCTGGCGGGGGGACGTGAAGCGGATGGCGGATCTGGCCGAGGAGGTAGCCCGGTTCTACGGCTACAACAACATCCCCACCACCCTTATGCGGGGCCAGACTACCCAGGGAGGCTACTCTCCTACCCAGCAGGTGGAGCGGACCCTGGGGGCGGCCTGCCGGGCCATGGGGTACGATGAGATCATCACCTACTCCTTCATCTCCCCCACCTACTATGATAAGATTCGCTGGGCGGCAAACGACCCCCGGCGGGAATCCTTCAAGATCCTGAACCCCCTGGGGGAGGACACCTCCATCATGCGGACCACCACTCTGCCCTCCATGTTGGAGATCCTGACCCGGAACTACAACTACCGGAACAAAAACGCCCGGCTTTACGAAGTGGGGCGGATCTACCTCCCCGGCGGGGAGGATGGGCTTGCCCAGGAAAAGAAGTTCCTCTCCATGGGCGCATACGGCGATGGGATCGACTTCTTTGCTCTCAAAGGCTCCATCGAGGCTCTTCTGCGGGAGCTGCGGGTGGAGAACATCTCCTTCCAGGCCGTCACGGACGCTCCCTCCTACCACCCCGGGCGCTGTGCCCAGGTCCTGGCCGGGGATACCGTACTAGGCGTATTCGGACAGATCCATCCCCTGGTGGCCCAAAACTACGGCGTAGACGCGCAGTTCTACTGCGCCGAGCTCAGCTTTGAAGCTCTGATGGCGGTCAAGGGCTCCGATCCCGTCTATACTCCCCTGCCCAAGTTCCCCGCCGTCACCCGGGATATCGCCGTGGTCTGCGACGAGGCTGTCACCGTAGGGGCGCTGGAGGCTGCCATCCGCAAGGGGGCCAAGGGCCTGCTGAAGGATGTCTCCCTCTTTGACATCTACCGGGGCAAAGGCGTGGACGAGGGCAAGAAGAGCGTGGCCTTCAACCTGGTTCTCCGCGCCGATGACAGANGCCTCACTGCCGAGGAGGCCGACGAGGATGTAAAGAGTATCCTGGATACTTTGAAGCGCGAGCTGGGGGCCGTGCTGCGCTGAGCTTGTAATATTAAAGAAAAATAAAATTTACCTCTTTTCTCTTTACACCACGCCATTTTTCGAGTACAATCTCAATATACCCCAAAGGGAGGTGTCCCACATGGAAGATATGGATTTCACCAGAAAATTCAACATCCGCTACGAAAAGGATCAGGAGATCAAAGCCATCCTCACTTCAGTCTACGATTCTCTCAAGCAGAAGGGATATGACCCCATCAACCAGATCGTGGGCTACATTCTCTCTGAGGATCCCACCTATATCACCAATTACAACAACGCCCGCTCCCTCANCCGCAAGCTGGATCGGGACGAACTNCTCCAAGAGCTTGTAAAGCAGTACCTGTCCGACTGAACCCTACAAAGGAAAGGGCGCGCTCCTACGGAGCGCGCCCTTTTTTTATCCCACAAAGCCTCCGNCCAGGCCGGAGGCTTTGTGGGATATTCATTGTAAACGGTTCTCACTCTTCCCCAACGGCAGTTCCCACAGCCGAAAGGTCATGATAGGTGCGCTGGCTGGGATGCTCTCCAGTCTTCCAGACGAACTTCCCGGTAAAGCCATAGATGATGGCGATGACGGGGCACAGCCAGCACAGGAAGGCGTAGGGCAGGTNGGAGNNCGTGGGAACGCCCAGCGTACCGGCCATATACACGCCGCAAAGGCTCCAGGGGATCAGGGGGGAGACAATGGTGCCGCTGTCCNCCAGCGTACGGCTGAGCACCTGGGGCAGCAGGTCTTTTTTCTTAAACTCCCCCACGTACATACGGCCGCCCACCACAATGGCCAGGGTCTGGCTGGCGGTGGCCGCCAGCAGGATGGTGCAAGAGGCCACGACTGTGGTAATGAGCATCCCCACATNCTTGACCAGCGGCTTCATATGCTCCAAAACGGNGGTGANAAGGCCGGTCTTTTCCATAATGGCGCCATAGAGCATGCCCAGCATACCCAGGGCCGCAGTCCACAGCATGCTCTGCAGGCCGCCCCGGTTCATCAGCTTGTCAAAATCGGCGAACCCGCTGTTGATGGAAAAGCCGCTGTCCAGGATCGTAGCCATAGCCGCCAGGCTCTGCCCCTGAAACACCATGGCCNGCAGGCTGGCCGCCAGAGTGGAGATGAGCCGGGTGGGAATGGAGGGGCATTTGAGCACCGCCATAACGATGACNATGACCGGGGGCAGCAGCAGTAAGGGATTCATGTTGAAATTCTGCTCAATGGCGGAGAGGGTCGCCGCCACCTGCTGGGAGTTGACCCCATCGGCCGAATAGCGCATACCCAGGATGGCATAAATGACCATACTGATCACAAAGGCCGGCAGGGTCGTATACATCATGCTTTTGATATGGTCGAACAGGTCGGCCTCAGCCACAGCGGGGGCCAGATTGGTCGTATCGGACATAGGGCTCATCTTATCGCCCAGATAGGCGCCCGAGATGATGGCGCCGGCAGTCATGGAAGGATTGATGCCGAGGCCCGCGCCAATGCCGATCAGGGCAATGCCCACGGTGCCGACGGTAGACCAGCTGCTGCCGATGGAAACGGCGCAGATGGCACAGATGAGGCAGGCCGTCATCAAAAAGAAGGAGGGGTTGATCAGCTTCAGGCCCCAATAGATGATCATAGGTACCGTGCCGCTGGCGATCCAACTGGCGATCAGGCAGCCGATGAGCATCATGATGATCGTGGGCGTCACCAGGATCTTGCCGCCGTATTCAATGGCGGCGGACAGCTCCTTCCACGGCTTGCCGTTGAGCCACGCCACCCCCAGCGTCACCGCAATGGAGACGAGCAGGTTGATATGTACCGGAATATTCAGCCACAGCACCGACGCCACCATGGAGCATAGCAGGAACGCAATACAAAACAGGGCCCAGCCAAAGGGCATGTCTTTGGGCTTCTGCCCGCTTTTCAGTTCACTCATAATAGTATACCTCCNAGGTATAGTGANAGGAGCGGNTTTGGCCCNTTTTTANACATTCGATCCTGTATATATCAGTCGTTATACAGGTATTTGTCGNCCACCTGCGCGATCCACTTGGCGTACGCCTCGNAGCACTTCTCCCCCACNTCAACGGTGGCGTCGGCCGGGTTGCCGATATATCCCGGACTCTTGTCCTCCTTGACCGGCACATAGATCCCCACGGCCCCGCCGTAGTAGTGCAGGCCGCCCATCTTCACCGGCTTGCCATCGTCCTCTTCATAGTAGGGCTTGCACCCTTCCAGATGGACAAGGCCGGGCACCGCCGCCATTACACAGCTGGTCTCGTCCTCGCCGCCGTGGCCCTGATGCTCTGCATTCTTGCACACCTTAGGCCAGAAGTCGTTCATCGGCGGCACCCAGTCGCAGACCACGCACTTGAGCCCAAATCGCACCGCCAAGTCCTTCGCCGCCACATGGAGCGCCGCGTGGTTTTCAGAGTGGTTGATGCACAGCACGAAACGCTTGAATCCATGCTTGCTCAGCGAGAGGCAGAGATCCTCCGTCATGTCGATGAAGGTGCGCTCGCTTACCGGAACGTTGCCAAACAAATTGGCGCCCTCTCGCTCAAACTGGTTGGTCTGCACTCCGAAGGGCANCGAAAAGCCNGGCACCGACTTATGGCCCATGGCAGTCAGCTGCTCATGCACGCAGCGGATGAGGATGTTGGCCTGGAACCAGTCCGCTCCCATCGGCAGATGTCCGCCGTGGTTTTCAATGGCTCCAAAGCTCAGTACAACGGTATCCGCCCCGTCGTCTATCAGCGCCTTCAGCTCCACGGCCGTCATCTCCAAAAGACTTTTGGGGCCTTTTACCTCATAGAGGGTCTTCCAATTCTTCATAAACTCGCTTCCTCTCCCCTCCCGTCTGCGCGGGAGAACATGATAGTATAAAATTGCATCTCTTCAAATGTTCTTGCATAAATATACATCGTTCTGTATCAAATGTCAATGGCCGGCTTCATTTTTGTTAAAACCAACAAAAGGCAATGGAGCCACGCCGGCATAAAAGAGCAGATCGCCAAAAAGCGGCCCGGAAGCAGCCACTTTTTTGAATCCTTTTATCATTTTCGGATATACTCTCTGGCGAGGTGATCTTTATGTCCGTCGTATCCCCCAATATTCGCGACAAATTCGACTCCATGCCCCAAAACCTGCAGCAGGCCCTTCTGGACACCGGCATGCAGCTGGACACCCTGGCCGATCTGATGGCCTGTCTGGAGCGGGTCATCGCCGAAAATGAGAAATGAATCCCTGTCCAAAGGAAGAGGGGCACAGCCGACAGCTGTGCCCCTCTCTTTATTTCATGTGACCTTCCAGCCAGGAGAGAACGTCATCGAAGACTTCTTCCCTGTTGCTCTCGTTGAGCATCTCGTGCCGTCCGCCGGGATAGAGTTTTACCGTCACGTCCCGCACTCCCGCCTGACGGAACCACCCCGCCACCTTTTGGACGCCCTTGCCCATGGCGCCCACCGGATCGGCGTCTCCGGCGAAAAAGTAGATCGGGGTGCTCTTGTCCATCCGCTTCAAATTGTCCACGCTGCCCACATACTGGAGCCCGCACATCATGGCGTGGTTCATCCCCGCCGTGGTCTTGAAATTGCACAGAGGGTCGGCCAGATAGGCGTCCACCACCGCCTCGTCCCGGCAGATCCAGTCCGCGCTTGTACGGCTGGGCTTAAACTTTTTATTGTAGGCCCCGATGGACAGGGCGTAGAACAGCTTGTTGACCTTGTGCGGATCTCCTATCCCGGTGAGGGCCTTGCCCAGCGCCACGGTGACAGCCGGCTCCTGGCCGGTACCGGAGAGGATGCAGCCCGTCAGCGCGCCGGGATAGTCGATGAGAAAGGTGCGGGCCACAAAGGAGCCCATGGAGTGGCCCAGGAGGAAATAGGGCAGCTCCGGCGCGGTCTCCTTCACCTTACACTGAAGCGCCCGCACGTCGTGCACCAAGTCCCACCAGTTATCAAAATAGCCNNACTCCGACGCATCTCTGGCCGTCAGGCCATGGCCCAGGTGGTCGTGTCCCGCCACCAAAAAGCCCCGCTCCGCCAGGAACCGGGCAAAGGGATCGTACCGCAGGGCATATTCGCAGATGCCGTGGACAAGCTGCACCACACCCCGCGCCTCCCCCTCCGGATGCCACANGACGGCGTGGANTTGATGGACGCCGTCGGAGGAGGGAAAGGTAAATTCCTGTCTGCTCGCCATGGAGATCCTCCTTTTTGCCGCGTAAAATCAGTATGCTATATTCTACCGGGAATCTCCGCCGCCGTCAACCGGTGTTTTGCGGTCTGCGCGCAAAAAAGGAGAGCCATCCCCTTCCGGGACGGCCCTCCTCCCCACTTTCCTCTTTACTTTCCCGCTCCCACGCCGTGGGCGGACTCCACCACCATCCGGGTCAGCGCGAACAGGGCGATGGCATTGGGAATGACCATCAGGTTATTGAACATGTCGGTCAGTTCCCATACCAGGTCGTTGGACATGAGGGTGCCCAGGAAGATAAACACCAGGGCGATGACGGAATAGACCACCGCGGACTTCTTGCCGAAAAGGTAGATCACGTTGATCTTGCCAAAGAGGTTCCAGCTCAGAACCGTGGAGAAGGCGAAGAAGAACAGGCAGACAGCGACGAAGATGGCGCCGAAATCGGTGCCGAAGACCGTTCCAAAGGCGGTCTGGGCCAGGTTGGTCTTGTTGATGGCCTCCGTGACCGCGCCGGTGTAGCCCGCCGCCAGAGGGCCGCCCTCGGTATAGAGGGTGGAGATGATGACCAGAGCGTTCAGGGTGAGCACCACGAAGGTGTTCATGAACACGCCGATCATGGCCACCACGCCCTGGTCGTGGGGATCGGTCACGTTGGCCTGGGCGNGGGCGTGGGGGGTGGAGCCCATACCGGCCTCATTGGAGAACAGGCCCCGCTTGGCGCCCTGGCTGATGGCGGTCTTGAGGGCGTAGCCCAGGCCGCCGCCCACAATGGCCTGGGGCTGGAAGGCGTATTGGAAGATCATCCCGAAGGTGGCGGGGATATAGCGGCCGCGGGCAATGAGGATGGCCAGACCCCCCACCAGGAAGATGGCCGCCATAACNGGCACCACCTTCTCCGTTACCGCCGCCAGGCGCTGTACACCGCCCAGGAAGATCACGGCGCAGATGACCACCAGCACCGCGCCCACGATCCAGGCGGGGACGCCAAAGGCGGTCTCAAAGGTGGAGCCGATGGAGTTGGACTGGACCATACAGCNCATAAAGCCCAGCGCCAGAATAATGGCCACGGCGAAGAAGCCGGCCAGGAATTTGCCGAAGCCNCCCTNAAAGGCGGTGGTGATGTAGTAGACCGGGCCGCCGTGGATGGTGCCGTCCTCATCCACCACCCGGGTCTTGAGCGCCAGAGTGGCCTCGGCATAGATGGTGGCCATGCCGAAGAAGGCGATGATCCACATCCAGAAAATGGCGCCGGGGCCGCCGGCGAGGATGGCGCCGGAGGCGCCCACGATATTGCCCGTTCCCACCTGGGCGGCGATAGCGGTGGCCAGGGCCTGGAACGAGCTCATGCCCTGCTCCTGCTTCCCGCCTCGGAGAGTCAGATTGCCAAAGACCTTTTTCATACCCTCGCCAAAGCAGCGCACCTGTACAAAGCGGGTCTTGATGGAATACCACAGGCCCACCGCAATGAGCAGGAACACCAGGATATAGCTGGATAGATAGTTGTTGATGTCTACCACCACAGGGTAAAGGGCCGCTTCCAGATTTTCGAGCATTTCTCATCTCTCCTTTTCCTCGGGCAAAAAACAGGACTGTGGAGAAAACTCCACAGTCCGGGAATAGATATAAGCGCCTTAGCCAAAGCGCACGGCGCGCTCCAGCCAAGCCAGCTCTTCTCTGTCCTTTTGCCTGAGAGATTCATAGGGCTCGCGCCCCATGTTGCCCCTTCGGCCCCCGTAAACGAGTTTCTCCAGAGTTACATCCGCGCATAGTCCTCGCCCCCCACGGAGGCGCCTGAGAGTGTTACTCCTTCGGCATGGCTGTCCGCCATNTTCCTACACGCTTCGTCTGTCCGATTCAATTATGGGCGTACTATACTACATCTATGCGCATTTGTCAACCTCTGTGTGAAAATACGCCCCAAGAGGCTGAAGGCCGAGCGGCCTAAGCGGCGAGAGCAATAAAAAAGGAACAAACTTCCCGCTGACGCAGAAAGTTTGTTCCTGGTACGGCTGGAGGGACTCGAACCCCCGACCTACTGGTTCGTAGCCAGTCACTCTATCCAGCTGAGCTACAGCCGCATACCGTCTCACCGACAGCTTGATTATTTTAGCACAGTGAGCGGTAAATTGCAAGCCCTTTTTTCCTTCCGGGGTATTTTTTCTCAAAAATCCTCGTTGTCCACATCGAATGGGGGCAGATCCATGGGCTGAGGGATGGCGTCGCCCTCGTAGTCCAGCTCCTCGGGCACAGGCTCTGACACCGGAGGTGCGTCGGGTGCCATGTCCACCATGCCCTGCTTGTACTGCATCTCCTGCCACTGCTCCTTGGTGATGAGCACCTGGCGGGGCTTGGAGCCTTCGAAGGGCCCCACCACCCCCTTCTCCTCCATCTGATCCACCAGCCGGGCGGCCCGGGAGTAGCCCAGCTTCAGCCGCCGCTGGAGCATGGACACAGAGGCCATGCCCGTCTCCACCACCACCTCGATGGCAGAGGGCAGCAGCTCGTCATAGGCGTCGTCCACCGCCTCAGGCGCGGAACCACCCACGCCCTTGGCGCCCTTCTCCTTCTCGGCCACGCTCTTCTCGATCTCGTGGAGTACGGACTCGTCATACTGGGCGCTGCCGCCCTGCTTGACAAAGTCCACCACAGCCGCCACTTCCTCGTCGGTGATGAGACAGCCCTGAACACGGGTGGGCTTCCCCGCTCCCAGAGGAAGGTAGAGCATATCGCCGCGGCCCACCAGCTTCTCCGCACCCACCTGATCCAAGATGATGCGGGATTCCAGAGAGGAGGCCACCGCAAAGGCAATGCGGGAGGGGATATTGGCCTTCATCAGGCCCGTGATGACGTCGGCGGAGGGCCGCTGTGTGGCGACGATGAGGTGCATTCCGGCGGCACGGCCCATCTGGGCCACCCGGCAGATGGACTCCTCCACCTCCTTGGCCGCCACCAGCATCAGGTCGGCCAGCTCGTCGATGACCACCACGATCTGAGGCATGGTCTCCATCTCCCCCGTCTTGGCGGCGTGGGCGTTATAGGAGGCCAGATCCCGGACGCCCACCTCGGAGAAGGCCCGGTAGCGCTTCATCATCTCCACCACCGCCCACTGGAGGGCGCCGGCCGCCTTTTTGGGGTCGGTGACCACCGGGATGAGCAGATGGGGGATGCCGTTGTAGATACCCAGCTCCACCATTTTGGGATCCACCATGATCAGGCGCACTTCCTCAGGACTGGCCTTATAGAGCAGAGAGATAATGAGGGAGTTAGTACATACCGATTTGCCGGAGCCGGTGGTGCCGGCGATAAGCATGTGGGGCAGCTTGGCGATGTTGCCCACCACACAATTGCCGCCGATATCCTTGCCCACGGCAAAGGCCACCTTGGATTCGTGGTTTTTGAACTGCTCAGAGCCGATCACATCCCGGATCTGCACCGGGGAGACCAGCTTATTGGGCACCTCGATGCCCACCATGGAGATCTTGTCGGGAATGGGGGCGATACGCACACCGGAAGCGCCCAGGGCCAGGGCGATGTCGTCGGCCAGGTTGGTCAGCTTGTTCAGGCGCACGCCCTGATCCAGCTCCAGCTCGTACCGGGTCACCGAGGGGCCCCGGGTCACGTTGATAATACTGGCGTCGATTCCGAAGGAATGGATGGTGTCGGTGAGCCGGGTCTGGTTGGCTCTCAGCTCTCCCGCCACGCCGGCAGAATCCGTCTCTCCTCCCATCTTCAGCAGGGAGACGGGCGGGTATTCGTAGGCGGCCGCCGCCTGGCTCATGGCCTCCTCCACCTCTTGAGATACCTGGGCCGCAGCCTCCTCGGCATCTCCCTTTTTCAGCTTGGGCACAGCAGGCTCCCGCAGGATCTCCGGGGGCGGCGCCGGGGCCTGGAAGGGCTCCTCGGGCAGCTCCACCGCGGGCAGCGGCTCCGAGGCCGGAACGGGCGTCTCCGCTTCCTTGGCCGCGGCCAGCACCTGATCCGGCGCGGGCACCTTGCTCTTGCGGTCAAACANGCCCCNCTTGGGCTCCGGGGGCTCC
>CAJMXB010000045.1 GCA_905219705.1 Oscillospiraceae bacterium | reverse complement strand
CATCACGGCCACCGGGCCTAACACCGCCGGCGTGCCCGCCGACATGGAGAGCGAGAAGACCGAGGTGGTCGTGCCCGGTGTGGACAAATATAAAGCCACTCTGCGGTATACGCCCAACGGTACCGCCGCGACGATGAGCGCCTGGAACAAAACCACCGCTGTGGACGGCGGTGTGCTCACCGGCTCTGACGGCACTGAGGTGGTGAAGGTCAACGGTATCACGCCCGCCAACGGCTACAAGCTGGTGGGCGTGGTGGCCACCACCAAGGACGGCTCGGTGAACGCCATTCCCAACGCCGACGGGACGGAGTTTACCTACACCATGGTGGAGCAGGACGTGGAGATGCGGGTNGNCTTTGNAAAGNAAAAGGATCCGTTGGAGCCCAAGGGCCCCCATATCGTCACTGTTTACAAGGTGGACACCGATGATCTGGCCCAGAACAACGCCACAGTGACCGATCTGGACGTGGAGATCCCCGGCTACCAGAAAGGCACGATCTGGACGGCGGCCTTCGCGGAAAATGTGGTGCAGGTGGATGTGACCACCGCAAGCGGCTACTATGCCGTGGTGACGGCCANGACNGCCCCCGGTGGGGTGGAGGTGCCTGTGGCCCAGTNNNCCGCCGCCTCCGGCAGNAANGACTGCTACGCTCAGTTCTATATGCCCGCGGACACCGACGTGGATGTGACGGTGACTTATATCAAGGGCAATCCGCCCCAGCGGNAGCTGGAGCTGGAGGTACTCTCCGGAAATAACGACAGCGATAACAGCGCCGAGATCACGGTGCCTGGCGGCACCACGCCCATCCTGGTCGCTGACGGCACCGCCGTCACCGCCGGCCCGGNGAATGTGACCGCTGGCACACCGCTGACCCTGACCACCGGCCATGCGGTCANTTGGAGCGTAAAGNGCGCGNTGCTGCGGGTAGCGNTGAGCGCCACCAGCACTATGGACATTCCCATCCCGCTGACCGACGGGGTGTCGCTGCCGCTGCCGGCGATGCCNATGGCGGACGCCAAGGTGATCGTGGAGTTCCAGAATATGCCGCTGATGCCGCGGCCCTTTGATCCGAAGCACGACCACGACTATACGGCCAACTACAGTCACAATGTGACCACCGGGGCCAACCCCGACCTGAGCCGCACCCACCAGGACGGCTGGATCCAGGCCACTGAGGTGGATGCGGACGCCAACAGNCTGGTNATCACAGTGCCCACCCTCCACGAGATGGACATGACCGCCATGCCTGCGCNGGCGGATGTGCTCTATCCCGCAGGTTACGATCCGGCGGGCACTGACGCCGCGCTCCAGCCCAAATACAACCTCTATTGGAAGGATGCGCTGGGTGAGTTCCACCAGTTCAATGACGCGGATATCACCATCGACAGCCAGGCATGGCTGGATGACTATTACACCGACGCCGCCCATGACGGCGCGGTCTACGACGGCTACCAGTTTAAGGTGACGGTGAACAAGGACGCCACCAATCCCAACGATCCCAATTATCCCACCCTGTGGGGCGGCTACACCCTGCGGGAATACATCCAGAACGGCGGCTCTATTTATATCTCCGCGGTGGATCCCGCCTCCCCCGAGGCCAAGCTGGAGAGCGAGAAGACCGAGGTGGTCGTGCCTGCCGGCAAGCGCTACAAGGCCACGCTCCACTTTGAGACCACCGAGGGCAGCGCCACCATGACCGCCTGGGGAGCTACGGCCNACACCGACGGACAGACCCTTACCGGTACCAACGGCACGGAAAAGGTGATCGTGAAGCCCGCGCCGGCTCTGCCCAATTATGTGCAGGTGGGCGTGGTGGCGACCACTGAGGCCGGAAGCGTAAACGCCACATGGAACCCGGCCCAGAACCAGTATGAGTACGACATGGTCAATCAGGACGTGGATATCTACGTGGTCTTTGACCGGGCGGACGATCCCCTCCAGGAGAAGGGCCCCCATATCGTCACGGTTCTGAAGAAGGGCGACGACGGCTATGCTGCCAACGACGCCACGGTGACCGATTTGGACGTCGCCATTCCCAGCAGCCAGCGGGGCGATATCTGGACGGCGGCCTACGAGGACAACGTGGTGCAGGTGGATGTGACCACCGAGCCGGGATACTATNCCGTTATCACTGCCGTGCGCAAGAGTGACGGAGTGTCTATCGATGTAGCCACCTTCATGCCCGGAGCCAATCAGTACTACGGAAAATTCTATATGCCTGCGGGCACTGACGTGGACGTGACGGTGGAATTTATCGCCGGCACGATGCCTACGTATACCCTACTTCTGACCGTGAACAACGGCGGCAACCTGATGAACAACAGCGCCACGGTCAGCATGCCCAGCGGCGTGAGCCTCAACGCCAATGGCGCGATCCTCAACCAGGCCGGCCCGGTGAACGTGCTGCCCGGTACCGCGCTGACGCTGACCACCGCCCACGGGCCCAACCACAGCGTGAAGCGCGCGGTGATGAAGCTGCTGGGTACGGGCGTTACAGTGGAGATCCCGCTCATCGACGGGGAGTCTCTGCCCATCCCGGCAATGCCCATGAGCAACGCGGAGNTCGTAGTCGAGTTCCAGGAGCTGCGGCAGACCNCGCGGCCCTATGATCCGCTGCACTCCCAGACGTATAATGGCGCGCCGGGCGGCGACTATCCCAGCACGGACAATCCGGATAAGAGCGAGACCGGCCAGGAGGGCTGGATCCTGGCTACAGACGTAGACGAAAATGAGCGCAGCTTTGTGGTCACGGTGCCGACCCTCCATGACAAGTCCGGCGCCTATGGCGCGGATGTGCTCTTCGACGCAGGCTATGATCCGGCGGGCGCTGACNCGAACCGCCAGCCTGAGTACAAGCTCTATTGGAAGGATGAACTGGGCAACTTCCAGCCCCTNACCGGCGCGGATATCACNATCAGCGGCGGCGCCTGGTTGGAGGAGTACTACGAGGACACCACCGGCGCCACCCCTGTTAGATATGACGGCTACCAGTTCAAGGTGACGGTGAATCCCGACGCCAACAACCCGGCGGACAACACCTATCCCACCCTCTGGGGCGGCTACACGGTCTGGGATTACATCCAGAATGGCGGCTCCCTCTATATCAGCGCGTTGGATCCCCAGGGCGTGGATGGGGAAAGCGAGAAGACCGAGCTGGTCATTCCCGGCACCAACCAGCTGACCGCTACCCTGGTCTATACGCCCNACGGCGACAGCGCCAAGATGACCGCCTGGACAAAGGTCACCACAGTTGACGGCGGCGTGCTCACCGGCTCCAACGGTACCGAGGTGGTGNCGGTGAGCGAGATCACCCCGGCCAACGGCTACGAGCTGNTGGGCGTGGTGGCCACTACCAAGGACGGCTCGGTGAACGCCACTCCCAACGCCGACCAGACAGAGTTTACCTACACCNTGGAGAATAAGAGCGTGGAGATGCGGGTGGTCATNAGGAAGACCGACGATCCCTTGCAGGAGAAGGGCCCCCACATCGTCACCGTATACAAAGAGGGCACCGACGGCTACGACGACAACAACGCCACGGTGACCGATCTGGACGTCACCATTCCCAGCAGCCAGCGGGGCGATATCTGGACGGCGGCCTATGAGGAGAATACCGTGAGGGTGGCGGTCACGACCCACACGGGCTATTATGCCGTGATCACCGCCGTGAAGGCGGGTACCACCGATCCTGTGGACATCGTNCNGTACCCCGACCGCGGCCTGTTTGAGATGATCGACGCCGATGTGGACGTGACGGTAAAATATATCAAGGGCGAGGCGCCTGAGAAGGGATTGAAGCTGATCGTAACATCGGACGATTCCAGCACCCTGGCGGGCAACAAGGCCAGCGTCATACTCAATGGAACCGCCATTCTGCTCACCGACGCCAGCCAGACGCCGCCGGAGGACGGCCCCGAGCAGGTGAGTCCCGGCAAAAAGCTGACCCTGGAGACGGGCCACGAAAACGGATACAGCGTGCGTGAGGCAGTTTTGCGGGTCACCACTGCCAACGGCACCAAGACAATTGCCATCCCGCTCACCGACGGCGCCTCTCTGCCCGAGTTCGAGATGCCTATGAGCGATGCGGAGGTGGAGGTTTGGTTCCAGAATGTGGCGCAGGCCCCGCGGCCCTTTGATCCGCAGCATGACCACGACTACACGGCCAATTACACGCACAATGTGACTACCGGGGACAATCCTGACCTGAGCNGCACCCACCAGGACGGCTGGATCCTGGCCGAGACGGACGGCCCTGACAGCAGGACGATCACCATCACGGTGCCCACTCTCCACGAGATGGCCGGCGATCCGCTGGAGGACGCCCTCTATCACGCGGGCTATGATCCGGCAGGCGCTGACGCGGCCAGGCAGCCCGAGTACAAGCTCTATTGGAGGGATGGACTGGGCAACTTCCAGCCTCTGACCGGTGCGGATATCACCATCAGCGGCGGCACCTGGCTGGAGGAGTACTACGAAGATACGGCACATGACGGAGCCAAGTACGACGGTTACCGCTTCAATGTAANNCTGAATCCCGCTACGCCNCNNAATCCTTACGACAACANCTATCCCACCCTGTGGGGCGGCTATACCCTGTGGCAGTATATCCAGAACGGCGGTTCTCTCTATATCAGCGCGTTGGATCCCCAGGGTATGGATGGAGAAAGCGAGAAGACCGAGGTGGTCATCCGTTCTGTGATGCCCAGGCCCTTCGATCCCAAGCACGATGAGGACTATACCACCGACTACGATCCTGATACGGACGACCTGAGCGAGTCCGGGCAGGACGGCTGGATCCTGGCGGAGGACGCCGACAGCAAGAACAATACCTTCAAGATCACGGTGCCCACCCTCCATGGCGAGTGGGGCACGGTGCCGCCGGGTACGCTCTATGACGCGGTGGAGCAATACAAGCTCTACTGGAAGGACGAAAACGGCAGCTTCCATGAGCTGGAAGTGGGCGAGGATAAGGACATCACCATCGACAATAGAACGGTGGAGACGGAATATTACGAGGATAACGGCGGCAANAAGTACGATGGGTACAGCTTTACGGTGAAGGTGGTCATGACCGCTCCCACCGATGGCAGCGATCCGGTGCCCGCCACCACCGGCGGCGAGGCTCTGGTCAAGTATATCACCGAGNGCGGCGTCATCTACATCACCGNCATCGNCGCNGANGGNNAGAAGGACGAGAGCGAGAAGACCGGGGTGGTCTTTGACGTCAACAACAAGCTCCAGCCCTATGACCCGGAGAATGAGAACGACAAGAACGATCCCACGCCTTACGAGGATCACTGGATCACCGCGGAGAACCGGGGAGACTACCTGGTGGTCACGGTGCCCATGATCAACAAGGGCGGAGCCACTGACAACACCGACGCCATCAGCGTGGATAAGGAGAAGCACACCTTCCAGTTCTATTTGAGGGATGAGGAGCGGGCCGCTGACAGCGCCAACTATCCGAACTATGAGCCGGAGGATCTGGCCCCCATTATTGAACTGACACACCCCGATCCCGACAACAACCCCAACGACGATCCCTATGAGAATGACGTCTACTATACGGATAAGAGCGTCAATCCGGATAAGGACTACAATGGCGCGAGGTTTATCCTGACGGTGAAGAGCGACGAGGACATCGACAAGTGGGTGGATGACTGGGCCCAGGCCGAGACCGAGGCGGGGAACGCGCCTGCTGCCGCCNATGTGACGGCCAGGAAGGAGCNGCTCAAGGAGCTNGCCGCCATGCTGCGCGCCGTGATGGACAACGAGGGCACCACCGAGGCCATTGAGAACGGCGTGGACTATAAGGATGACGACGAGGACAAGAAGANCAAGTACCGTCTGTATATCACCCATGAAGAGGCGCCGGATACGGCAGACGNTGAGGTCTACAAGAGCCCCTATGTGGACTTTGAGATCCCGAAATATTACGCGTTCAAGGGCGTTTTGGAGTCCTACGCGCCCAAGCATGACGCGACCTTTACCCTCTATCCGCTGAAGGAGGATGTGGATCTCTCTGTGGATCCGACGCTCGCTTCCGATCCTGAAAGCTATGCGGAGAAGGCATTCCTTACCTATCGTCTTACCCAGAGCGTCGGCACCGGCCTGTGGATGCAGGACTTCAGTGTGAAGAGTTCTCACCTCATGCAAAAGGATAAGTCCGGACAGGTCTACAAGCNGGTGATCTCCAAGCCGGGCCATGTAAGCTACATTTGGCTGGGTCTGGAGCTGACGCCCAAGACCTTGGACGACCCTGGGGATGCNGAATGTCTCACCTTCACCCTGGATCCCGACGTCAACGACGGCATGATCGCCCTCATCGGCGGCGACCTGGACGACAACGGGGCCAACGGCCTGGAGGATCTGGAACTGATGACGGCGCTTATGTCCGGCGAGATCCTTTATACCCGGGAGCAGGATGAGAGCAATGCGGCGGATTGGGCCATTTCCACTTACAATCCCGAAGCGCTGGCCTATGCTGCCGACCTGGACGGCAACGGCAAGATTGGCTCCTCTGACCTAAAGGTTCTGAATGATAAGCGTAATTTCCGTCAGCGTGCGGCTTGCTATCAGGAGGTCATGCCCCAGCTGATCAATGCTGCCGGCGGCAGCTTGTCCGGCGTCGTCTTGGCGCTGTTCATGGAAGAGCCCATTTTGCCCCAGTGGGTACAGAAGCTGCTGGAGGAGGATCGGGAAGTGCCTGATTGGGCCATGGAACTGATCCTGGACGGACAGGAGCTGCCCCAGTGGGCCGTCACCTGTATTGAAGAAGAAACGCCCATTCCCGATTGGGCCATAGCATGCGTGGAGGCAGGGACAGAAGTCCCCGCTTGGGCTGTTGCACGCTTTAAGGCGGAAAAGGA
The DNA here is from genome assembly GCA_905219705.1 of Oscillospiraceae bacterium. Lineage (GTDB taxonomy): Bacteria > Bacillota > Clostridia > Oscillospirales > Oscillospiraceae > Vermiculatibacterium > Vermiculatibacterium agrestimuris. The sequence goes on along the minus strand of CAJMXB010000045.1, from coordinate 9,276 downwards.
CGTTCCCCTTTGGGCGGTAGAGCTGATCCGGGAGGAGAAGAGCGTGCCCGCCTGGGCGGTGGAGCTGCTTCAGAGTGAACGGTCTGTTCCCGCCTGGGCCGTGGAACTGGCCCAGGCAGGGGAGAGCCTGCCGGAAGAGATGGAGGCCCTTTTGGCTGCAGGGGAGGAGCTCCCTGAAGAACTGCCTGCGGAAGAGCCTGAACTTCCTGTGNTTCCCGAACTTCCTGAGCTTGAGGTACCTGAGGTACCAGAAACGCCTGAGGCTCCTGAAAATCCTGAGCTCCCCGAAGGCTCTGAAACTCCTGGGGAGGTTGAAGCCCCCGAAAATCCCGAAGCTCCGACAGAGTCTGAAACGCCTGAGGAGCCGGAGCCGCCTGAAGTCCCGGAGGGCTCCGAGCCTTCTGAGGCACCTGAAGAAGCGGAGAAACCCGAGGAGCCTGAGGGATCTGAGAAGGCGGAAGGTGCGGATAAAACAGGAGAGAGCGACCTCCNCGCCAGCGGGGAGGAGCCCCTCCTCAACAAGGATTCCACCGATATCGGAGTGGATACCATTTGTCCGGATACTCCTACAATTTTGGAGACGACTGTAGACNCAATTGGAGAGGGATAACCGGAAACTATTGATAACATAAAGACTACAGAAATAGACACTTCCTTCTGACTGCTTGTGAATAAGGATATAAGGACAAAAGAAAACATAAATGGAGTGAAACAAGTATCCAGGGACAGAGAGACTCTCTGCCCCTGGCCGTAATTTGCGAAGAAAACATAAAAATTTGGGGGCTGAAGATGGTGTGGACAAAGCCACTCAAGAGATACTTGTGCTTTCTTAGCAGTATGCGAATTTGGGTACAAATGTAAACAAGATAGCCTCAGATTAGAAAGGGGTTTCGCGGCACCTGAGGGGGCGGAAAAAATTTTACAAAATAGTAACAAATCCAAGAAACCCCTTGTATTATGTAATCCGCTCTGATAAAATAACGATGTATATTATGTAAAGCTATGCCTCGGAGTACGTCTGGGTACAGTTTTGCATGGCCAAAGCCCCTAAGAGGAGGCATTCTAAGTTGAAAGCNGAGAAGCAAAATTGCATAAGGTTTTTTGGCCGAGGCGTAGGACGTCTCGGCTTGAAGCCGTATGCTCTTATGGGCGAGGACATGGAAGAGTTGGTAGATGGATCGGCTCCCATATATGGTCTGGAACATATAAAGAAATACCTATGTGCACCCCCGGAACACCCTGCATATAAGAAACACAGTGAAATGGAAAGGAGGCGAGGTCATGAAACAAAATGAAGTTCGGTTCGACAAGTTTATACATATGTCCCGTCTCCGCAGGGCCTCCCGCCGGGTGGTTGCCTTGGCGCTGGCCGCTGTGATGTGCGGTGGGCTGCTGCCCGTGTCCGCGCTGGCCGCCAATGCCGTATGGCCCCTCCAGGCCGTGATCAACGTGGAGGATCCCACCGTGGATCCTGGTCTCCCTGACGGCTCTGGCGAGGCGCCCACTATTACCATTGAGGCCAACGGTGTTATTGACGAATCCAATAAGCTCACCGGTTTTCTGGAGGTAGCCATTCGGGTCAAGCCTGGTGTGCTCCATCTGGCCGCCGATGGTAGTATTGTTAAGAGTACCTTGGATCCCAATTATGACCACTCAGAGACCCAGCCCTTCAGCNNCCTGGNGGTGGCTCTGGAGTACAGCGANAAGCTGACTCCTTGGGAGTGGGAGAAACTGGACGGAAATTGGGACAAGCTGGATGTTTCGATCCCTGCCAACCAAACTGCGGCGGTGGATTTGTCCTCCGCTGTGGGCGAAGGGTTCTCTGCCCGGCGAATGGTGGAAGTGGATCCGCTCCATAAGTCCACCCGCATTGCCCACGCCACCATCAGCCCCAAGGGTGCCGTGGGGGATGGCGGAACGAGTACAGTGGCGGACGGGGATGCGGATAGTGGAGTTACCACGCCCACAGTCAATGCTGGCGGCTATCTCTATCTGATGGCCGAGGGCTTTACGGCNAAGNATTTCAATAATGAGGACACTGTTTTAGCCGTCGTGCGCTTTAAGTATGAGCGAGATGCCGATGACGATACCAAGAATCCCTGGAGCACCATGTTCCCCCAGGGTGCGAACAACCCTGCCGCCACCGATTGGATCGATCCCAGCAGTCCCAACTGTCTGGTGAAGCTCACCGATGCCGTAACGCTGCAGACCCCCTTGGATCCCATTGAGGAGTGGGAGGTCGTCTATAACAGCGGTAAATCTGTTACCCGGCCTCAAGGCAACCGGTTCTATTATTCCACTGACACCGATGACGGTATGGAGGCTTATGATCCTGACAAGCCCACTACCGATCCGGACTATGCCTCCACCGTCAGCAACTGCATGGAGGTGGCACTTGTAAACACNGCTGCTGNCACACCNAGCACTACAACTGTAGTCCCCGGCAAGATCAACTATACCCTGGNGAACCGGCTGTCCTACAATTTCGCTGGCGGGGATCCTAATGATTTTGCCACCATTTTGTTCTACGATTGGGACGATGTTCTGATCGGTACCCTGGTGGTGAAGAAGGATGTGGATTCCCGGAAGCGNGTGAACGACTATGTCCGGGAACACTTTATTTACACTGACGGAAACAATGTAGAGGCCGGGGATGATACCAACTTGTCCCTTCAGGACAATACAGATGCGACGATTTCCAGCTTGGAGCGAGAAGACAATTATCGAGGGAAATATACGACAACACCGCAGGCGTTGAATACAGACGGCACTGTCAATGATGACGGTACCGTCTGCAATGGCGTTAATGGCAACCCGGATGGCACTGATTTTCCCCTGACCAATAAGCTGGATTATGTCTTTTTCAAACGGCCTATGGAGCGGGACGAGGCAACCAAGCCGAATCCTGATACATATGCCGGCGGGAATACAGATGCTGATTATTTGGCTGACCTGGCCGAGTGGAGCCGCCATTGGAAGCAGGCAGTGGAAGTAGACGCAAGCACAGGTGACGAGACCCCTGCCTGGGACACTGAGTATCCCTATATCTATGGCTGGGCCGAGGTGGAGGACTATGCCCACCCGGAGGACGTATGGACGACCATGGGCGGGAAGGGCGAATTGTCGAACTATACGGATTATACTATTTTCAACGGCGGAAACGTGACCAATGCGGGCGCCCCGGCGGAGCTCACAGTGGAAGAGGGTTACGATTTCTCCTTTGCTGATTTTGATTTCTCAGATGATCCGCTTACCACTGGCTGNATTGCTGTTAAGGCGGTTTATGAGCCTGGTGTGGATGTTTTGAACGAGACGATTAACTATCGTTTGACCGCTGANCCTTATNNCAATAAGTTGACTTTTAAAAGTGCCTCCGAGGGCGGTGCATACAGTGTGCAGACTACCTTTGAGCGGTCAAATACAGAAACTACAGGACTTCTGCAAGGCGTTATGCGTACCCGTGAGCCCTATATCCGGCAGGATAACAGCTATGATACCCACTGGATTAATCTTCCGGAGAAGAATATTAAGAACGATTTGCCGCTAAACGGAAATAATGAATTGTATAGTGAAAAACTTGAGACGATGTACACTCAGGTCGAGGTTTCAAATAGCGATACAATTCCTTTTTCCATGGCTCTTTCCGCTCGTCAGAACAAACTGGACTTTTACCTCATTGAGGGTTATGGTGAAAGCTTTGTTTCTGGTGGTACGAGAATTAAGAGTGAATCGCTTAGAGAAAAAAATTACCAGACGGTAGATAACTATAATTATTATTTTGACCCTGATGAGGTAGCGCTTCCCAGCGATGCCAGTGATTTAACAGACGAATACTACGACGTGCGAAATTATGATGAGAGAGAGGGCTCGCATGGATTTGTTCTTTATGGTACGATTAATAGTCTAATGGAGCAGAGTGTCAAAATTAATAACAATGTAATAGAGGATATTACTTATGAAACCTACCTTTCGGAGAATAATTTGAATGATATCAACCTTAAAATGGCTGGCAATACAGCGCCCGGCTATGTGGATATCATGCTAACGGTTATTCCTGCATTTAAGGAGGCGGCAAGGCAGGCGGAGGCTGCCCACAATAGCGGCAATGACACCTGGTGGGATGCGGATCATAATATTCCAAACCTAAGTTACCACCAGATCCAGTGGTTCCTGCTGGACTACATCAATAACCCTTCTGCCACACTCCGTACTGCGAGTGCGGCCTTTGACGCTTCCGACTCTTCTACGTACATCAGCTGGTGCCATCNCCACGAGGCNTNCGTTAATTCCNTCTCCAGCAAACCTACAANCAGGAACGATTTGATGGATGCAGCCTATGCCGGCGACACCACTAAGCTGGAGCTGCTGGCCGCCAACGATGTGGAGCGGAACTTCAGACTGCGCAACAACACCGCCGGGACGCCGCTCACCGCCGGCGATTTGCCCACCTTTATTTCTGATTTGCAGGCCGTGGTGCAGGCTCTCACCGCCCAGACCGGTGGCACAAATCCCAAGGTTCTCACTTGGGATCAGGTGCAATATGCTCTGCTTAACGGCACTGGGGACGGTTCAAGCCTTTCCGATATGGATGACTACGGCAGCAATAATTATTGGTGGTATGACGGCGCTACCGACCCCGCCATCGGTTCCTGGACTTCGTTGGGCGCCGCAGTGAAGGAGGCTGCCCAGAATCTTTCCACCAACACTATGCCCGACGGCCGGACAGTGAATGGCCGCCACGCAAAGCTCAACCAGCTTCAGAGCGCCTTCGGGGCCANAGACACCACTGCGTGGATCGCCGCCACCCGCAACCTGTGTGCGGCANACGCCANTNNGGTTAGCTCCCNCTCTGGTATCANGCTCAACAGCTTTGATNATTTTNAGGCTGCGGCCATTGATGGCTGGGAGGCGGCCAACAATGCGGCTACACCTGTAGCCAGCCCCTCTTGGGAGCAGATCCAGTACCACATCATCCATAAGAACGATGCCGGCTATGCTTTCCCTGATGATCCCTCCACCATTGAGACAGAGACCGATACTTACTTCTGGAAGGACGGCAACGAGAAGATCGTGGATCTGAAGAGTCTGCTCAGTGCCGCAAAGAACAATACATCGGCTTGGCAGAGCTTGCCTCAAAGTGCTATTACCCAGTTTAAGTTTGCTTCTGCCTTTGACGGGACTGCTTTCAGCAGCATCGACGATTTTAAGGCTAAGGTCAAGGCCTATGCAGATGCTGCCAGTGATGAGGCGATCAACGACCCGGATTGGAATGCGGTACAGTACCACATTTGTTTTGGTGCCGTACCCGGCAACGCAAATATTCTAAGCACCGTTGCGGGCTATTTCTGGTGGAATATTGGGGATGGTACGCCTCACAAGGNGAACTNTAGCACCAGTGGAACCACTTATCCCGATGATTATCCTGCTGACGCCGACGAAGTGGCTGCCGCCATTATGGACGCAGCATTCCGGGCAAAATATAATGGCAATACTGCGGCTTGGGATGATTTTACCGAGGCAGTGGCCAGAACGGGCCGTTTGGCGGCGGACTATACCGGCAGTGAAACCGACTTCAACAGCGACTTTACACTCTTTGGAGCCGGGGATCTGGAGACGGTGAAGAATTTGGCTGTGGCCTTACTGCAAAACAAATATACTAATTTGCCTAACGCGTTTACACCCGATCCCCCCACGGCCATTTGGGAGGAGCTGCAATACGCCCTGCTCAATGGCGGCGCATATGATCCCAACATTCTTTTTACGAATGATTATTGGTGGAAGGCGGCAGATACAGCCGGCAGCTCTCCCTCGGCGGATCTGGCTCAGGCCANCACATACCTTCAGGCCATTGCGGGCGGGGATGCAGATGCCCTAACTGATATGCAAAGTTGGTTTACCGATGATGTGGCGAAAAATCTGAAAATTGACGATGCTGGCGACGGCTCTGGCAGTAGCTTTGCTGATTATGGCATTGATTTGTCGACTTTCCCGTGGGATTGTTTGGATTACAGCGGTGCAACCTGGCCAATTACCTATCCGCAGCTGATGGCTATTTTCCTTCAGATNGCATGGGAGGGGATGGATCCTTCCGATGGTAGCATGGCTGTGATGAGTAATACGGACGCTTTGGATTATATTGACAGTATGGGTTTTCCGGATGCTTCTCAAGATCCCGGCTGGACGTCTTTTGCCACCTTTAATATGCCCCAGCGTGCGCCGCTGCGTGTCCCCACCGTCAACGATTTGGTTCCTGAACCTGTGAAGGAAATCTCTGAGGATGGCNGTACAGAGACGACCACAGTCATTACGAAAGTCTATAATGAGGAGACTCAAAATTACGACACCACCACAGTGGTGACGGCGATAACTCGTGTCCCTGCGGGGGATAAGATTTTGGTGACCACTACGGTGACGACTATTGTAGTCACCATTGATCCCGATACTGGGGAGATAAAGGTGGATACCGATTCTGACACGACTACATCGGAGGAAGAGGCCCCGCCGGCGGAGGCTGAGAAGCCGGTGGAGAGCGAAAAGCCTGTGGATCCCGAGGAGAAGCCTACGGATCCCGAGGAGAAGCCTACGGATCCTGAGGAGAAGCCTGTGGATCCTGAGGAGAAGCCCACGGAGCCGGAAGAGAAGCCTACGGATCCCGAGGAGAAGCCTACGGATCCCNAGGAGAAGCCCACGGATCCGGAGGAGAAGCCCACGGAGCCGGAGGAGAAGCCCACCGAGCCNGGGGAAACGCCCACCGATCCAGAGGAANAACCCACGGATCCCGAGGAGAAGCCCACCGAGCCGGGGGAAACGCCCACCGAGCCGGAGGACATAGGCTCCACCGATCCCCCCATTGTCGGGATCGTTAAACGCACCAGGGCGAAACGCATGAACGCCTGGGTCAAAGCGGGGAATATCACCGCGATCCAACAATATATCCTTGGCCGGGAAGGCCCACCTTTACCAATGGCAAGGGTGTGGGTACAACAAGGAATGGGCCTTGAGGCCGCAGGGAGGATNCGCATATGAAGAGTTTGAAAAAGAGAGCGATAAGCTGGCTGCTGACCGTTGCCATGATGGCCAGCCTGTTGCCCACAGCGTTGTTGCCGGGGGCATATGCCGCTATGACGCCGGACAACTATAATTTTATCTATAATGGAACCACCGGCGCCTTTGAGNTCACGGCAACTGGTAATGGTGGCCTGGATAATATGTATGGTATTATTATGGTCGATGCCGCAACGGCTTCAATGGCGGTNCCNTCTAACCGAACTAATTTAAATGNGAGTAGTTCTGGTAACGCNACGGCAATAGGAACAGCGGCTGGACTACCTGCTGGTGCCTATACAACAATTAGTGGNNGCCAAAATGGCACATTGAGNAGCACCACCCCTAAAAAGCTGACCACAAACCCCACANCGGCATTTTCGATAGACGCTGCCTGGTCGGCTATGCAGGCAAGTGGAAAGACGTTTGTTGATAAGAATGGGACTACGATCACCAGCAAGGATCAGTTGAATGTGGTTCTGGTCATCTACCTCTCGGCCCAGGGCAATACAGTTCTGGTCTCGNCCTCCTATGCCTCTGTAGAGGCCACAGGGCTTGAACTAATTAACGCCACTGCAAACATTGCTGCTGGTTCTGAGCTTAAGAATGGGGAAACAGCATTTGGCCCTGCGGTGCAGGGTGGCGTGCTTACCGTTCAAGGTGGCAGCATTGAAATCACTGCTATGTCGATCCACAGTGTTGTGAACGGTACGGGAGCTTCTCAAGCGGGCTATACAACATGGATTGACGGGGTGAATACTGCCGCGTCGGCCAGCGCTACCGTTGCCGCAGGCACATATAATATCGTTGTCAGAACAAATAAATCTGCTATTTCGACGGNAACATCTCCAGTTACGGGTNCTGTGACGATCATTTATAATGCCAATGGACAGACCGGCCTTACAATGGATGTTCCTGTACTTATTACAAGAAGTGGCCAGCGGGCTTCTCAGTTAACGGTTACGGATGCAACGGCTTCCGTTACAAAGGGAAGCACCAGCGCCTTTGGCCCGGCTACGGGCGGCGATTACATGCACACTCAGGGCGCCAACACTCTTGTTAATACCGATACAAATAANAAGCTGTGCCCCCNTTACTTTGTGCGCTCTGGTAGCGGCACATATCTTGATTTGGATGTGTCAAACCTGCCTGCGGCTGGTATTGGTACAGTAGTAACTGCGGGGCAAACTGTAGACACGACTTATGATGTTCAGTTAAAGCTTAATGCCGCAGGGCAGGCNCTGTCAGCGGGTACTTACACAGATTTGATCACGGTTACCTATGACCGTGGCGGTACTGGNANCGGNAGTGCCACCTCGACAGGTTTGAGTACAACTTTCCGGGTTACGTTTACAGTTGGAGAAGAAGCGGCCCCCGATCCCATCAGCATCAGCTTTAACGCCAACGGGAAGACTACGACCAGCATGCCCTCTAACTATACCTTGACTCCCACCACTGCCGGTGGTTCTGTGAGTGTAGTCAAGCCTGCTGACGCAGTCGCTACCGGTTGGAAATTCCTTGGTTGGGCTACCTCTGCAAGCGGGGCAGTTATCACCTCCTGGCCCCAGAGCGTGAGCGCGAATACCACTTATTACGCCCAGTGGGAGCAGCAGTACCGGGTGAGCTACAACAATAACTCGGGTAAGGTGGGCAATGGTACCATTGGCGGTACTGTGCCTGCCACATCGGGCTATTTGGACAGCGGCAGCAGCTACACCGTGTCCAGCGCGAAGCTCACCTATACCCCGGGTGCCGACGGCAGGGCCTACACCTTCGTGGGCTGGAACACCAACCAGAACGCCACTACAGGCCAGACTTCCATAACAGTCACTGCCAATACGACCCTCTACGCTATCTGGAAGCAGAACGCCCAGGTGACCTTCAACCCCAACGGTGGTAACTGGAGAGGCTCCACGGCCAACAAAGTGGTCAATGCCGACGCCAACGGCGTTGTGGCCGCCCCTGCCGATCCTACCCGGCTGGGTCATACCTTCCTGGGCTGGAATACCGCCGCTAACGGCTCCGGCACGGCCTTTAACGCCAGCGCCGCCCAGACCGACGGTACGACCTACTATGCCCAGTGGGAGATCCGCCAGGTCAGCAACATTGCTACCAGCGGTACCCTCCAGGAGGGCAACACCATTACCATTACCAGCATTACCCTGAGTGATGGAACTACCCTGACCAAGAGCCCCGACCAGTTTACCGGCAGCGATCTGGACGTCCGGGGTT
>CAJMXB010000044.1 GCA_905219705.1 Oscillospiraceae bacterium | reverse complement strand
CTCCCACGGCGCTGCCCCCGTAGTAGGCCATGTCCACATAGGCCCCCACCACGCAGGTCTTGGCACGCAGGGCAATGTCGCTGTACTGGATGCCCCGCCCCTTGGAGAGCGTGTAGTTTTTGATGGAGAAGTAGTCCTCGCTGACCCCGGTCACCGAGGTACGGGAGGTCTCCGAGCCAATCTTTACGCTGCCCATCATATTCACAGTGGGAGAGCACAGATCCAGATAGCCGCTGTTCTCCTCCACGATGTCGTACATATCGTCCACGCTCAGGGTCCGGGTGGAGCCCCGGGCGGAGACGCTGGCCGTGAGGGTGTTGGTGCCCATGCTGGAAAAGCTCTCGGTAATATATCCCTCCAGGCCGTTGCCCAGGCCCACAATAACGATGNNCGCNGCCACGCCGATGATGATGCCCAGCATGGNCAGCAGGGTCCGGGTCTTGCTGGAGACGATGTTCTTAAAGGCCAGGGTCAGAGATTCAAAAATACTCATGCCGCTCCACCTCCTGTACCGGCGACACGAGGGGTCACCACCGCATCGGGGGCGTCGGAGGGGCCGTCGTAGACCACCCGGCCGTCCTCCAGCCGGATGATCCGCTGGGCCTGGACGGCAATGGTGTTGTCGTGGGTAATAAGGACCACCGTGTTTCCAGCGGCGTGAAGCTGTTGAAGAAGGGAGAGCACCTCCCGACCGGTGCGGGAATCCAGGGCGCCGGTGGGCTCGTCGGCCAGGATAACGGCGGGCTCCCCCGCCAATGCCCGGGCGATGGACACCCGCTGCTGCTGGCCGCCGGAGAGCTGGCTGGGCTTGTGCTTCAGCTTCTCCTCCAGCCCCACCATGCCAAGGGCCGCCTCGGCCCGCTCCCGCCGCTCAGACCGGGAGATGCCGGCATACATCAGGGGCACCTCCACATTTTCCAGCAGGTTCAGCTTGGGCAGGAGGTTATACTGCTGGAAGATGAAGCCCAAAAGCTCGTTGCGGATCTCGGCCAGTTCATTTTTGTTCATCCCTCCCACATCCCGGCCATCCAAAAGGTAAGTGCCCTCCGAAGGAACATCCAGACACCCGATGATGTTCATACAGGTGGATTTGCCGGAACCGGAGGATCCCACGATGGCCACGAACTCCCCCCGTTGAATTTGAAAGGAGATGTGGTCGGCGGCTACTACGGTGGTGTCCCCCATCTCGTAGTATTTACAAACGTTCTGAAATTCGATAAGAGCGCTCATATCAGAATCCTCCCGGCCGGCCACCGGGGCCGCCGCTGGGCATTCCGCCGCCCATACCGCCAGGCATACCGCCCATGCCCATCATCATGCCAAATCCGCCGCTGGAGGCAGTGGGGATGTAGGCCACCGTGTCCCCCTCCTGAAGGCCGGAGACGATCTCAATGTAGTTATCGTCACTGAGGCCGATCTCCACCTCTACCGACACATAGCCGGCGACATCACCTTGGGCGGAGGTATTCTGTCCTTCGCCGTTTTTGCTGATGTTGGGCCGGTCACCGCTGCCCTCGGGAGCGGAACCGCCAAAATCCGGCATGGCGTCGCCCTCGCCGGGCGTTCCCCCCTGGCCGGAGCCTTCGGCGGCAGAGGCATTCTTTGCGCTGGGGGAGTCAGCTGTGATCAATACCCGGTTGCCCCGGTTCAATGCGGCGGCGGGGATGGTCAGCACATTTTCGGCGCTTCCAAAGAGAATGGTGGCGTCCACATTCATGCCGGGAAGCAGACCATCGGTCTCGTCGATGCGGATGGATACAGGGTAGGTGGTGACCCCGCCCGAGGTACTGCCCACCACGCTCACCTTGGTGACCACTCCCTCATAAGTCCTGTCCTCCAGGGCGTCGGCCACCACCGAGACGGNCTGGCCCACGGCGNTGTCGGCAATGTCCAGCTCGTCCACGTTGAGGGTCATCTGGAGGTAAGAAAGGTCGTAGATGGTACACAGGGTCTTGTTGGCCTCGGAGGTCTCTCCCGCCTTGTAGTTCTNGTCGATGACCGTCCCTGAGATGGGGGAGGTGATGGTGTAATCCTCCAACCGGTTATACTGGCTCTCCTGGGAGATCTGGGCGTTGCGCAGGCTGTTGGAGGCGTTGGTGATCTCGTCGTCCAGGCTGTCGCTGGTCAGGGTGACCAGCAGCCGCCCCTTCTCCACCCAGTCGCCCTCGGACACGTTAACGCCGGCCACCTGACCGGAGAGGCCGGCGGTGACAGTGCCCTCCTCTTTATAAGTAAAGGCGCCGCCGGCGCTGCTGCCCACGCCGTTCACCTGGGCAGAGGCGCTCTGGGTGGTAGNGATGCCGCCGGGGTTCGCTACGTCGATGGTCACCTCCCGGACGATCATGTTGCCGGTGCGCACAGAGGTGTTGGCCGAGATCTTGCTCACTGTCCCCGAGAGGGGCTCAAAGGTACTGTCCAGAGTGACCTGGGCCGCTTGGCCCACATAAAACCCTTCCGCATCGTCTGCGGGGAAGGGCGCCGTCAACGTCATAGTGTCCGAATTTCGGATCGTAGCGATGGTCTGGCCCGGGCTGACCTCGTCTCCCACCTCCACATTCAGGGCCATGATCCGGCCGGAGAGAGTGGCCGTCACATTGAGATCATTTTTACTCTCCAGTTTATTTTGATAGGATCGCTCCGCCTGGCTGAGGGAGATGGCGGACTGCTCCAGGGTGGTGGCCATATCAGAGGAGTCGATAGTATAAAGGATCTGTCCCATCTCCACCCGGTCCCCCTCCTCAAAGTCGGCGGTGAGGATGGTGTCGGACAGGTTGGTGGTCACTGAGTAGGTGTTGGCGGCCTGGAGGGTCCCGCTGCCGGTGATGGCCGCCGTGATGCTCCGCCGCTCCACGGCGGCGGTGGTATAGGTCATATCGGTGANGTCCGCCGAAGGACGACGGCTGCGACCGGAATAGATATAGAATCCGCCGCCGGCCAGAGCACAGAGGAGGAGCACCGCCACCCCCCGCTTGACCGGCTTTGACTTTTTCGGCCTGGGNGCCACCGCTTTTTCCTCTTGCTTTTTTGCAAATATCATATATCTGTCACCCTTTCCGTGCATTTGCCTCAAATAGCACGGCCCATTATATCGGGTGAACTTAAAAGCAACTTAAAAGGAGGACGCCTCCTCTTTTTTAAGTTCGTTTTGAGTTAAAGGGCTATCATAAAAATGAGCCCGGGGCCATAGAAGGCCCCGGGGAAGGAATTTTGACAGNCCGGGACGNGATATGATAGAATCCTTATCATACAAGGCCCCGAAAAGGCAGGAGGAGAGCCCATGAGGATCTTGGTGGCCGACGACGAGCCCGATATGACCGCCGTGCTGGAGGCCCTTTTGAAGCGGGAGCGCTACTCGGTGGATCTGGTCTACGACGGGCAGGACGCCCTGGACTACGCCCTGGCGGCCCACTATGACTGCCTGGTGCTGGACATTATGATGCCCAGGCTGGACGGGATACAGGTCCTGACCGCCCTGCGCCAACGGGGAGCCTCCACCCCGGTTCTTCTGCTTACCGCCAAAAGCCAGGTGGAGGACCGGATCGCCGGACTCAACAGCGGCGCCGACGACTATCTGCCCAAGCCCTTTGACGCCGGGGAGTTTATTGCACGTGTAGGGGCCCTGACTCGCCGGAGCGGGGTCTACACCCCCAGCCTTCTCTCCGCCGGGAACATCACCCTGGATCGCTCCACCTTTGCCCTGACCTGCGGCAGCAACTCCATCCGCCTGGGCAGCAAGGAGTTCCAGATGCTGGAGCTGCTGATGCGGCAGAAGGGCCGCCTCATTTCCACCGAGCAGTTCATGGAGCACATTTGGGGCTATGACAGCGAGGCGGAGATCAATGTGGTCTGGGCCTATATCTCCTATCTGCGGCGGAAGCTGGNGACCATCGGCGCCAATGTCCGCATCGCCGCCCGCCGGGGCCAGGGGTATCTGTTGGAGGAGATCAAATGATCCGTTCTCTGCGAAAAAAATTCGTCTTCATCGCCATGGCCTCGCTGCTCGTCACCATGGCCCTTCTCTGCACCGCCATCGGACTGGGAAGCCACGCCCTTGCCACAAACCGGGCGGACTTCATTATCAATTTGCTCCACGAAAACGGCGGGGAGTTCCCCCGGCCGGCCGCTCCCCCCAATGCGGGGGAACACGGCTTCCAGGTCACAAAGGAGAGCCCCTTTGAGACCCGATACTTTGTGGTATCCCTGAACGCCCAGCATGAGNTGCAGTCGGTCAACACGGCCCACATCGCCNCCTTTGACCGCCATTCGGCGATAGAGCGGATCGGTGAGATCCTGAAGGAACAGCGGCCGCGGGGATATGTGGATCACTACCGATACGGGGTGTTCGCCACCGAGGATGGAGGCAGCATGATCCTGGTGCTGGATTGCTTTCGGCAGCTACAGACCTCAGAAAACACGCTGCGGATGGTCCTTGCCATCTTTTCCGTCTGTGCGGGCATCGTCTTCATCCTGCTGCTGTTCCTGTCCGGCCGGGTGGTCCGCCCCTTTGCGGAAAATCTGGAGCGGCAGCGGCAGTTTATCACAGACGCCTCCCACGAGCTGAAAACCCCCCTGGCCATCCTCTCCGCCGATATGTCCCTGCTGGGGGACTCCTACGGGGAAAATCAATGGCTGGACAGCGCCAGGGCCCAGATCCTCCGCCTGGACAAGCTGACCAAAAATCTGGTGGAGCTTGCCCGAACGGAGGAGACCGTGAAGGAGGCCTCCATGACCACCTTCTCCCTCAGCGATGTAGCCCAGGCCAACATTGACGCTTTTACTCCCCTGGCGGAGTCGGCGGGCAAGACTCTGGAGGCGGAGGTGGAGAGCGGTATTGATCTCTGCGGCGTGCAGGACAACCTGTTCCGGCTTTTTTCCATTCTCCTGGATAACGCAGTGAAGTACTGTGACCCAGGCGGGACGATCCGTCTGACGCTGCAGCGNNNGGGACGGGGTGCGCGCANCGTTGTCTCCAACCCCTGCCAGGACCTTGATCCGGCCCAACTGCCCCGGTATTTTGATCGCTTCTACCGGGCCGACTCCTCCCGGGCCCGAACCACCGGTGGCTACGGCATCGGCCTGTCCACCGCAAAGGCCATTGTCCTCCGGCACAAGGGCAAGATCGACAATCGATACGCCAACGGCGTGATCAGCTTCTTCATNACCCTTCCGTGTACCTGAAAATTGCAGCAATGCGGCAAAAAAGAACAGGGCCGCTAATGGCCCATCCACAAGGGTCACAGTGTGGGACAAAAATCTTCATCTCAACTTTCCGCAAATAAAAAAGGTACCCGATTCCAAATGGAGTCGGGTACCNTTTTGGAGCGGCTACCCAGATTTGAACNGGGGACCTCATCCTTACCAAGGATGCGCTCTACCAACTGAGCTATAGCAGCATGTCNGGCGCGGCTGCGCCCAACAGATGGCGACGGGGATGGGACTTGAACCCACGACCTCCGGCGTGACAGGCCGGCGTTCTAACCAACTGAACTACCGCGCCATCTGTTCTATATGGTATACAGGATCGCTCCTCTTATACCTGGCAGACCCAAGCAAGCTCGTCCTGCCGACAGAATAGATAGATTATACTCTGTCATGTGCCGTTTGTCAATNCCCATTTTTCAGATATTTATGNCAAAAAGAAAAAATTATCGTTTGTTGGAATTGCGCCAGATCTTCTGCTCCTGGGCGGCGGCGATCAGCNCCTCCCGGAAGTCGGGATGGGCGATGGAGATGACAGCCTCGGCCCGCTGCCAGGTGGACAGGCCGGAGAGCCGGGCCACGCCGTATTCCGTGACCATGGCGGGCGCCTGGGTCCGGGGCGTGGTGATCNCGTCGCCGCCGGTAAATTTGGNGAGGATCCGGGAGTGACGCACTCCCGCCTTGTCCGTAAAGGTGGAGGTCATGGCCAGAAAGGCCTGGCCGTGTTCGGCCATATAGGCTCCAGTGACAAAGTCCAGCTGGCCGCCGGTGCCGCTGATGTGGCGGGTGCCGGAGGTCTCGGAGCAGACCTGCCCGTAGAGATCCATGGCGATGCAGCTGTTGATGGACGCAAAGTGATCCAACTGCCGCAGGACACAGGGGTCGTTGACAAAGCGCATGGGGGCGGAGAGGATGTCCATATTGTGATCCAGGAAGGCATACAGCTCCCGGGAGCCGTTACAGATGGAGAAAACGCCCTTGCCCCGCAAAATGGGCTTTTTCCGGTTGGTGAGCTTGCCCGCCTGATAGAGCTTGAGGTAGCCGTCGCTCATCAGCTCGGTATGCATGCCGATATCCTTCAGATCGGAATCGGCGATCAGGCCGCCCAGGGCGTTGGGCATACCGCCGATGCCCAGCTGCAGGGTGATGCCGTCATAGAGGTAGGGGAAGATATGCCCGGNGATCTGCCGATCCACCTCGGTGGCCTCACCGCCGGGGGCCAGTCCCACGTCCTTGTGCCCCTCCACCACATAGTCCACCTGGGAGATATGGATATGATCCCCCTCCATACCGTAGATCACAGGCAGGTTCTCGTTGACCTCCAAAATGATGTGATCCGCAGCGTCCAGCACCTCCTGGGTGCAGCAATTGGTCAGGCTGTAGCTGAAATAGCCGTGGGCGTCCATGGGGGGCACCGAGATNATCGCCACGTTCACAGGCGCNTAGCCCTTCCGGTAATACGAGCCGCAGTCCCGGAACAGCATGGGGGTATAGAAGGCCAGACCCTGATCCACATACTTCCGATCCAGACCGGAGCAGTGCCACACATTGTAGGTAAAGGCCTTATGCTCCGGNTCCCGCTCGATCACCTGCACCGGCTTCATGGAGATGGCGCAGCGGATCTTTACGTCCCGCAGCTCATCCCTGCGCTCGGCCAGGGCGGCGTCCAGCGCCTCCGGAAAGGAGCAGGTCTGGCTGAAGTCCACCCAGTCCCCATCCTTTACCAGCTTTACCGCCTCCTGAGGACTGACCAGCTTTTTTTNATATTCCTCGTATACATTCATTTCAAAAACTCCCTTCCATAGAGGAAATAANATCTTTTACNTTCAAGGGCTCGGGATGGATATCATTTCTTGCAAAAAGATNAATCGTCCTTGCCAACCTCCCTCCGGCATGGTAGAATGTGAGAAAACAGACAGAGGGAGAGCGCTATGGCAAAATTAAAAAAGGAATCCCTGGTGGATCAAGTATACGCCCGTCTGCGAGGGGACATCATCACCCTAAAGCTCCCCCTGGGAAGCCATGTCAACGTGAATGAGCTTCAGGACAAGCTGGGCGTGAGCTGTACGCCCATCCGGGAGGCGGTGAACCGACTCCAGCAGGAGGGGCTGGTCCTCTACAAGAATAACGTGGGGGCGGAGGTCCTCACCCTGGAGGCGCACGACGTCCAGGAGATCCAGGAGCTGGCCCTGGCTCTTCAGAAGGAGGCCGCCCGGCTGGCCATGCTCCGGGGCGACCGGGCACAGATCCTCCGGGAACTGGAGGATCAGCTGGAGCGTTACCGCCAGGCCCAGGAGGCCTGGGCGGAGGTACAGGCCGTCCACCAGTTCATCGGTGTATTTTATCACCACTGCGGTAACGGCCGGCTGGATCAGAGCATGATCGCCATTCAGGGCNAGCAGCTTTTGCTGCGTTATCTCTATTGCACATGGCAGGATCACAGGAAATATGACGACTGTCTCCTCCGGATCCTGGAGGGGATCCGGGCGGACGACCCTCAGATGGTCTGCCAGGCCCTGGAGGATTACTCCAACCGCCTGACCCCCGGTATCCTCCGCCATTTGGAGGAGAAGAGGACTGCCGGATGATCCTTTCACAAGTTCGGACCGGCTCACCGCCCCCGCGGTGAGCCGGTCTTTCTTTTTTCCGGGTCAGCGCTGGGCTCTTCCCAGCTCCAGTCCCTTGTCAAAGGCCTGTTTGTTCAAAGGCAGCAGCTTGGGCTTGGAGGCCAGCTTATGCTCAATGGTCTGCCAGACCACAGCCGGATCAATGACCTGGGTATATCCCACATAGACCCCCAGCATAATCACGTTGAGGACCTTGGCGTTTCCCATCTCCAGGGCCAGCTCGGTCACAGGGGCCTTGACCACCTTGACGTCGGTACGGTCCACTGCCCCCTCATCCACAATGGAGCTGTTGATGAAGAGGTTGCCCCCGGGCCGGAGGGTGGGGAGAAATTTGGTCAGGGAGGGGCCGTTCATCACGATCAGGTCGTCCATCACATCTCCCAGAGGAGCGCCGATCTCATCATCGGAAATGACCACAAAGCAGTTGGCGGTGCCCCCCCGCTGCTCAGCGCCGTAGGAGGGGAAAAAGGTGATCTTTTTGTCCGTAGAATTGCAGGTGGCGTCGGCCAGGAACTTGCCCAGGGTCATGACCCCCTGCCCGCCGAAGCCGGCAACACAAAGATTGGTTTCCATGGCTCAATCCTCCTTGCTCCGGTCCCGAATGACCCCCAGGGGGAATTCGGGAAGCATTTTTTCCTCAATAAACTCCAGGCTCTGCAGGGCGTCCATCCCCCAGTTGGTGGGACACCCGGTGACGATCTCCACCATGGAAAAGCCCTTGCCCTCCATCTGATTCAGGAACGCCTTCTTAATGGCGGCCTTGGTCTTGTTCACATTGGCGGGGGTATTGCAGCTGGTGCGCTCCAGATAGCAGGGGGCGGTGAGCTGGTTGAGGATCTCACACATGTGCATGGGATAGCCGTGCTCCCCGGCGTCCCGACCCTTAGGCGCGGTGGAGGCCTTCATGCCGATCAGGGTGGTGGGGGCCATCTGGCCGCCCGTCATGCCGTAGATGCCGTTATTGATGAAAATAACGGTGATGTTCTCTCCCCGATTGGCGGCGGATATGGACTCCGCCAGACCAATGGCGGCAAAGTCGCCGTCACCCTGGTAGGTGTATACCAGCGTGTCGGGATTGGAGCGCTTGATGCCGGTGGCCACGGCGCAGGCCCGCCCGTGGGGGGCGGTGGTGTTGTCGTAGGCGATGTAATCCATGTGGAGGCCGCAGCAGCCGATGCCCAGCACGCAGGCGGCCTTATCCACCATATTCAGCTCCTCCAACACCTCCCCGATCAGCTTGATGACCGTGGAGTGCATACAACCGGGGCAGAAGCCGGAGACCTTGTCCTCCTGAATGGTCTTGGTCCGAGAATAAATCAGTTCCATGTCAGTTTCCCTCCATCACGGCGTGGGCTGCGGCCATTACCGCGTCCCGGCTGAGGATATTGCCCCCGGNGCACAGGCAGGTCTCAATGGGGCAGCGACCCAGAACGGCGGCCTGCACGTCCTCCAGCATCTGGGCGGGAATGGACATCTCCACATCCAGAATGGCCTTGACCCGGTGGTAATCCAGCCGGTCGTAAGCGGCGGCGGGGAAGGGATGAACGGTGATGGGCCGGATGAGACCGGCCTTGATGCCCTCAGCTCGAAGCAGCTTTACCGCCGACTTGCAGATCCGGGCGGAGATCCCGTAGGCGGTCAGGATCAGCTCGGCGTCCTCCNCCATGTACTCNTCCGCCCTGNCCTCCTTCTCCCAGGAGGCGTACAGCGCGGCGGCCTCCTCGTTGACCTCCTGCATCTTGGCGGTGGACCACTGGCCGGGCCGGATCCATGCCCGGTTGGCGTAGTCCAGCTCATGTCCGATACAGGCCCAGGCCTTTTTGCTCTCCTTGATGGCGGCGANCTCGTCGTCAGACTTCATCTCCGGCAGCACCACCGGCTCCATCATGGTGCCGATNACGCCGTCGGCCAGAATAAGAACGGGGTTGCGGTCCCGATCCGCCAGGTCAAAGGCCTCATAGGTCATATCCACCGCCTCCTGGACGCTGGAGGGGGCCAGAACGATCATCTGAAAGCCGCCGTTGCCGCTGGCCTTGGTGGCCTGCAGGTAGTCCATCTGGGCGGGCTGGATGGATCCCACTCCGGGGCCGCCCCGGGAGANATTGGCGTAGACGATAGGGATACGGGCGGCGGCGCAGTAGCTGATCCCCTCGCTCTTCAGGGCAATGCCGGGGCTGGAGGAGGAGGTCATGGACCGGGCCCCCGCGGAGGCCGCGCCATAGACCATATTCACCGAGGCAACCTCGCTCTCTCCCTGAACAAAGACCCCTCCCACCTCGGGCNTACGGCGGGAAAAATACTCCGGGATCTCATTCTGGGGGGTAATGGGATAACCGGCAAAGAACCGGCAGCCTGCCCGGACCGCCGCCTCCGCAATGGCTTCGCAGCCCTTCATAAATACACGTGCCATATCGGCTTCACACTCCTTTCCTTATTTGTATACTTCAATGGCGCCGTCAGGGCAGATCNGGCCGCAGATGGCNCAGCCGATGCAGTCCTCCGGCCGGACGGGCTCTACGTACTCATAGCCCTTTGAGTTGACCTTCGTGCCGATCTCCAGCACCTTTTTGGGGCAGAACTTCACGCAATAGCCACAGCTTTTGCAGCGTTCCGCCACGATTNGGACCTTTGCCATAGTGATTCCTCCTATATTTATACTGTTTGTTGGTCGTCCTTCTCAGTGGGGCCGTTCTCCTCCCAGGGATATCCCATACGCAGACCCAGGGGAAACACCGGAAGGGCGGTTCGCTCCGCCGCCCGCTCCGCCAGCTCCTCCCTTACGCACAGGAACCGAACGGGCTTATAGGGCTCCACCATCTCCCGCAGCCGTTCCAGCCCGGCAATCACGTCCTCCACGGTGGTTTCAGGCCCCAGGTTGGGGTTGGCCACCAGCTCCANCCGATCCAGCTGAAGATGGGAGACCCCCAGCGTCTCCCCCAGGACCCGGTCAATGTGTTCCAGGGTGGCCGACCAGGGCCGGTAGGGGTTGATCACGTAGAGGGGAACGGTGTCCGGCCGGTTGAGCCAGGCGGCATAGCCCCCCACGGCCCGGGCCCCGATATAATCTCCCCCCACATCCAAAACGGTATAGAGCTCGGGCTGCCTCAGGCTGCGTGACACCCCTCCCGCGGCGGTAGGCGCGTCCATAAACTGTTCTTCAAAGCACACCCGGACCCCCGCCTTCTCCAGACCCTCCGCCTGATCCCGGCTGCGGAACAGAGGCTTTGTCATGTCCAGATCAAACAGGCAGACCTGACCCAGCTCCCGAAGGGCGAGGGCCAGATTCAGAGCCAGCTCGCTTTTTCCGCAGCCGGCCTCCCCCAGAAGAACGAAATTTTTATGCCCCGGCAGAAAGCCGCAGGAAGTAAGATCGATCCGCACAGTGCCCTCCCCCCAATGTTGCATGATATATTTTGCAAGATTCTATATAATAGAATATCACATTTGCCGGAAAAAGCAAGTGCCCACCGGAAAGTTCGGCAGATGTACATATTTTTTACCTCTCTTTTCGGTGAAAGCGCCAAAATGCAGCAACGCCAAGTTTGCTATCCGAAGCACAAATAGCACGCAATGTCCGCAAACCATTCTTTACAATGCCCAAACGGAAATATATAGTTATTTCAGAGGGCAAATCTCATGCCCAAAAAAGAGGTGGAACGCATTGGCAAATGCCCAAGAGCAAACGTGAAAACGCAATTACAGCAATTGTAAACGAGAAAGAGAGGGAGTAAAATGGGAGCGACAGCAACAGCAACCGCTAAAAATACGAAGTTCTATATCTGGGCAGCAATTTCTCTGTGCTTCATCTTCCTGTTCGGCCTGGTGGTTCCCCCCTTCGCGGGGATCACGGAAATGGGCATCAATGTTCTGGGCGTTTTCTTTGGCGTANTCATCGCCACCATCGTCACCGGCGAGACCTTCTGGCCCGCTGTGATGGGTCTGTTTGGCCTTGTGCTCTGCGGATTCCAGCCCGCCAACGCTCTGCTGGCCTCCTGGTTCGGCAATGTGACCATTCAGCAGATCATCTGGGTCATGGCCCTCACCGGCGCGGTGACCGAGTCCNGCGCCGTGGATGTGCTGGCCCGGAAGGTACTGAAGATCAAAGCCCTTCAGGGCCATCCCGTGCGGTTCATCACCGCGCTGCTTGTCACCGTTCTGGTCTGTGCCGCCCTGGTGAGCAGTCCCACCACCATGCTTCTTCTGTGGTACCCCATTGTGGACACCATCTGCGAGACCTGCGGCATCAAGAAGNACAGCGACCTGAAGCGGGAACTGCTTCTGGGCATCTACATCGCCGCCATGGGCGCCTATATTCTTCCCTTCAAGGGCGTGCATCTGTCCTCCATCGCCATCATCAGCGGCATCATGCAGAGCAGCGGCCTTGAGTTTGACAACACCCTGTATCTGCTGGTCGCCACTCTGGTGATCCTGATCTTTGTGCTGGCCTACATCGGCTTTATGTGCTTTGTGTGGAAGACCGACCTGACCCCCCTGAAGGAGTTTGACTCCGACAAGCTGGGCCTGAAGGAGTCCGACCTGAAGATGACCGGCCGTCAGAAGATCCTCCTGGGCTTCATGCTCTTCGGTATCCTCTTCCTGCTGGCCAGCATGGTCCTGCCCAAGGGCAGCGCCATCCTCACCTTCTACAACACCATCGGCTCCACCNGGATCTGGATCGCTCTGTTCGGTATCCTGTGCATTATGCGGGACAAGGAGGGCNAGNCCTTTATCAACGGCGTGAAGCTGCTCCAGTCCAAGACCATGTGGGGTATCGTGGCCGTGGCCGGCTGCTTCACCATCTGCGGCAGCGCCATTGCCTCCGATGACCTGGGCATCAAGGCCGCCATCGCTGAGTTCCTCTCCCCCANCCTGGGCAACGCCAGCTGGCCCATCATGGTCATTCTCTGCGTGGCCATCTCCACCATCTTCACCAACCTGACCAACGGCATGCCCGTCAGCTTCACCATCAACGCTGTGTGCATCCCCCTGGCTTGCTCCATGCAGATCGCCGGCGGCGGCAATGCCACCATTCTGGGCGTGGCCACCATCCTCTCCGCCATGTGCGCCTTCATGACCAACGGCGCCATCGCCTACGCCCCCATCATGCTGGGCCGTGAGGAGATGACCACNAAGTTCATGTTTACCAAGGGCCTTGTCACCAACGCCATCTATATCGTAGTGGCCAGCCTGATCTGCATTGTCACCGGATACATCTTTTAAGTGACAGATATTTTCACACGCAAAGGGGAGCAAATGAAATGACGACGAAAAAGACCTACGTGGACCCCGCCGCCGAGATCCCGGTGGAGGAAGAGTGCGACATACTGGTGGTGGGCGGCGGCGCCGCAGGCCACTCCGCCGCCATTGCGGCCGCCCGGGCCGGCGCGAAGAACATCGTTCTTTTGGAGCGCTACGGTTACATGGGCGGCGATGTGACCGGCGGCTATGTCATCATGGTCCCCAACCTTTCCTGGTACGACAAATCCTTCGTCCGGGGCCTCCAGGAGGAGTGGTTCACCCGTCTGGATCCCATTCCCGACGCGGTGCGGGGCCCCTCCCTGGACAAGATCGGCTCCACCGACCCCGCCCTGCTNCATCCCTGGATGGCGGTAATGGACTGTGTGAGCCGGGGCGCCTTCGGAGGCGCCAAGCCGGCCTGCCTGGTTCGCTCGGTGTATTTCGAGCCCAATCAGCTGAAGATCGAGATGGATAAAATGCTCGTGGAGCATCGGGACGCCATCAAGGTCATGTGCCACAGCTGGGTGGTCCGTCCCATCATGGAAAACGGTATGACAAAGGGCGTGGTCTACGAGAGCAAGGAGGGCCGCAAGGCCATCCTTGCCAAGGTGGTCATCGACGCCACCGGCGACGGCGACCTCTACTCCCGGGCGGGCGCCCCCTACGCCAGCATGTCCGACGGCGTGACCCGGGCCAACACCACCGCCCTCGTCTGGCGGATCGGCGGCGTGGACGGCGACGCCTATTACGAGTGGAAGCAGGCCCACCCCGCCGAGATGAACGCCCTGCGGGCCGGGCTGCAGAAGATCGCCGGCTTCCGGTGCATCCCCATCGCCTCCAACCAGAGCGACGTCTTCTGGATGAACAACTGGCACATGAACCGGGACTGCTCGGTGGTCAAGGATCAGACCGAGACCGAGATGAACACCCGCATTACNATNCGGGAGACCCTGGCCTACGTGAAGGAGGCCGTTCCCGTGGCCTTCCGCAACGCCTTCCTTTACGATATCGCGCCCCAGCTGGGCACCCGGATCAGCCGCCGGCTCAAGGGAGAGTATGTCATGTCCACCGCCGACTTTGCCTACGCCCTCCAGCATGAGGACGTGATCGCGTGGCACTCCACCATCTGCCAGGTCAACGACTGCGGCCCCGTGGAGATCCCCTATCGGGCCATCCTGCCCCAGGGTGTGGAGAATATGCTCTGCCCCGGCCGTCACCTCTCCGCCGACGGCGTAGCCATCGACTGGCTGGATCTGATCNCCCAGTGCGTGNNTACCGGCCAGGCTGCCGGCGTGGCCGCCGCCGTGGCTGTGGCCGACGGCGCCACCGCCCACACGGTGGACATCAAAAAGGTACAGGATATCCTGGTGGATCAGGATGTGCCTCTGCCCCGCAACGCCAAGTTTGAGGCCAAGGATCCCAGCTACAAGGAGTGTGTGGAGGCCCATGAGTACGGCCTCTATACCGACAAGGCCAAGCTGGCCAAGGAGCAGAAGGAGAAGGGCCAGCCCCTGGATCTGGAGNTCCAGNAGGACATCAACAAGCCCAATGTGGAACGAAAGCTGCACTGAGCCCCGGCAGGAGGATCCCTCCCCGCCCGAGGAGACCGAGGGCCTGTCCCGGCAGTTTCTGCAGTCCCTGCGTCCCCAACCGGGGTGTGAAAAGGACGGGATCTGCAACGAGTGCGGCCTGTGCGAGCACTGAAATCAAAAAGGAGCCGCCNGNTATTTTATCCGGCGGCTCCTTTTTANCGTCTATTTCNTAAAGGCCATAAAGCTGAGGAAGGCCTCCATGGGCGGGCTGGGCTGAACGGCCCGGCTCCAGACCAACCGGTTGGTACCGGGGGTCACAAAGTCCAGCGGAAGCTGGCGGATCCCCTCCCAGGTGACCATCATATCCAGAGGCAGTATGGGGTAGATCCTCCCCTGCTGGGTCAGCTCCCGCAAAAGCACCTGATCCGAGGTGCGGATCAGTACGTTGACCTCCTTGCCCAGGGCGGTAGCACAGGTGTGCAGCAGCGACTCCACCGGCACGGGGGCGTTGAAAAANCCCAGAGGGAGCTCCAGCACCGTCTCCACGCTGACACTGTCCTCCCCCGCCAGGGGATCGTCCTCCCGCACCCCCAGCATGGCGGGGTTGGGATAGAGCTCCAGACTTTCAAAGTCCGCGGGATCGGGGCGGACCGGGGTAAAGAAGGCGTCCAGCTTCCCGGCCTGGAGCAGCCCCATGGCGGCGTAGGCGCTGTACTCCTCGATCTGAAGCCGGATATGGGGGTATTGGGCCTGGAAGGCCTCCAGGCAGGTGTGATAGACACAGTAGGCGTTGGTGGCGGTCACCCCCAGGCGGAGGGACCNGCTCTCCTTCCCGGCTTGCNNNGCGGCGATCCGGGATCGGGCGCTGCTGCAGCTGGCGGTAAAGGAGGTAAACAGCCGGGCCAGGATCTTGCCCCCCTCGGTGAGGGTAACGCCGTTTTTGGAGCGCTGAAAAATCTGGACCTGGAACTCCTCCTCCAGCTCGGAGATGGCCCGGGAGACCACGGAGCGGGAGATAAACAGCGCCTCTGCCGCCGCNGAGATGCTTCCCCGGGCACAGACGGCCTGGAAATANTCGATCTGCTTCAGGGTCATTCCCATCACTCCTCTCCCCCATTATAGAATAAAACCCAGCGAAAAACAACTTCTTTCCCCAATATCAAAAAGAGAGGATCGCCATGTGGCGATCCTCTCTTTTTGGCAGGGGCAGAAGGACTCGAACCCTCGTCACGCGGTTTTGGAGACCGCTGCTCTACCAACTGAGCTATACCCCTATGTGGTGGGCCTTCGGGGACTCGAACCCAGGACCGACCGGTTATGAGCCGGCTGCTCTAACCAACTGAGCTAAAGGCCCGTATGGCACATAGATCAAAATATAAGAATACGGCTTGCCGTCGCAGCTTATCGGCGGCAAGCCGCAATCCTATCTGGCTCCCCAAGTTGGACTCGAACCAACGACCCTGCGATTAACAGTCGCATGCTCTACCGACTGAGCTATTGAGGAATATGGGAGAGGGTCCGGCCTGGTGGGGCCAGACCCTCTCTTCTTTATGTTGGCGTCACCTATTTTACCAGTCCGTTGCCAGACAAGTATCGTCGGCGCAAGTGAGCTTAACTGCCGTGTTCGG
>CAJMXB010000043.1 GCA_905219705.1 Oscillospiraceae bacterium | reverse complement strand
GGTGGGGGCAGAGCCGGCGGCGCCGGCGCAGCCGGTGAGGGTCAGAACGCCCAGACCCAGGGCGCCCACACCGGCCTTACGCAGGAAATCGCGGCGAGAAACATCGTTGCTCATTTCTTTTTCCTCCTCTTTTTAGATGTGGTGTGACCGTATTACTGTACGAATCTAACTAACAGTATAGACTATATCATAGACTTTGTCAATAATTTGTCAAGCAAGAATTGGAAATGGCGGAAATGACGAAAATGGGGGAAGGGAGGGTCAGTCCCGGGCCTGGGAGACAGGGGGCCTACTTCCCCGCCTGAAGAGGCAGGGTGATGACGAAGGCCGTGCGCTCGCCGGTGCTCTCAGCCCGGATATCGCCGCCGTGGAGCTCCACGATCTCCTTGGCGATGGCCAGGCCCAGGCCCGCGCCGCCGGTGCGGGTGGAGCGGGCGGCGTCCAGGCNGTAGAATTTCTGAAAGATATTGGTCAGTTCCTTCTCCGGGATCTCCAGCCCGTCGTTGGCGATGGTGACCACGGCGCTTTTCCCCTCCCGGCGGGCGGAGAGGAGCACAGGGCCGCCGGGGGCGGAGTAGCTCACGGCGTTGCGCAGTACATTGTCAAACACTCTGGCCAGCCGGTCGCCGTCCCCCTCCACCACCAGGTCGGGCTCCACCTCCGGCTGGCATGTCAGAGAGCGGGAGGCAAACAGGGGATAAAATTCGTCGGCCAGCTGCTCCAGGAGAAAGGAGAGCTGTACGCTCTCCCGCTTGGTCAAGGCCAGCTCCATGGTGTTGATGTCAAAGAACTCCCCCACCAGCTCCTCCAGCCGGCNGGCCTTGTTCAGGGCAATGCCGGTATATTTGACCCGCTGCTCCTCCGTCAGGCCCGGCTCGTCCCAGAGAAGCTCCAGATAGCCCAGCACGGAGGTCAGGGGGGTCTTCAGGTCGTGGGCCAAAAAAGCGATGAGCTCCTGCTGCCGCTGGGCCTCCCGCTTCAACTCGCTCTGCTGGAGCAGGAGCCGGGCGCGCACCGCCGAGAGCTCACTCCCCACGCCGCGCAGGGTGCGGGGCACCTTCAGCTCCCTCTCCGGGTCTTCCAGGGTGGCCCGGAGATATTTCGCCACCTGGGTCAAACGATAATGGGGCAGCGTCAGCAGGCCCACNATGACCAGCAGGCTCAGCAGGCCCACAGTGGACAGCAGGGCGATTTTCCATTCCGGCATAGGCTCGGCCTCCTTTCAGCGAAACAATATTATACCCGGTTTCCGGCAAAAAGGCAATGAAGAGCCCCTCAGCTTTCGCTGAGGGGCTCTTGTTCTGCTTGATCCTTCCCGCTCGCTCAGTAGCTGGGCGTATCGGTATCGGGGTTGGTGGGACGGGCGCCATCGCTGGTGCTGTCGTGATAGCGCCAGATCTCGTCGATCCAGACGCTGCTCCAGTGCTCGGGCGGCACGGGGTTGNTCTCGTCCAGCCAGTAGAAGGTGTGGTCATTGGCGGCCTCGATGATCTCGTAGTAGGCCCAGTGGGTCTTGGGCACGTCGGGCCAGGTCATGTACTGATCGTAACCGTTCTCCTGGTTGTTGCTGGCCACGCCGGAGTGGACGTACTCGCGCATCTCCTCCAGGCCCTTCACATCCACGCCCCGGCCCAGATAGCCGTTGAAGACCTTCACGGTCTCGGCACGGGTGATGTTCTGCAGCGGCTTGAAGCTGCCGTCCTTATAGCCGTTGATCCATCCCNTGGCGTAGGCGGTATACACGCCGTCCACAGCCCACTTGGAGATCTGATCGGCGTCGGTAAAGGGCACGCCCTGGTTGGCGATCAGGCCGTGGAGACGGGCCACCACGGTAGCCAGCTCCTGCCGGGTAATGGGCTGGTCGGGACGGAAGGTGCCGTCGGTGTAGCCGGTGAAGACGCTGTTCACGGTACAGTAGGAAATGGCGCTGTAGGCCCAGTGGCGCTCCACGTCGGAATAGCCGCCGGGGTTGCCGTAGTTGGCGCCCTCAATGAAGCCGTCCAGACAGGCACGGGCGATGATGGTAGCCACCTCGCCGCGGGTGATGTCCGCGCTGGGCCCGAAGGTGCCGTCGGGGAAGCCGATGACGTAGTGGGTGTGATCNATGGCGGTATGGCCCTTGATCTCATACACCGCGTAGAAGGTCTTGTCCTTGCTGATCTTGAAGGTGGTGGGATCCACCAGGACAGGCGTGCCGGTGGTCTTGGCCGGATCGGTCTCGGACCAGCCGATGAAGGTATAGGTCTTCTCGCTGCCGTCCTTGTCCTTGATGGTCAGGCCTTCCACCTTGGGCACCTTGGAGGGCTTGCCGTTCTGCTTGACCTTCTCGGCGGTGAGGTCGTCGGTGACGCCCACCTCGCCCAGCTTGTAGAACACCTGAGGCAGCTCTACGGTCCCGCCGCCACCGCCGCCACCGCCACTGGGAACGGTGACAGTCTCCTTCGGCGACGTGGGCGGGAAGGTGTAGGTCAGGGTATAGGTGCCGTCGGGCTGACCGTCTTCTCCAAGATTCTCTTTCGCGGTGGGCGTTACGCCGTTGAGCTTAAACTCGGGAGCCGTGAAGTCGAAGTTATTGGGATCCTTGGGCTCCACCACCACAGTCGCGGTATAGGTCGTGCTGTAATCGAACTTGTTGACCTCATTTCCGCTGCCGTCAGTCCACTTCACGTCGCCCTTCACGGTGGTATCGTCATTGCCGGGCTTGCCGACCTTGTCGACATTGTTGCCGGCCACAGGCGGCGTGACCGNTACCGCCAGCTCATCGGGCAGCTTCTCCCCCGCCTTGCGGATGGTGTACTCAAAGACGGCCACGTACTTGTCGCCCACCTTCTTCACGCTGTTGGCGTTCTGACGGTTGGTGTCCCAGGTGTAATCTCCGGGCTCCTCAGTGAGGGCGTAATCCTCGCCGGGAGTGACCTCCACCTGCATGTAGTAGGTCTTCTCCTCCTCGAACTGGGTGGCGGGAATGGTGCAGCCGGCATCGGTGTACCACTTGCCGTAGAGATCCGTACCGTCCACATTGCCGACAACGCCCAGATCGTAACGATCCTCGGTGGNATTGGACTTGTTGATGCTCTTGTTGGTGTCGTTGACCACGGTCTGGTCGCCCACGGCGGGCCGGTTACTGGCCACGTGGACCTTCACGACCTCCTTGGGCACCTCGAAGGTGAGCTTGAGGGTGATGGTGGTGGGCTCGCCGGTGGCGGGATCCCGGGTGACCACCGTCGCGCCACTGCCGTTGAGCAGGCCGGTGGTGGTCTCTTTGAACCGGTAGTAGGGCTTCTCGGCGTCCTTGATCTTCACCGTGAGCTCGGCGGTATAGGTATTGCCGGGCTTGAAGGTCTCGGTGACAGGATCGCCGTTCTTGTCCAGCCAACGGGCGCTCTGCTTCTCATAGACCTGTCCGGGCAGGGCGTCGATGTCGTTGTCGGAGATCGTGGCCTTGGCCTCGGGAACCTTGGCGGTACCCAGAACGGCCAGGACGTCCGCCTTGTCACTGATGTTGTTGAAGGTGACGGTGACCTTGTAGCTGGTCGCCTCGNTGCCCGGAGTGCTGGGCGCGATCTCCACCTTGATCTGGTTGATGGTGCCGTCGGCCCCCACGGTCTCGGTGTCGNTGGNANCCNNCAGCCAGCTCTNGTCGGNGTGGGTCACGCCGTTGATGAGCAGATCCAGATAGTCCTTCGGGTCGGCCACGGCAACATACTTGTGGCCGGCGTCGGTGGCGGTCAGGGTGAACTCAGCCTGATAGCTGCCGCCCGTACGGAAGGTGGTGCCGGTGGGCGCCACGAAGTTCCCGTCGGCGTTCTTCTCCGTCCAGGTCACCGTGCTGGGGGTGACATAGGCGCTCATGTCCACGCCGTCCTTGTTCAGGGCCAGCAGGAGCGAAGCGGCCCCGCTGGGAATACTCTGGTTGGCAATGGGCTGCTGGACGTTGGCCGCCACCTTGACGATGGTGGGATCGGTCTTGTCCGNCAGGGCGCNGAAGGTCAGGCTGACGGTGAACTCCGTGTCCTTGGGATAGATCCCGNCCACCGCGNNCTTGNCAGCCGCGNAGCCGGTGGTATAGCTCACACTGCCGCCGGTGGTGTCGTTCAGGCTGCCGGTGGCGGTTGTGGCGGGAATGGCCACACCGCCCAGGTAGAACCTGGTATCCTCGGTAATGTTCCAGGTGGTGGTCGTGGGGTTCTTCAGAACCACTTTGCCCTCCACCATGTACTCCTTACCGGCCTCGAAGGGCGTATCCTTCGCCACGACTGTCCAGTTCCCATCATCACCCTTCACCTTCCACACAAGGTCGGTCTTGGCGGGATCGGCGGGGTTGGTATAGGGCTCGGTACTCACAATGTACACATCGGGCACCCGCAGCTTGTGCTCAGGCGGCACGGTGGTGTTCACGTTGACGGTGAGGATCTTGTCCACCTTGGCGTCGGTGGCCGGGAAGTCGATCTTGACGGTGTAGACCGTGTCGCTGGTCTTGGTCAGGGTCACCACGGTGCCGTCAGCATAGGTCGTGGTATGGCTGTTATTGGCCGTGTCATTGACATTCACCACAGCAGTGTTGCTGTTGACCAGGAAGTCCACGTAGTCAGACGCGGCGGTATCGGCCAGGTAGTTGTAACCATCGCCGCTGTTCACCGTCAGCGTATAGGTGGCGGTGTAGGCGGTGCTGTAATCAAAGGCCCCGGTGTNGGCGCCGCCGGCGGTCTTTGTCCAGGTGACATTGCCGATGGTCAGCGCGTCAGGCTGGAGGTTGGTGTTGGCCTTGTTGGCCGCCACGGGGACATTGGGCGTGGTGACAGGCGTGGCGCNGGNCGCGGGGGCGGTNACGCTGGTCTGCNCCCTCANGATCTCCTTATCCAGGCCCGGGAAGGTGTGCCACACGGTGGCGGTCTTCTTGTCGGCGGACAGAGTCACGTGGGTGTTGGCGTCGCTGGCCTTATAGGAGTTGCCGTTGACGATGAAGGCGGTCTCGCTGTCAAAGACGAAGCCGGGCTTGCCGTCCACCCCGTCATTGGCCTTGAAGGTGGCCACCACGGTGTAGTCCCCGTTGCCGAAGGTCTCAGAAGCGCCAATGACGCTGCCGTTCTTGTTGCCCTCGTGCCAGGTGCTGCCGTGGCTGTCGTCCGTGACCAGGGCGTCGTGCTTCAGGCTCACCTGCTCGTGCTGGGTGTACTGCTTATCCACCGCGGGATTCGCTCCGGCCACAGGCACGGTGTAGTCCACGGTGACCTGGGCGATCTTGGTGTCGGAGGAGGTCTCGGGGTAGACCACGGTGACGGTGTAGGAGCTGTCGCTGTTGCGCACGGTGGTGACGGTGTAGCCGCCCTGGGTCTTGGTGCCCTCGCCGGTGACCTCCACGCCGTGGATGGTGAACTTCACCCGCTGGGCGTTGTCGGCGGTATCGTCCTTATAGGTGTAACCGTTGGCGGTGTCGGTGGTCAGGGTATAGGTGGCCTGATAGACCTTGCCCTGCTCCACGGTGTTGCCGGGCACATTCTCCCAGTTGCCGCCGTCCTGCACCTTCCAGGTCACTGTTCCGGCCGTGACACGGCTGGTGAGGATATTGCCCGAGCCGTTGATGGCCAGATCCACCACGGCGTCGATGTAGGGCGTGCCGGTGAGCACGCCGCCCACGGCGGGAATGCTGGCGTGGCTGGTGACCTCGGTGATGATCTTATCCACCGGGATCAGGAACTGACGGGTCAGGGTGTAGGTNGCGGGATCGCCGGCGTTTTTCACCAGGGGGGTGTAGGTGCCGGTTCCGGCCACCGCGTTCTCCGGGGTGGTGGTGCACTCGATGCCCGCCAGATAGAACTTGGTATTGGCGTCGTCGATGACGTACTTGGCAGAGTCGGTATCCGTCTTCATCCGCACCGTGCCGATAACCTGATAGGGCACGCCCGCCTTGAACTTGTCGCCGTCCAGAGCNGCGGTCTTGTTGGCGTTGGTAATGGTCTTCCAGCCGTTATCCCAGTACTGCCAGATGTCGTTGGCGCCGGTGAGCTCGTAGGGCTTCACCGCATCCACGAAGGGCTTGTAGCCGGCGTCGATGTTCTTGTCGGTGGCGGGTACGGTGGCGTTGACGTATACGTCGGTGAGGGTGACCTTGCCGCCCTTGAGCTCACCGAAGGTGACCTTCACATGGTAGGTCTTGTCCGCGTCCGTGGCAGTGGTCTCCACCTTGGTGATGGCCCCGGTGCCGGTGGCGCTGCCCGCGCCCTCAATGGGCCCGACGCCGCCCACGATAAAGTCCACCTTGTCGGCGGTCTCGTTCAGNTAGTCGTAGGTGCTGGTGGTCACGTCAAACTCCAGGGTGTACACCGTGTCGGCCTCAAAGGCGTCGGTGGTGCTCCAGGTGACGTTTGTCACATTCAGAGTGGCGTTGTAGTTCGTGCCGTTGGTGCCCAGCGCCTGGTTGACGGTCACGGTGCTGTGGTCGGCGGGCTTGCCCTCCACCACGGGCTGCGGCACGCTCAGGTTCACGTGGGCGATCTCAATGGGGGCCACAGGGGTAGCAAACACGTAGGACATGGTGTAGCTGTCGCCGTTCTTGACCGCGGTGGCGTCGTTGGTACCCGCGCTGGTGTTGATGGCGAACTTGGTGTCCATGACGTCGTCGGTGCTGTCCAGGTTGTAGGCGTAGCCGTTGCCGGGCCTCACGTCCACTTCCACCTTGTAGTACTTACCGGCCTTGAAGGTGGAGCCTGCAACCAGCGGGGTGCCCCAGTTGGTAGAGGCGTCCGGCTTCGTGCTGGACTCGTACCAGCGCACCACAAAGTGCTCGGGGTTGCTGTCGTTAACGGTGGTGCTCACCGTCTCCACCTCACGGCCCACCCAGTCGGGATGGGCAGGAACGGTCTCGTCCACAATGGGCGGATCCTGGAAGAAGGCGGTGACGTAGGTGACGTTGATGTCCCCTTCCNGCGCGGCGGNGGGCGGGAACTCCACTGTCAGAGTAGCGCCGGTCTGATCGCCGGTCATTTCCACCTCGGCGGGCCAGAGCCGGCCGCCGATGTCATAGTAACCGTCGGCGTCCTCGGCAAACTTCTTGCCGTCCTCCGCCTCTACCTCCACAACGACCTTATAGGTCGTGGAGGGCTTGAAGTTGNCCTCGTCGTCCAGACCGCCGTCGGCGACGGGCTTCCAGGTCTCTCCATCCTTCCAGTACCAGGTGCCCTTAGGCTCGGTCTGGTCCACATCGTAGGGGTCCTCGCCGGTGGGCTTGGTGAAGGGCGTGTCGGTGGGCTTGCCGCCCCGCACGGGCTGGATGTCGTCGTTCTTCACGGTGATGGGATTGATGGTGTCATCGCCCACGATCTCGCCTCTGTCGGGCAGGGCAGCCTGNTTGCCCAGGCGGTAGNGCTCTCCGTCGGACAGGGTGTAGTTGCCCCGGGTGGCGTCGCTGATGGCAGGCCAGTCGAAGGTGCTGCCCACGGAAGCGGCCTCATATTCGGGGGCGGTGGCGGTGTAAGCGGACACGTAGACCACATCGCCGTTGATCACATTGGACAGGGTGAAGTCATTGGCGGTGCTGGTGGTCTTATAGGTGTGGGTGTTGGTGACCGTGCCGTCGCAGACCTTGCTGACGTGGATCACGTCCAGCTTCAGGGTGCGCCTCTGGCCCACGGGCTTGTTGACGGTCTCCGTGGAGCCGGAAGTCCCGGACTCGGTGACGATGACGGTAATGATCTTGCCCACATCGTCCTTGCCCAGTACGTAGGTGTCGGAGGGCCCGGTCTGGAGCACATCGCAGGTGGTGACGTCCTNCCAGGTGTAGGTCAGGTTGCCGTCGGGCGTCCCCTCCACGTTGGCCTTGATGGTCTCGCCGTACTCGGGCTCGGTGGCGCCGCCGGTGGTGGCGCCAGGCTTGGCGCTGCTGACGTCGGCTCCGTTANCGGTGGGATCGCTGGTGTTACTGATCCACACCTTGCTGTTGGTNTCGCCGGACACCTTGAGCACGCCCACGGGGGCGTAGACCAGGTTACCGTTGATGTCGATGTAGCACATGTAGACGGTCTTGNCGTTGTCGGCGTCCGCCATGGTGACCCCCGCCTTGAGCTCGGCGGTCTTGGCCGCAGCGTCGGAGGACACGTCGGTGGAATAGAAGTAGTGATTGCCANCGTCAGCCGGAGTTTGGACGTAGGTAAAGCCGTATTNAGCCTTTATCAGCGNGTCGTGGGAGTTGAAAGCCACATCGGCGGTGGGCATGTTGGTGCTGGGCAGAGTAAACTGCGTGCCCTTCACGAAGGTCAGCTCAGCGGTGGTCCACACCCGGGACGGGGCGATCCCGTCGGCGATCAAATGCCGCACCGTCAGAGTGCCCACAGGCTGGGCGGCATAGTAGGTCTTCCCGCTCACTGTGTAGCTGAGATACACGTTTTTCCCGTCGTACTCTGTCACATCGTCTTTCACGGCGGGGTCCTCAACGGTGAAGGTGTAGCCGTCGGCGGGCATCGGAGACAGGTTCCCGCTGGCGGAGGTGCCATAGACCAGCGTCTCGTTGGTGTAGCTGATGGGGGTGGACTCGCTGCCGTCCTCGTACACCAGGACATACTTGATGGATGCCTTGCCCGCATCGCTGTACTGCGCGCTGTGCGCGCTGTGTCCATAGACACCGTCCGTAGTCGTCTTGACGTCATTACCGNCGGCATTCTTATCGGTAGTGGTAATGGCGTAGTAATCCGTGGTGGTCAGCGCGCCCTCGGTGACCCGGATGCCCACCACCCGCAAAGCCACAGGCTTGAAGGCGGAGAAGCGGATGGTGATCCTCTTGCCGTCGGCACTCATCACCACCTCCACGGTGTTGGTCTTGGGATCCTCCTTNGGCANGCCGTNGNCGATNAAGGCATGGGTATGGATATCCTGACCCACAGCGTTGCCGAAGTTGGCGGNGTTGAACTTATAGCCCTCGTTGGCNTCCACCGTCACCACGGCGTCGTAGAGGGTGTCGGCCTGGAAGGGATGGGCGGCGTCCACCTCTTCGTGACCGGTAGTCTTCTCCCAGTGGTAGCCGGTAACGGTGTACTTCAAAGCGTCGGCGGGTTNGCCGATGAGCTTGGAATCTGTACCGACCACCTTCANCTCGGCGGTGGTCTCCACATAAATGTCATCCACCACCTGATCCTCACCCTTGAACACGTACATCAGGGTCAGGGTCTTGCCGGTGTTGCCGATGACCGTGGCCGTCTTGGTGCCCGCGGACGTGGCGGTCTGATCGGTGAGGGAGCCCACAAAGTCGGCGTCAAACTCCCAGCCGTCCTCCGCCGTCAGCTGAACGTAGACGGTGGAGTCGTTCTTGGAGTCGAACTTGTCAGCCGGGGCCCAGGAGATGTTGTCCACCTTGAAGGTGTCGGTGGGCGTAGCCACGGTAGGCGTGGTGGTGGCGGCGATCTTCTTGCCATTGTCGCCGGAAACAGTGGTGTTGGGCGTACCACCGTTGGCCGGGAAGAAGATGCCGATCTCGGCGGAGTTGATCTTCTTGTTCTCCGCCGTCACGGTCACGGTGGTGGTGCAGGGCTTGAAGCCGGGATCGGTGGGCGTGAACTTGAGCACATAGGTGTTCTCCCCGGGCAGGTACTTGTCCGGGCCCTCCACGGTCCAGGTGCCCTCGGGGGCGGTGCCGCCGGTGGTGGGCACGGCGCCGATGGTACCGCCCACGGTGGTGCCGTCGGTCTTGTAGTAGTTCACCACCACGTTGTCCTTGTTGCCCAGCTTGCTGGGATCCACCGTGTCGCCCACGCTGGGGTTGGTGCCCGGGGCGGTGAAGCCGGTGGTCACCTTGGTGTCGGCCTGGGTCACGGTGATGGTAAAGCTGCCGTTGGCCGTCTTGCCCACGCTGTCGGTGNCGGTGACGGTCATGGTCTTGCTGTTGTCCGCCACGGTGGTGCTGTAGCTGCTGGCCGTGCCGGAGAACTTGTGGTTGGCGGCGTCGAAGCTGAAGCCGGTGGGCAGGCTGCCGCTGTCCTTGGCGTAGGTGTAGCCGGGAATGCCGCCCACGGCGTTGATCACCTTGTCGCCCAGGGTGTCCTTATAGGCCACCGTCCAGCTGTTGCCGGGCAGGCTCATGGCGTCGTTGGCCTTCCAGATGGCGTAGAGGGTGGTGCTGGTATCGGGCATGGTGTAAGTGGCGCCCGCCTGATACCGGGTGCCTGTGCCGTCGGCCTGGGTNTCCCAGCCGTCGAAGGTATAGCCGTCCTTGGTGGCGGTGCAGTTCTTCAGGGAGAACTTATCCCCGGCATTGTGGGCCTCGGGGTTGCCGCCGCTCACCGCGTCGCCCGTGCCGCCGTTGGCGTCATAGGTCAGGGTCAGGGTGGCCTCGTAGGTGGCAGTGAACTTCACCGCGTCGGTAATNACCGCGNNGNAGCTGGCGGCGGTGGTGCGNTTGGCGTCNTCCNAGGTCTTGAAGGCGTGGGAGGTCCCGCNGGCGCCGGTGGCCGTGGCCCCGGTGGTAAGGGCGGCGGGCTGATTTTCGGCGTAATAGCCCGCGCCGGTCTGGGTCACGGTCAGCCCCGCGGGGGCGGAGGCCAGCTGGACCTGATAGAGCTTCACATCCACGTTGTCGCCGTCGTTGGCGATGCTGCCGGGAACCGTCCAGGCCCCGCCGGTGGTGGTCACCCGCACGGAGTAGCCCTTGCCGGTCTCCAGGGCGTCGGACTTGTAGACGCTGCCCGCGGCGTCCCAGGTGGCCGTGACGGCGGCTCCGCCGCCGCTGGGCACAAACTCCACCTTACCGCCGGTCACGGCGGCGGGGATCTGGGTCTTGGTGGTGCCGTTGTTGGGCGCAGTGGGGGGCATGTCGGTGACGTAGACCGTCACGGTACCGGTATAGGTGGCGGACTTCTCCACCACAAAGACCAGACGGTACACCGTAGCGGAATCGCCGGCGGCGTTGGAGATGGTCAGGGTGTCGGTGTAGGTGCCGGCCTGGGCGGTGGCGGTGGCGTTCACACTGACGGTGAAGGTGCCGGAGGCGTTCGCCCCCAAACCGGCGGCAGTGGCGGTGCCCCAGGCAAAGCTGAAGTAAGTGCCCGGCTGGCCCGCCGCTGCGGCGCTGGCAAACTTGTAGCTCAGGGTGCCGGAGGGCACGTTGCCCTCATTTTTCAGGGTGAACTCCTTGGGATTGACCACATTGCTGGCTACCAGGCCATCGGTGCCGCTCCCGGCGGTAAAGCCCTCCTGGGCATGGGCGCCACCGGCAGTGTTGCCGTTGGAGTCAAACTCCCATTCAGTGGGATCCACGGACAGAGTCACCTTGTTGCTGTCCGGAGAGACAGNAACTGTCTTTGTGGCGGTAGTCCAAACGGCATCCTGCGCCTGGTTCTCACCGTCAAAGGCGGTGTTGGCCGGGGTGAAGTCCACCTTCACGTTGGAGCCGCTGGCACTAAAGGCGGCGTCGCCGATACCGCTCTTCTTGCCCGCAGGGGTACCAGGCGTGTAGANAAGCTCGTCTACAGCCGTCTCCCAACCGGTGCCGGTATACTTGGGGCCGGCCACGGTGACCACGTAGTTGTAGGTGCTGGGATCCGCGTCGGTGACGACGTTTGTCGCCGTCACGCCGGTAATGGTGGGCGTGGCGGGGTTGATGGTAATAGTAAGGTCAACCGTCGTGGTGCGCGGCGTGGTGTTTACATCGTTGCTCATGGTGACCGTCACAGTCACCGTCTTGTTGGTGCAGATCTCATAGGGGATGCCGGTGATGGCGCCGGTGTTCTCGTCCAGGGTCAGCCCGCCGGGCAGCGCACCGGCGGTGACCTTGTAGGTGGCCGTGGCGCCGCTGGGGGTGGTGACGCTCACCTTACCGCCGGTGTAGCCGGTGCCATAGGTGCCGTCAGGGGCAGTTCCGGTGGCCGTCAGGGCGACAGGCGTCCAGTGGGCATAGACCGTG
This sequence comes from Oscillospiraceae bacterium, assembly GCA_905219705.1. Lineage (GTDB taxonomy): Bacteria > Bacillota > Clostridia > Oscillospirales > Oscillospiraceae > Vermiculatibacterium > Vermiculatibacterium agrestimuris. The sequence continues at coordinate 4,461 of CAJMXB010000043.1, read as the reverse complement.
GTGTCGCCGGCGGGCGTAACGGAAGTGATGGCGGTGCCGCCGGTAGGCGCCGCAAACCAGCCCTCGAAGGTGTATCCCAGCAGCGTGGGCGTGCCGGTGAGAAGGGTATGGGCGGTACCCACAGCCACGCCGGTCTCAGGCCCGGGCGTCCAGATGTTCACGTCGTTCTTTACATCGCCGGGCCGGTTGGCGTCGTAGGTGATGGTGCACTCGGTGGCGTCGGTGTTCTTGTAGTGGGCCGTCAGGGTGGCGGACTGGGCGGGCATGGCATAGGAGGTGCTGGCGGCGTTGTTGCTGTAGCTGGTCGCGTTCGGGCTGCTCTGCGNCGTCACTTCCGTCCACTTGTCAAAGGCCATGTTGCCCGCAGAGGCGGTGGCGGTAATAGTCACGCCCACGCCGGCCAGATAGTAGCCGTCGCCGGTGGTGGTCACGCCGCTGGTGCCGTCGTCGGCGGTCTTCAGCTCATAGAGGATCAGGCCCTGGTTGGTGCGGTTGGCAAGGCTCACCAGCCGGTCGGGCACCGTCCAGGAATCGGCATTGGTGCCGGACTTGGTCACCACAATGTTGTACTCCTTGGTGGCGTCCGCGTTCTCAAAGCGGTAGCGGCCGGTAGTGGCCACATCGCTCTGAGCAATGGGCCCAACTGCCGCTCCGCCGCCCACAGGCACCAGACTCACGGCATAATCGCTGGGCAGGGCGCTCACGCTGGGCTCGGTGGCGCCAACCGCCTGGGTCTTCACGGTGATATAGCCNCTGANGATAGNNGGGGCCTTCACCTCGAANTCGGCCNCGGCGGAGGCGGAGATGGTGGGCGTGCCCGTCTGGGTGCTGGTGTAGCTGGCNGAGATCACNCCGGGATGNTTGCCCACGGTCAGGTGCTCGTCGGGCCGGATGGTAAAGGTGGCGGTGGCGCCAGGAGCCAGGGCGGCAAGGGAGCTCGCCGAGGCGGTATAGCCCGCGGGAGCTGTGATGGTGATGGCCCCCGTAGTCACGTTGCCCTCGTTCTTCACCGTATAGNTAAAGGCCGCGGGCTGGATGTAGTTGGTCTGGGTGATATGAGAGCCGTCATCGTTCACCGAGCCGAAGTTGTGGGTGTTGGGGCTGATGGACAGGGCCTCCACAACGCCGGTTCCCGCCACGGACAAAGTCGTGGCGGCATTCTCATAGATGGCGGTATAGGCATTGCTTGCCCCGTCGGTCTTGGTTCCGGGGGCGTAAGTGAGACCGATATCCTTGGCGCTGTTTTCAAACAGGGTGGTAGGCGCGTCAAGACTCACCGTGCCGGCTTTGTCCGCCGCGGTGGCGGTGAGGGCGGCCCCTGTACCCGTCATCAGGGTGGCGNTCTGCCAGCCGGAGGCGGTGTACAGCGGGGCGGTGACGGTATAGTTATACTTGGCGGCGCTGAAGGCGCTGCCCNTCTGGTTGCCGGAGGCCACCGAGGCCGTCAGGGTGGGCTGGGCCTTCTTTACCGTCAGAGTATAGCTGNCGTCGGTATAGGTGCTGTTGCGGGTATCGGTGGCCCGGATGGTGAAGGTGAAGGTACCCACCTTGTAGGGCCGGCCGCTGATGTTGCCGCTGGCGTCCAGGCTCAGGCCGATGGAGGCCAGCTTGGCGGCGCTCTCATCGCTGTAGGTGAAAGGCACGTTAGCGTTGGCCCCCCGCACGGCGGTGGCCACGGCGTTGGAGGAGAAGNTGTCGCCGTAGTNGACGACGGTGCTCTCCGTAATGGGAGCCACCCCGGTGGGGCTGACAGCCGTCCANTGGGCGTAGAGGGTGGTGTCGGTGGTGATGGTAAAGGTGGTGCCGAACTTGGTGCCGTCGGTGGCCGCGCTGTACCAGCCGTCAGACTGATAGCCCGGACGGGTAGGCACGGTGGTGGACACCGTCACCGTGGCGTCCCGCTTGTAGCTGTTCTGATCCACGGGCACATTGCTGGAGCCCGTACCATTGCCGTCATAGGTCACCTTGAAGTCCTGGGTGAAGTAGGCGGTGTAGGTGGTGTTGGTCTTTTCAGCCAGCACGGTGGCGGCGGCGCCCAGGGCCACGTCAGTGCTCCCCTTCTGCCACTTGTCAAACTTATAGGTGCTGGCGGGAATGGCCTCGATCGCTACCGCCGCCCCCTCCTCGTAGGCCTTGGTCAGCGGCGTGCTCGCCCCGGCCAGCTTCACGCTGCCCTGGCCGGNGCCATTGGCCACNACGGACACCGTGGAGATATAGATGGTGACCTCCTGGTTGCCGTTGTTCAGGGTCTGGGTGCTGACGACATCGCCGTTGGGCGTGGCCACAGTAATGTTGTAGGCGCTGGCGCTGCTCAGGTTGGCAAACGTCCACACATTGCCCGCCTGAGTGCCGGCAGGGTTACCCGTCAGGGACACGCCGGTGACGTTGCTGCCCAGAGTGGAGCTGTTGTTCCACAGCACCGTCACCTTGCCCGTAAAGGTGCTGGGGGCGGAGACGATGAAGGGCACGTAAGTCACATCGGTGTGGCTTCCGGAGGAATCGGTGTATTCCACCGTCACCTTGGCGGTGTAGGTGCCCGCCGCCCAAGTGGAGCCCCAGTTGTTGGGCGCCAGGGTGATGGCGTGGTTGGCGCCGGCAGCCAGATTGACGGCGGTGCTGGTGCTGCCGCCGAAGGTCTTGCTGTCGCTGGAATTGTTGTTGGTCACCGTGATCTTGGTGATGTTGGCGTTGCCGGTGCCCACGTTGCTGATCTTCAGCGCCGGGTTGGTGGTCACGGTGGCCGCCCCCTCGGTGGCGGCGCCGGCGGTGGGCTCATAGGTGAGCTTGGCCTTGCCGGTGACGCTCAGGGTGGCGGTGGCATTGCCGGTGAAGGTGCTGATACCCAGCACAGAGCCGGTGTCCACATTCTCGGTACAGGCAGTGGTGGCCCAGCTGCCGGTGCAGTCGGTGAGGGTGGCGGTGATGGTCACCACGTCGGCGGGCTTCACCGTCACGGTGCCNTTGTTGGCAATGGCCGTGGCCGTGNCGCCGTTGAGAATGTACTGCACGTTGTTTACGNCGCTGTTAGCCCCGGTGGGATACTTCACCGTCAGAGTATAGGTGGTCTCNGTGACCACATAGGTCACCGTGGTCTCCACCTTCANCTCCGTGGTGTCGGAGGCCACCTGCTTATAGGNCACAGTCACGGGAATGACATAGGTGCCCGCGGCCAGGCCGGCGGCGCTCTTGGGCTCCACTCTCACCGTACCGTTGCCGGCGGCGGCGACGGTGTTGCCCGTAGCGTTCATACCGCCGGAGGCCAGCCGGAAGCGGTCGTCGCCCAAACTTACCGACACGGCGGTGGCGTTGGCCGCGCCGATGTTGTTGATCTCTACGGTNGCGGGCTTCACCGTGGGGCTTGTACCGGTGGCGTGGCCGCCCGGGATCTTGCTCCCGGCCTCCAGCCAGGGAACCGTGATGTAGTTGGCCACCACGGTCACATCCGTGCTGGGCACCGGGTCGGCCATGGTGAAGGTGGTGGTGCCGCCGTTGTTAGTGGCCGCGGCGGTGGTACTCAGGCTGCCGTTGGCGGCGGCCACCGCGCTCCAGCCGGTGAACCGGTAGCCCCGGTTGCTGGTGTTGGTGGAGAGCAGAGTTCTGTCCCCGCCCTCCAGGGTGACGGGATTGGCCTTCGTGGGGCTCACAGTGGTATTGGCAGGCAGGGTGGCGCTGGCGGAGCCGCCGTTCACCGCCACCTCCACATGGACGGTCTTGGTGGGCACCGTCACGGTGTAGGCCACCGGCTGGGTGAGGGTATACTGCACCCCGTCAGCGTCCTCATACGTAATGGTAAGGGTGTCGGTATAGGTGCCNGGGGCAGTCTCGGTGCACTCGATGACCAGGTTGCCCGCCGTACNGGCGNCCACGGCCACTGTGGCGCCGGGGGTGGTGGAGGCGGTAAACTTGCTCCCCGCGGGGAAGGTGTAAGTCACATTCCGGGCGGAGTCCTNACCGTCGTTNCCCAGCTGGCCCCTGAANNCCTGGGCGCCGGTGGCGCCGCCGCTATTCGTGAGGGTCAGGTGGGGAATGGGCACAAAGTTGGCGTAGATGTTGTTCACGCCGGGCTGCTTGGTCAGGTTGGCCACCGTGGTGGTGGCGGTAAACTNAGAGATGGAGCCGTCGGTATTCACAGACGTNGTGNTGCNCACGTTCCCGGTCTCCCAGTTTTTGAACTTGTAGCCGTTGTTGGTGCTGGAGGCGTTTACGTTGAAGCTGCCACCCGGCGTGGTGGTGGCGGTGGTGGGGTTCACCGTCAGCCCGGTGGTACCGGCGGGCGGCGTGTTGCCGCTGACATGGATGCCAACGGCAAAGTCGAAGTTCTCCAGGCCCACCTTGCCGATGCACACCCACTTGGGGGTATCGCCGATATTGTTGCCCTTACCCTTGGCCATGACCCACACGGTCTGACCGTCCACCGAGCCGCTGATGGTAAAGCTGTCTCCGGTGGCGGAGGGGGCGGCA
>CAJMXB010000042.1 GCA_905219705.1 Oscillospiraceae bacterium | reverse complement strand
CCCCCTCTCCCACCCCGGAGCCGGACTGGTCGCAGCCTGTCCCCGAGAGCGAAGCGGTGGCCCAGGAGGATTGGTTTGCCGACGCGGTTTTTATTGGGGACTCCCGCACCGACGGCCTTCATATCTTCAGCGGCATCACCGCCGAAGCCGTCTTCCTGGAGCACACCGGCATCACCGTCTACGAGATCCTGGACGGCAAAAAGGTCATTCGCCAGGAGGGAGAAAAGCTGCCCATTCTGGATGTGTTGGCCCAAAAGCAGTACGGCAAGGTCTATGTGATGCTGGGGGTCAATGAGCTGGGCTCCAAGGCCCCCCAGGATTTTGCCGAGCACTATGGGAAGCTCATCGACGCCATTCGGGAAAGCCAGGAGGACGCCCGGATCTATGTCCAGTCCATTATCCCGGTAAACACTGCCGACTGCAAAAGCTATGACCAGCCCTACTACGTCACCAACGAGGGGGTCGTCGCCTATAACGAGGCCCTGGTCGCCATGGCCCAGGAGAAGAAGGTCTTTTTCCTCAACATCGCCGAGGTGATGGAGGACGAGGACGGGGAGCTNAAGTCCGACCTCTNCGNCNACGGCGTCCACTTTAAAAAATCNNNTTACCTGCTGTGGCTGGACTATCTGACCACCCATACGGGAGTCTCATCCTGATAACAAAAGGTGATATAAGATGAAAAAGATACTCTCCGGCATTGTATTTGCCGTCCTCTGCCTGTCCCTGACCGCCTGCGGCGGAAAGACAGCGGAGTTCTCCCCCGCCAAGGACGCCGCCNAGCTGCGGGAGGCGGAGGGGGCCTTTACCACGGCCCTGACCCAGATCGACCAGGCCACCGCCTGCGCCCTCTACGGCATTGACGAGGCCACTGTTACCGCCAGCGCGGTCTATGCCTCCCCCTCCTCCGCCGAGGAGCTGGCCATCTTNACCCTGGACAGCGACGAGGCCNCCCNGGCCNCCCAGACCGCCCTGGACTACCGGGTGGAGGATCGGCTGGAGGAGCTGGAGGACTATATGCCGGAAGAAATGGACAAGCTAAAGGACGCCGTCATTGAAAAGCGGGGCAGCTCGGTGCTGCTGGTCATCGCCTCTGATTACGGCCCTGTCAGTGAATTTTTGGAGGGATGAAGATGAAACGCCGCCTTTTCTGCGCCGCCTCAGTCCTGGCGCTGCTGTGCGCCCTTCCCTCTCAGGCCGTCGCCTCCCAGCCGAAGTCCAGCGCCCTTCCCGAAGTGGTGGACGCCCCCCTTCTTTTTGAGGCCCCTGTCCCCGCCGCGCCGGCGGTGGAGGAGGACTGGTTTTCCGACGCGGTATTCCTGGGCGATCCCCGGCTCTATGCCATGGCCGGCGGAGCGGAGGTTCCCGGCCTGGTGCTCTCCTTCTCCGATATCAACGTCCAGACCGCCCACACCAAAAACAGCTACACCGACAGAAACCTCACCCTTGCCCAAGCCTTGGAGGGCGGGGCGTGGACGAAGGTCTATGTGATGCTGGGCCTCAACGAGGCCGCCTGGATGGACGAGGCCACCTTTTACAGCGAGTATGCCGCCCTCATCGACGACCTGCGCGCCCTCCTGCCCCAGGCAAAGATCTATATCCAGACCCTGATCCCCGTCACCTCCTTCCGCTCCGCCGCCCAGAGCCCCAGCAACACTTTGCTGGCCCGGCGCAATTACCTCCTGGCCCAGCTGGCCCGGGAAAAGCAGGNCTATCTGGTGGATACCGCCGCCCCCTTCACCCAGCCCGGGGGCCTGGNCGACGCGTTGAGCACCGACGGNCTTTACCTCACTCCGGAAGGCTGCTATGCCTGGCTCTGTTACCTGCGCACGCATACAGTGGGCACGTAACAGGATCGAAAAAGCGGCCCGGCATCCAAAGGATGCCGGGCCGCTTTTTCGCGGTTACCGCTGATATTCAAACTCCAAATTATAAAGGCAGATGGTGTCCCCATCCTGTATGCCCATCTCCTNCAGCCGGGCNNAAAGGCCGGACTGGCGCAGCTGGCGGTCAAACCAGTTGCGGGACTCGTAGTCTCCGAAATTCACGTTGGCCATGAGCTGGCGCAGCCAGGGGCCATCCACCACCCAGGTGCCGTCGATGACCTCGATGGTGGGCGGCTCGGACATGTCCACCTCCTTGGGCTTTTCCACATAGGTGGGCTCATAGACCGTGATGGGGGGCAGCTCCTGGAGCCTTTCCGCGGCGGCATACATCAGCTCCCGGGTTCCCTGATGCGCCGCGGCGGACAGCTCGAANAAAGGCAGCNCCAGCTTCTNTACATGGGCCTTCANCGCCTCCAGGGCCTNCCGGTCGTGGGCAACAATGTCCACCTTGTTTCCCGCCACGATCATGGGCCGTTGGGCAAGCTCCGGGCTGTACTGGGCCAGCTCGGCGTTGATGGCCTCAAAGTCCTCCACCGGATCCCGTCCTTCGCTGCCGGAGACGTCCACCAGATGGATGAGCAGCCGGCAGCGGTCAATGTGCCGCAAAAAGTCGTGGCCCAGGCCGGCCCCTTCGGCGGCTCCCTCAATGATACCGGGGATGTCCGCCAGCACAAAGGAAGTCCCCTCCTCCAGAGCCACTACTCCCAGGTTGGGGGACAGGGTGGTAAAATGATAGTTGGCGATCTTGGGCTGGGCCCGGGTGACCACACTCAAAAGGGTGGACTTGCCCACGTTGGGGAACCCCACCAGCCCCACGTCGGCCAGCAGCTTCAGCTCCAGGATCACATCCCGCTCCTGGCCGGGCAGGCCCGCCTTGGCGAAATGGGGCACCTGCCGGGTGGGGGTGGCGAAGTGCTGGTTGCCCCAGCCGCCCCGGCCGCCCCGGCACAGCACGAAGGTATCCTGGNCGGCCATGTCACAGATGATCTCCCCGGTCTCGGCGTCCNGCACCACAGTGCCCCGGGGCACCCGGATGGTGAGGTCGTCCCCGTCCTTGCCCGACTTCCGGTTCCCCTGGCCCGGCAGGCCGTTGGGGGCCACATACTTGCGCTTATAGCGGAAGTCCATCAGGGTGGACATATGCTCGTCCACCCGCAGGCAGATGTCGCCTCCCCGGCCGCCGTCGCCGCCGTCAGGGCCGCCGGCGGCCACATATTTCTCCCGGTGGAAGGCCACCGCGCCGCCGCCGCCCGCGCCCGCCCGCACCAGAATGCGGGCCTTGTCAATAAAGCCATTGGCCATAAAAAGGGCCTCCTTTGAAAAAACGCCCCGGACATGGTTTTATGTCCGGGGCGTTCCTCTGTCCCAAATTACTGGGCGATCTCCTCGATGGAGACCTGCTTGCGATCCTTGCCCAGACGGGAGAACTTCACAGTGCCGTCCCGCAGAGCGAACAGGGTATCGTCGCTGCCCTTGCCCACACCCGTGCCGGGGTGGAAATGGGTGCCGCGCTGACGCACCAGAATATTGCCCGCCAGTACGAACTGGCCGTCGCCCCGCTTGACGCCCAGGCGCTGGGCGTGGGAATCACGGCCGTTCTTGGTGGAGCCGCCGCCCTTTTTGTGGGCGAAAAATTGCAGTCCGATCTTCAGCATTGGATTACACCTCCATGACGATGATATTATCGGGATACTCCTCCTGAAGCTGGGTGAAGTAGACCATCAGGCCGGTCAGAAGGGTCTGACAGGTGCTCTCGTTGGTCTGCCCCAGTCCTCCGGGGAGTTTGAGGGAGATCAGAGNCTTGTCCGNCTTCACCTTCACNCTGGCNTCCAGTCCCAGCACGTCGTTGACGGCGCACTCGGTAACACGGACGGCACTGGTGACGGCGGCGCACAGGATGTCCTCCCCCGCCGGGGCAAGTCCGCTGTGGCCCTCCACCTGAACGGAGGTGATGCGGCTGCCCTCTAAATGAAACGTGGCGGTGATCANTAGGCGTGGNTCTTGCCGATNGTCACCTTGGTGTAGGGCTGACGATGGCCCTGCTTACGGCGGTAATTCTTCTTGGGCTTGTACTTGAAGACGATGATCTTCTTGCCCTTGCCGTTCTTCACGACGCTGGCGTCCACCTTGGCGCCCTCCACAACGGGAGTGCCGAAAGTGGCCTTGTCCCNGTCCAGAATGGCCAGGACTTTGTCGAAGGTCACGTTGTCCCCGGCCTCCACAGGCAGCTTCTCGATGAAGAGGGTGTCGCCCTCCGCCACCTTGTACTGCTTGCCGCCGGTCTCGATGATCGCGTGCATATGTTTCAACTCCTTCATTACGGGCTCGCTGTCGGGGGCGGAGGAGCTTCCTCACTTTTTGGCCCATTCAAAGCGGCTTTAGTAGTATATCAATCCAAATCGAAAATGTCAATAGATTTTGCGGATAAATGATCCTTTTCCCCAGCTTTGCGCCGCTTTTCTTCCTCCAATTTGGCAAGGCGGCCGCCGGCGGCGCAAAAAGCTTTGATATAGATAGGATACCTTTTCCGGAGAGATCTGATACCGCTCTCCAATGGCTTTGAAGGTCATCCCCTCCCCCTCCCGAAGCCGGGCGATCTCCTCCGACCATTGGATCCTCTGCTCGTCCATAATTCATCCCCCACACCCCTATAAGGTTCTTTTCAAAAATATAGCACCTTACAGCAAATAGGGAAATATGAGACCGGAAGTCAAGCCATGACAATTGGGCGGCTGAAGGAGCTGTGCCGTCTTTACAAAGTATCCGCCGATTATATTCTCGGTCTGCCCAAAGGCTTGGACTGGCCGAGAGAATAAAGGAAAGGGCCGCCCTCCGGCGGCCCTTTCCTTTTTGCGCCTTTTATTTTGCCCGGCGGTAAATTTCCGCCATATCTTCCCGGGTCAGCCGCTTCACCACGCCCAGCGCGCCCCGGTTTGCGGCGTCGCACTTCTCCGCCAGCTCCAAAATCTGCTCCTCCGTGGGCTCCACCCCCAGCTCCCGCAGGTTGGTGGGCATCTTGATCTCCCGGTAAAACTCCTCCATCGCCTCAATGCCCTTCAGCGCCGTGGCAGTATCGTCCCCCTGGGGGGCCACCCCCAGCACGTTGACGGCGAACTGGGCAAACCGGCCGGGCTTTTCCGGGAGCACATACCGGGCCCAGGTGCCCCAAAGGGCGGCAAGGCCCGCCCCATGGGCCACATCGAACATTCCACCCACTTCATGCTCCAGCCGGTGGCAGGCCCAGTCGCCGTTGCCNGCGCCGCAGCCGGTAAGGCCATTGTGAGAAAGGCTCCCCGCCCACATCACATTGGCCCGGGCTTCATAATTCTTTGGATCCTTTACCAGCACCCTGGCCTCGTCCATGACCACCCGCATNAGCCCCTCGGCCNGTACGTCGGTAAGCTCCATCGTATCCACATTGAAATACCGCTCCATCGTGTGCATAAGGATATCGGCACAGCCGCAGGCGGTCTGGTAGTCCGGCAGGGTCATGGTCAGCTCAGGATCCATGATGGCAAACTTGGGCCGGCCCATGTCGTTGTTATAACTGCGCTTGATGCCGCCCTCCTCCTTGGTGATGACCGAGGAGTTGCTCATCTCGCTGCCCGCGGCGGCAATGGTGACCACTGCGCCCACGGGCATACAGGCGGTAGGAACGCGCTTGAAGTCGTAAAAATCCCAAACGTCCCCGTCGTTGGCAACCCCGTAGCCGATGGCCTTAGCGGAATCGATCACGCTGCCGCCCCCCACAGGCAGGAGGAAATCCACCCCCTCCTTCCTGCAAAGCTCGATGCCCTGACGCACCAATCCCAACCGGGGATTGGGAACCACGCCTCCCAGCTCTGTCCAGCCGATCCCCGCCTGATCCAGAGACGCCTTTACCCGGCCCAGCACTCCGGAGCGCTTTACGCTGCCGCCGCCGTAGTGGATCAGGACTTTTTTTCCCCCGAAATCCTTGACCTNTTGGCCCACCTGATCCAGCGTCCCCTTTCCAAAGATCACCTTTGTGGGTGTGTAATAATTGAAGTTCATNATCGCTTTTTCCTCCTTTTTATTCTTCTTTCAATCGGCCAAAATACCACCCTGTGGCGCCGTCCTTTTTGGCCAGGGTGCCCCGGCTGGTGCGCCGCACCACGCTCAGCCGCTCCCCCGCCTTCACCGGCAGGCGGTAGTCGGTGGAGTCCTCACAGTGGACGCCCCGTTCGTCATAGCGCAGATATTCCGTGAGCACATCCAGCACCCGGCCGCTCTCCAAGTGGCGGCACCGGGAGAACTCCTCCCCCTTCTCCNGCACCTCCAGAGCGNTGCGGCCCCAGCGGATGTTGATGGAGTCCTCCGAGGGGGCCTGATCGTCCAGGGCGGTCATCACCGGGAAGCCGTCATAGGCTACATAGGAAAATTCTCCTCCCGGCTCGGANGGCAAGATGGGGGCNNTGAGCTGCCCGTCCGCCTTCAGGGTGCAGCCCCCGTCGATGCTGGCAATGTGCCGGTCGTACAGAAGGATGGGCTTGGCGGAGGGAATGTGGCTGTGATAGAGGGTCACGGGCCAGTGGCCCACCACCACCCAGCGGTGGAAGGAGTATCCCTGGCCCAGAAAGTCGTCGTTTTTCATGCAGCTGTGGGCGTCCAGCTCCTCCAGCCGCTCCTCCCGGGGCACGCCGCCGTGGACGAAGAGGTAGTCGTCGTTGACCAGAATGTGGGGCAGGCCCCGGAGAAAATCNAGCTCCGGGCCGAAGTCTCTNTTGATGGCCACCCGGGCAGCGGGAAAGTCCAGCCGGGAGGTCACCTCCACCCCCGCCAAATGGGCCANCTTCACCAGCAGGCACCGCTCTCCCTGCATCCGAAACCACCGCTCGTAAAATTCCTGNGGGNTNTNAGGCCGGTCGTCGGCAAAGGCGGGAACGATGTTATCGCAGTTGCCCAGGATGGTGTGGACGGTATATTTCTCCGCCAGCTCCATTACACAGCGCAGGGTGTCCAGACTGCCCTCGTTCCGCTCCAGGATGTCTCCCAGCACAATGAGGATATCCTCCCCGGAAAAGCCCACCTTGCGGAGCAGTCCCTTCAGCAGCGGCAGATTTCCGTGGAGGTCGCTGATGACCAGCACCCGCCGTCCGGGGGGCAGCGCAACCGGCCGGACTATCGTCCTCATGCCCCAGCCTCCGCCGCCAGGGCGCACCAGCCGTCCTTCTCCGCCCGCTCCAGGATGGTANGCCCNTTCCCNNTCAGGGCGGCGGCCNCCTCCTCCGNCCGGGTATCAATGATGCCCGAGCAGATAAACACCCCGTCCGGGGCCAGAAAGCGCTCCACCTGGGCGGAGAGGGGGATGATCACATCGGCCACGATATTGGCCAGTACCATCCGGAAGGGCCCCGCCTGCTCCAGCTCCTCCACCAGCTTTTTGTCGGAGAGCACGTCCCCCGCCCGGACGGTGTAGCTGGACAGTCCGATGCCGTTGAGAGCGGCGTTTNCATAGGCCACGTCCACCGACTTGGGGTCGATGTCCACGCCAAGGGCCCGACTTGCCCCCAGGTTCATGGCGGCAATGGACAAAATACCGCTGCCGCAGCCCAGATCCAGCACGGCGTCGCCCGGAGCCAGGTGCTTTTCCAGCAGACCAAGGCACAGCTGGGTAGAGGCGTGGGAGCCGGTACCAAAGGTGAGCCCCGGATTCAGATAGACCGCCTTGCGGCCCTCAGGGACGGCCTTGCCCCGTTCCCATTCAGGTACGATATAGACCCTCTCCCCCACCGCCATGGGCTGGTAGTACTTCTGCCAGCCGTAGGCCCAGTCCTCCTCCTTCAGGGGAACGGTGGACACAGGGGCGTCGATACCCGCCAGTGCCTGCGCCATCTGCGCCCGGCCGGCATCGTCGTCGGTAACGTAGAACTTGACCCGGGCCACTCCCCGCATCCGCTCCAAAAGGGCGTCGTCCACGTAATCCCAGTATTGGCGGTTCTGCTCCAGGAAGTTTTTGAAATCGGCCTCGTTTTCCAGCACCAGTCCCTCGGCGCCATTCATGGTGAGCTTGGCCGCCAGGTCGTCCATCTCCCCGTCGGTGGTCTCCACCGTCACTTCCAGCCAGTCGTTCATCGCCTTTCCCTCCCTGTCAAAAGACGGCGGGGTCTTCCCCCGCCGTCTTGGTGAAAACTCTTCTTTTGAATTGTACTGTATCCCGGCGTTTCTGTCAACGCTTACCGGGGCTGGCCAAAGAAGAACACCACCGCGCAGCCAGGCCCGGTGTGAGAGCCGATGACAGGGCCGATGTCGCAGATCTTCACATCCTTGACCCCCACCTTCTCCCTGAGCTGGGCCGCCACATATTCNATGTCTTCCTGGCAGTCGCTGTGGCTGAGGAAAACGGTCTGCTCCTGGGGGTCGATGGCGGTATCCTGTACCTTCTTCACCAGGTAATCCAGCGCGGCCTTTCTCCCCCGGGCCTTATCCACCGTGTCCAGCTTGCCTGCGTCGTCCACGTGGATGATGGGCTTGATTTGGAGCAGCGTGCCCGCCAGGGNGGTGGTGGCGGAGATGCGCCCGCCCCGCTTCAGGTGCATCAGGTCGTTGACGGTGACCCAGTGACACACCTTCATCTTGTTCTCCTCNCACCAGTCCCTGACGGCCTCCAGGCTCTCCCCGGCCAGCCGCTTTTTCCCCGCGCACCAGACCAAAAGCCCCTGTCCCGCCGAGGCGCACAGGGTGTCCACCACCTCGATCTTCCGCTCCGGGAACTTTTCCCGCAGCTCAGCGGCNGCCATCATAGAGGCCTGGCAGGTGTTGGAAAGGCCGGAGGTGAAGGAGAGGATGAGCACATCCTTCCCCTCAGTCAGAACAGGCTCCAGCAGGTCGATGTACTGCTGCATATTCACTGCCGAGGTGGTGGACATCTCCCCATCCCGGAGCAGCTGATAGAACTCCTTGGAGCTCATGTTCCGTTTGTCCGGGTGATCCTCCAGGGTGGTGCCCCGAATGGTAAAGCTCAGGGGCAAAACGCTCAGTTCCAGCTCCTCCACCAACGCCTGGGACAGGTCAGCGGAGGAATCGGTCACGATCACATACTCGCTCATAGCTCACTTTTCCTTNCTGTTTTTCTTACTTTTTCCTTCGCCCGCCGGGGCTCTCTCCCGGATAAGATCGATGACCCGTTCGCAGGCCAGCTTATTGGCATAGCTGGCCACAGCCAAGGTCAGCGCCAGCCGGGGCAGCTCCTCCTCCGGGCAGTCCGTGTCCAGTCTCTGCGCCGTGTCGCTCAACGCCAGATCCAGCGCCTGCCGGAACCGCTCGTACATATCCCAGGCCTCCCCGCCGCCATTGTCGGCGGCCAAAAGCCCCGCGTCCCGCACCGGGAGCACCTGCTTCAGGGCACAGATGGCGGTGAGGTAGGCCAGATGCACTCTGGAGTAGCGCTTNCCCTCCGCCCTGGGCAGAAGCCCGTCCTTGATGTAGTTGTTCACCATGNCGGAGGTGAGCCCTTCCGCCTCCTCATACTGGATGAGCTGGCGGGGCATATAGCCGATNACCTGATCCATATAGAGGTTCAGATCAGGAAGGCTGTCCCAATCCACGGGCCGCTGGCATTCCAGGCGCGCTTTCAGTTCCTCCAGCGCTTCCACTGCGCGCTCCCTCCTATCGTTTTCAAAATCAGGATAACGGGAGTATTATACCACCACCACACAGTGTTCGTAAAGCCTGAAATCGGGCCATTTTTCATTTTTTCAGTCACATAACAAAATTATTTTGCTGGACGGGCACAAAAAGAGGCCCCCGGACAAAGATTTGTCCGGGGGCCTTGCAGCCTTTTCAGTNTATGCTCAACGAGGGTTCTTGATAGCGGCCTGGGCGGCAGCNAGCCGGGCGANGGGCACCCGGAAGGGGGAGCAGGAGACGTAGTTCAGGCCCACATTGTGGCAGAACTCCACGCTGGTGGGGTCGCCGCCATGCTCGCCGCAGATACCCATGTGGATGCTGGGACGGGTGGCCTTGCCGGCCTTCGCGGCCATCTCCACCAGCTTGCCCACGCCGGTCTGATCCAGGTGGGCGAAGGGAGNGCTCTCATAGATCTTCTCGTCGTAGTAGTAGCCCAGGAACTTGCCGGCGTCGTCCCGGGAGAAGCCGAAGGTCATCTGGGTCAGATCGTTGGTGCCGAAGGAGAAGAACTCCGCCTCCTTGGCGATCTCGCCGGCGGTGAGGGCCGCGCGGGGGATCTCGATCATGGTGCCCACCTCATACTTCATGTCGATGCCGGACTGGGCAATGATGGCGTCGGCAGTCTTCACCACCACGTCCTTGACGAACTTCAGCTCCTTGACCTCGCCCACCAGGGGGATCATGATCTCGGGAACCATCTTCCAGTCGGGGTGCTTCTTCTGGACGTTGATGGCGGCGTTAATGACAGCGGCGGTCTGCATCTCCGCGATCTCGGGATAGGCCACGGCCAGACGGCAGCCACGGTGACCCATCATGGGGTTGACCTCGTGCAGGCCGTTGATGATCTCGTGAAGGCGATCCACGGTAATGCCCATTTCCTTGGCCAGATCCACAATGTCCTCTTCCTTGGTGGGGACGAACTCGTGGAGAGGGGGATCCAGGAAGCGGATGACCACAGGCTGGCCCTTNATCTCCTCATAGATGCCCTCGAAGTCGCCCTGCTGGAGGGGCATGATCTTGGCCAGAGCCTTGGCCCGCTCCTCGGCGTTCTCGGAGACGATCATCTCCCGGATGGCCTTGATGCGGTCGCCCTCGAAGAACATATGCTCGGTGCGGCACAGGCCNATGCNCTGGGCGCCNAAGNCATAGCNNTGCTTGGCGTCCCGGGGGTTGTCAGCGTTGGTGTAGACCTGGAGCNGNCGGTACTTGTCGGCCCAGGCCATGAAGCGGCCGAAGGGGCCGGAGGAGGGATCGGCGGGCACGGTCTTGATGGCCTCGCCATAGATGTTGCCGGTGGAGCCGTCAATTCTGATCCAGTCGCCCTCCTNATAGGTCTTGCCGGCGAGGGTAAAGCACTTCTTGTCGTAGTCCACCACGATCTCGCCGCAGCCGGACACGCAGCAGGTGCCCATGCCACGGGCCACCACGGCGGCGTGAGAGGTCATGCCGCCCCGGACGGTGAGGATGCCCTGGGCCACCTGCATGCCCTCAATGTCCNCGGGAGAGGTCTCCANACGAACCAGGACGATCTTCTCGCCCCGCTCGTGCCACTCTTTGGCCTCCTCGGCGGTGAAGACCACCTTGCCGCAGGCGGCGCCGGGAGAGGCGGCCAAGCCCTTGCCGACGACCGCGGCNTTCTNCAGGGCGTCAGCGTCGAACTGGGGATGGAGCAGNGAGTCCAGCTGCTTGGGCTCCACCCGGAGCACAGCCTCCTTCTCGTCGATCATGCCCTCGTCCACCAGATCCACAGCCACCTTCAAAGCGGCGGCGGCGGTGCGCTTGCCGTTCCGGGTCTGGAGCATATAGAGCTTGCCATCCTCGATGGTGAACTCCATGTCCTGCATATCCTTGTAGTGCTTCTCCAGCCGGTCGGCGATCTCAGCGAACTGGTCGTAAACGGCGGGCATCTCCTCGTGGAGCTTGGAGATGGGAGAGGGGGTGCGCACGCCGGCCACCACATCCTCGCCCTGGGCGTTGATGAGGTACTCGCCGAACAGGGCCTTCTCGCCGGTGGCGGGGTTGCGGGTGAAGGCCACGCCGGTGCCGGAGTTGGAGCCGGAGTTGCCGAAGACCATGGTCTGCACGTTGACGGCGGTGCCCCAGTCGTAGGGGATCTCGTTCATGCGGCGGTAGACATTGGCCCGGGGGTTATCCCAGCTGCGGAACACAGCCTTCACGGCCTCCATCAGCTGAACCTTGGGATCCTGGGGGAACTCCTCCCCCTTCTCCTTCTTGTAAAACTCCTTAAAGAGGACGACCAGCTGCTTCATGTCCTCGGCGTCCAGATCCACGTCCAGCTTGACGCCCTTCTTGGCCTTGACGTCGTCGATGATCTCCTCAAAGCGCTTCTTGGAAAGCTCCATGACCACGTCGGAGAACATCTGGATGAAACGGCGGTAAGAGTCGTAGGCAAAGCGGGGGTTGCCGGTCTTCTTAGCGAAGCCCTCCACGGCCACATCGTTCAGGCCCAGGTTCAGGATGGTGTCCATCATGCCGGGCATGGAGGCCCGGGCGCCGGAGCGGACGGAGACCAGCAGGGGGTTGGTGGGGTCGCCGAACTTCTTGCCGTTGAGCTCCTCCAGCCAGGTGAGGTTCTGCATGATCTCTTCCTGGATCTCGGGGGCGATGGCACGGCCGTCATCATAGTAACGGGTGCAGGCCTCGGTGGTGACGGTAAAGCCCTGGGGAACGGGCATGCCGGCCGCGGTCATCTCGGCCAGGTTGGNGCCTTTGCCGCCCAGCAGCTCACGCATGTCTTTGTTGCCCTCAGAGAACTTGTAAACGTACTTCTTGGACATAGGACTTGACCTCCTTGATTTTCTTTGCGATATGATTTGTAAAAAGGGCGATGCTTGGTTTCCATTATAATCAGGTTCCATAGGAAAATCAAGGAATCTTTTCATCTTTTTCTTAAACTGGGGGTTTGTTTTTTCCTTTTCTCTCTTTTTGTTGCGAAAACGGGCAAATGTCGCCAAAATCTTTTTTGCCGCCGGGGTGGTAAAAAAGGGCCGGAGCATTGCTCCGGCCCTTTGCGGACTCGTTCAGCACAAAACCAGCTCTGCCGCCAGCACCACCAGGCAGCAGGCCACCGCCACAGGAAACAGCCCCGCCCCCAGAAAGGCCAGCGCCATCCCCACCGCCAGGGCCAGGATGCCCGCTGCAGGGGACTGGGTGGCCTCCACGATGGCGGGAAAGGTCATCACCGCCAGGGTCACATAGGGCACATAGTAGAGAAAGGAGCGGATGAACCGGTTTTCGATCTGCCCCCGGATGAGGGTCAGAGGCAGCACCCGGACGGCAAAGCTCACCAGGCTCATGACGGCAATGTAGATGTAAATGTTACCCCTCATGCCCTTCCTCCTCCTTTTCCTCCGGGATGGGAAACAGCGCCGCCGCGCCCCCCGCCAGCACCAGCGTCAGCAAAATGACTCTGGTGCCACCCGTGAGCCAGCCCACCTGCCACAGCGCCGCCGCCTTCCCCAGGGCAAGGCTGGCGGCAAAGCTGAGGCCCACCAGAACAGCCACCACCCGATCCTTCCGGGCGGGCGGGATGATGATGGCCAAAAACATACCATAGAGCGCCACGCTCAGTGCGCTGACCACCCGCAGAGGCAGGATGTTCCCCGCCACGATCCCCAGCGCCGTGCCGGTGGCCCAGCTGGGGATGGCCACCGCCATGGCTCCGTAATTGTAAAGGGGCTCCACCGGCCCCGGCCGGGCCATGGCGATGCCGAAGATCTCATCGGTGATGCCGAAGCCCACCCCGATCCTGTGCCACAGGGAGGTTCCAGNNGCAAATTTCTGGCTNAGGGCGCAACTCATCAGCAGATACCGGGCGTTGGTGATGAAAATGGTCACCGCCAGCTCCCAATAGGGGGCCAGGGCCATCATGGCGGTAATGCCGGCGTACTCTCCGGCGGAGGCGTGGTTGAGCACGCTCATCACAAAGCCCTGCAGGGCGCTCATCCCCGCGCCCCGCCCGGCAATGCCCAGGGAGAAGGCCACGGCAAAGTAGCCCATGGCAATGGGGACGCCGTCCCTCATGCCCTGGCGGAGGGCAATCTGTTTTTCAAGGATCATGGAGACCCCTCCTTTATCTGATATCTGTCACCGTGAGGATCTCGCCCTCTACGGTGAATTGGATCTCCAGGCCGGCAAAGCNCATGCCGTNCACCCGCCGGGGATCCTTCTGATAATGGGGCCGGGGATCCCAGGCCAGCACCTCCCGAAGGGGCTCCCGGTGTTCCGGGGGCACCCGCTCCAGCAGCGCCGGGGGAACGTCCACCTCCAGGGCGGCCTCCGGCGGCGGGGCGAAGCCCTGGGCCGCCCCGGGCCTGGCGTCGGCATAGGGCAGATAGGGCTTGATATCGGAAATGGGGGTCCCGTCCATCAGGTCGGCCCCCAGCACGTGGAGGATCGGGCCCCGGGGCGTCTCCGGCTCCACCCGGTCCAGCCTGACGCAGGAGAGCCCCAACGGGTTGGGCCGAAAGGGGGAACGGGTGGCGAAGACCCCAAGGCGCTCATTGCCCCCCAGCCGCGGAGGCCGCACCGTGGGCGACCACCCATCCCGCCCGGCCTTGGAAAAGCCCCAGATGAGCCAGAGGTGGGAAAACCCCGTCAGCCCCCGCAGGGCGTTGGGATCCCGAAACTCCTCCTCAAATACCACCCTTNCCCGAAGCTGCTCCACCAGCCCGCTCTGCCGGGGAATGCCGAATTTTTCAGGAAAATCGCTCTCCATCCGGGCGATGGGCCGCAGTGTCAGCGCATCCANTTCCGCTCAGTCCTTTCCCTCCCCACCCTGGTTCAGATGCCGCCAGAGGGTGGTTCTGCTGATATTCAGCCGCCTGGCCGCGGCAGACTGGTTGCCCCCGCATTCGGCCAGGGTCTGCCGAATGGCGGAGCGGACGATCTCCTCCAGGGTCCCGCCGTCCGCCGAAGACTCCCCGGCCCGCGTCNGCGCGCATGGGACGGTCCGTTCCTGGCTGAGCAGCTCCGCCACCGCCCAGCCGCTGATATAGGCCGNGCCCGTCATCGCCACAAGGCTTTGAAGCACCTGGCGGAACTGGGTGTNATTGTAGGGCCAGTCAAACTGGCGGAGCAATTCCATGGCCCGGGGCTCAAACCCGGAGATCTGCTTGCCCATCTCCAGATTCAGACTGCCCAGATAGAGGCTGGCCAGGGAGGGGATCTCGTCCCGCCGCTCCCGGAGCCTGGGCAGTTCCAGCTTGGTACACCCCAGCCGTAGGGCGTACCGTCCGCCCACCTCAGGCACCTCCCCCCGGGGGCCGCACACACAGGAGAAGATCAGCCGCTCCCGCCGGAGCAGATCTGTGTCCAGGATCATGGCCAGCAGCTCCGCCCCCCGGTCATCCGGAATGGCCTCCAAATGCTGAAAATAGACCGTCACATCCCGGTCATTGAGGGGCGAGTTGTAATGGTTGAGAAGAAAGTCCCAGGTCTTGTCGTTGGCCAGCTCGCAGTCCACCACCACAAGGGGGTGGTTGCGCAGGGGACTGTGGAGGTAGAGATAGCGGGCGATCTGCTCCTTGCCCGTCCCTGTCTCCCCCAGCACCATCACCGACCTTCGGGTGGCCGCCAGGGTGGAGGCCGCCCCCTCCAACTCTCCCATGGCGCCGCTGACGGCGTAAAAGCTGCTGCTCAGCAGATGCTCACACTCGCCGCTGTTGTAGGAGCGTACCCCCATTTTATAGGAGCGCAGAGGGATCTTGGCCTGGAAGCAGTGAAACAGGTAGTAGCGTGTCCACCCCATGTTCACCGGTTGGCCGGTGATGTTGTAGAGCTCCCCCTGCTCACTGTGATAAAAGCGCAGGACGCCGCCCTCCGGTATTTCCGGCAGCTTGGAGCGCAGCAGCGCCAGCATATCCCCCTTGGGCTCCTCAGGAATGCTGAAATGATGGCCGCCGTATTCATCCAGGACCACCACCGAGCCGTTCCCCTCCCGGCTCACACGCCGCAAAAACAGATTCTCCTGCCACAGGCGTCGGAAGCCCTCCCCCAGCGTCAGCGCCCGGTCAAAGGCGTCCTGCAGGCTCTCCGCTCCGGAGGNGATAAGNAAGGCGTCCATCCCCATCTGCCGGGCAATGGTGTGGGTCACCATATCACTGACCACCATACGATACCCCTCGTCCCGGATCCGGGCCAGAGTGGTGTGGATCTCATCGGTGCTGCGCACCGTCAGAATATCGATCTGCTCCCGCAAAAGATCGCACAGCGTGTGGGCGGGGCCGGTGATGCTGGGAAAGCCCACAATGGCATACCGCTTGGAGTAATTCTCCGCCAGCTTGATGGTGCGCAGCACATCGTAGACCGAAAGGCGGATCTCCACCACCGGAATATCCGTGACCTGACGGATGANTTCCGCCGTGCCTCCCCGGGAGATAATACAGTCATAGGCGTTATGGAGATTTCGCTTCACGATCTCCACGCCCTCCTGCAGATCCCCCGTAAACACGTCCAGCCGGATATTGGGATAATCCTCCGCCATGCGCGCCATTCCGGTCTTCATGCTCTCATAGGGTGCGATACCCAGAATATGGACAGGGCCTTCCACATTCTCCCCTCCTTTGCCTGTTCCTCTCCCCGGTGGGCTTTCAGGCCTCAGGTTCTCCGGGCAACTGTATTAATATTGTACCATAGAACTTCATTTTTGTCGACACGCTCTAA
The DNA here is from genome assembly GCA_905219705.1 of Oscillospiraceae bacterium. Taxonomy (GTDB): domain Bacteria; phylum Bacillota; class Clostridia; order Oscillospirales; family Oscillospiraceae; genus Vermiculatibacterium; species Vermiculatibacterium agrestimuris. Next base: position 687 of record CAJMXB010000042.1, on the reverse strand, counting down.
TTATCGTTTTGAATTGCAACAGATTCTTTTGCGGAAATTGTTCGCAAAATCATAAACGTTCAGAATTGCACCACTCCTTACCAGGTACTTTCTTGGTTTCCCGAAAAAAAGCAGTTACAATACGAGAAAACAGCCGCGCTCCCTTTGGTTTTCGGAAAGGAGAGGCTACGAAATGGCCCAACTGTTNATTATCGCGGATGATTTTACCGGCGCGCTGGACACCGCGGTCCAATTCGCCGCCTACGGCGCGGACATACGGGTCCTCACCGGGCCCGGGGCCGATCTGAGCTCCGTCTGGAACTGTCAGGTCCTGGTGGTGGACGCGGAGACCCGCCACCTCTCGGCGCCCCAGGCCTATGACGCGGTGGCCCGCATCGTCAGGCAGGCCGTGGAATTGGATATTCCCCACATTTACAAAAAGACCGACTCCGCCCTTCGGGGGAACATAGGCGCCGAGCTCAGCGCCCTTTTGGAGGTCAGCGGGGAACGTCAGCTTCCCTTTCTGCCCGCCTTCCCCCAGATCGGCCGGATCACCCGGGCGGGCATTCAGTATATCGGCACCACCCCCGTGGCCCACAGCGTCTTCNGCCAGGATCCCTTTGAGCCCGTGCGCCACTCCACTGTAGCCAGTCTCATCGGAGAGCAGAGCCAGGCCCCCATCCTCAGCTGCTCCGCCCTCTCCCCCGC
>CAJMXB010000041.1 GCA_905219705.1 Oscillospiraceae bacterium | reverse complement strand
GGGCATAGCTCATCTGGTAGAGCGCCACCTTGCCAAGGTGGAGGTAGCGAGTTCGAGCCTCGTTGCCCGCTCCAAAAGATCCCAGGGCCCCCAAAAAGCATTTTTGCTTTTTGGGAGAAGGAAGAAGAACGTTGCGGATATGAAGCTTTCACCGCAGGTGGAAGCGAAATGGAGCAAAGTTCTTCTGACGCGGCGACGTAGCCAAGTGGTAAGGCAGAGGTCTGCAAAATCTCCACCCCCAGTTCGAGTCTGGGCGTCGCCTCCAAAAAAACAAAGAACCCCAATGGGGTTCTTTGTTTTTTTATATCCAGTCAACGGGCCGTTTCCCGCCTGCCGGCGCTCAGCGGCCGGCCCGCTCCAGCAGGGCCGTCAGCTCCTCCCTGCTGAATTGGTACACCGCATCGCAGAACTGACACGTCAGCTCCGCCCCGCCCTGCTCCTCGATGAGGCTCTTCAGCTCGCCGGGGCCCATGCTGACGAGGGCCCGCGCCACCCGCTCCCGGCTGCAATAGCACCGGTACTCCACCGGCCTGCGCTCCAGGATCGCCAGGTCAAACCCCGCCAGTGCCCGGCGCAGAAGGCCCTCGGCGTCCATGCCCTCCTCCAGCAGCGCGGCGGTCACCGGCCCCAGGGCCTGCACCCCCGCCTCCACCCGGTCGATGACGGCGTCATCGGCCCCGGGGAGGAGCTGAATGAGGTAGCCCCCCGCCCGGAGCACCGACTGGTCGGTGTCCACCAGCACCCCCAGGGCGCAGGCGGTGGGGATCTGCTCGCTGACGGCAAAGTATTCCGTCACGTCCTCCGCGATCTCCCCGGAGACCAGAGGCACCATGCCCACATAGGGCTCCTTCATGTCCAGATCTTTGATCACGGTGAGGGTGCCGCGGCCCACCGCGCCGCCCACATCCAGCTTCCCGTTTTCNTTCAGCGGCAGAAGCACCGCCGGGTTCTGCACATAGCCCCGGACGTTGCCCTCGTCGTCCGCGACGGCGGTAAGACTTCCCAAGGGCCCATCCCCCTTGAAGCGCATAGTCACGGAGGAACCAGCCCCCTTGAGCTGGTCGCCCATCATAGAGCAGGCCATCAGACAGCGGCCCAGGGCGGCGGTGGCCACGGGCAAGGTCTTATGGATCTGCCGGGCCCGCTCGGTGAGCGCCCTTCCAGTGATGGCCATGGCCTTCACCGGGGCGTTTTTGACAATGACGCGAATGATCTCGTCCATAATTACTCTCCTTTGACAGCGGAGAAAAAGACCCGCTGTTCCCCCTCCTTGGGCGCGCTCATGCGCAACTCCCCATACCGTTTGATCCTGGCAAAGCCCGCCTGCCGCAGACAGAGCTCCAGCTCGTCCATGGTATAGGCATACTCCCGGTGGAGCTCCTCGCCCCGCCGCCACATTCCGCCCTCCCGGCGAAAAATATCCATCCAGAAGGTACAGATACGCCGCTTGGGGCTGTACTCTCCCCGCCAGACGCAGAACTCCTCCTCTGTCTCGTCCAGAAAGACCTGTCCGTCCATGCTCTCCAGCTTCTCCGGGGTGTCAGCGTCGAAGAGGAAGACTCCGCCGGGCTCCAAGTGCTCCCATACCCGTCGAAAGGCCCGGCGGAGCTTGGCCGGCTGGAGGACATAGTTGACGCTGTCCAGAAAACAGACGCAGGCGTCCACCCGCCCGGGGAGGCGAAGGGCCTCCATGGCTTCGCAGAAGAACCGGGGCCTCTGTTCCAGGCCCCGGCATTTTTCCTCCNCCACCGCCAGCATATCGGGGGACAGATCCACCCCTGTCACCTCATAGCNCCGGCGNGCAAGCTCCCAAGTCAGACTTCCAGTCCCGCAGGCCAAGTCCAGCACCGTATGCACTTCCCTGCCCAAGCGGCCAAAATGCCGCTGGGCGTAATCCGCCCAGCGGGAGTAATCCACATCCGTGGTCAGCGCGTCATAGCTTCCGGCCAGGAACTCATAGCTTGCCATACTTCTCCTTGATCCGGGGAAGCACCTCCTGGTAGCCGTCCGCCCCATAGTGGAGGGAGCGGTTCACCCGGCTGATGGTGGCGCTGGAGGCCCCGGTGCGCTCCAGAATATCGTTGTAGATCATGCCCTCGCTCAAAAGAATGGCCACCTCAAAGCGCTGCTCCATAGAGCGCAGCTCCGACACGGTGCACAGATCCTGNAAGAATTTCTTGCACTCCTCNATGTCCCTCAGGGAGAGGATCGCCTCGTATAAGATATCGCTCTCTCTCCGCTTCCCGCCTTTGATCATTCGGACAGCNTCCTCTTTCGTATTTCATCTCCATTTTATCAAAGTGAAGCATGAAAGTAAAGTCTNGAACGGAAATNNNTNTCCCGCATAGACTGAAATAATGAGAAAGGGGGAGCTGTGATGAAAACAACGACCACCCCGCCCGCCCTGGCCGAGGCCGGGACATACCGGCAGGTCTTCCGTCAGGGTGAGGCCGTTCTGCTGACGGCGGCTGCCCGCTGGCCCCGGCTGGAGGAGACCTCTCCCGGAATACGCCGGGTGAACCGCTACTACGACGCCCTCTTCGACCGCTGGCGCCGCCGGTGGGAGGGGCCCCTGCTGGAGCAGGCCAAAGCCGCCGCCGGGCCGGAGTCGCCCCCCTGGTCCGCACAGCTGGACTTCACTGTCACCCACTTCTCCGATGGGCTTTTCAGCCTATACATCGACGTTGTGGAGGAGACAGCCTCACGGCCCCGCCGGATACGGGTGGGAGACATCTGGTCGCTCCCCGCCGGCGTGCCCGTGACCCTGCGGGAGCTGCTCCCCCGCCGCCGCTGGTGGCGGGGGCCGGTGATGGAGGCCATCCGCTCCCAGGTGGGACAGCGGGTACAGGCGGGGGAATCCATCTACTACGAGGACTGGCCCCGGCTGGTGTCCACCCACTTCTCTCCCCAGCGCGCCTACCTGACTGAGCAGGGCCCCACGGTCTTCTATCCCCAGGAGACCATCGCCCCGTCTCTGGAGGGCTTTCCCACCTTTTCTCTGGCTGCCCTGTGCCCGCCCGTCAGCCCCCCGGAGGAGGCCACGGAGGCTCCCGGTACACTTTAAGCCACTTTTCGAAAAAAACCCTTGCTTTTTTTCCTTGATTCTGCTAATATAGAAGCCGATGCTTTTCAAGCGAATCCTGACCAGCGAGGAGGTAAAAGCGAATGGCCAAATGTGAATTCTGCAACAAGGGCGTTGTGTTCGGCAACCAGGTCTCCCACTCTCACCGCCGCTCCAACCGGCCCTGGAAGCCCAATGTGAAGCGGGTCAAGGCAATCGTCGACGGCACTCCCAAGCATGTGTACGTCTGCACCAGATGCCTCCGTTCGGGTAAGGTCACCCGCGCCGTGTAATCCCCCATTCACAGACAAAAAGCCGCTGTCAATGACAGCGGCTTTTTTACCGTTTCACGGTAAAAAAGTACACTTGAATATGGCCGTGGGCCGGGACGGCCCACATGGCAAAAAAAGCCGCTGTCATTGACAGCGGCTTTTTTGTACGTAGCCGCCCATTGCGGGCGGCAGGGGCGCTGGATATCACTCACATGATATGCTCCTGACAGAAGTCGTCCAGGACTTGAAAACCCATCCGTTCCCAGCTTGCCAGCTGGAACTTGCGGATGCTGGTGGCGTCCCATTGGGAACACAACCGGTTCTCCGGATCCAGACGAAGACTGTCGGCAGGTCGCGCTGTCCTCTTTTTCTTTACGGTCACGCCGGTCTCCATACCTTCACCCCCAGAAGAGAGTTTGCCCCGGCGGCGGCGATCCCATAGGTGGAACTTCCTTCCATGGAAAACATTGTCCCTTGAAACAGGGTTTTCTATAAGTTACAATTTGGTTACAAACCATTTTGACCATTTTCAAGGAGGTTCTCCCATGAAACGCCAGCTCTCTGCTCTGCTTCTGAGTCTGCTTCTCCTGACTTCTTCCGCCCATGCCGCCAGCCTCACCCTGGACGGCGCGCCGCTGGACGTGGGCCACGCCCCCGTCTACAGCGGCTCCACCTACGTCTCCCTCCGTGCAGTGGTGGAGGCCGTCTGTCCCGACGCCTCCGTCTTCTGGGGCGCGGGCCAGGCCAACGTCTATACCCCCTCCCTCACCCTCGCCGCCCAGCCGGGGCAGACCGCTCTTATCTGCAACGGCGACAGCCTCCCCCTCTCCTCTCCCATCCTGCTGGACAGCGGGCGCACTTTAGTTCCCATCCGGCCCCTCGCCTCCCTTTTGGGGATGGAGGTGACCTGGAACGGCGCCACGGGCACGGTGGAGCTCACCACCGGCGCGGAGGCGGAGCGCGACGATTACGACGACCAGGTCTACTGGCTCTCCCGCATCATCTCCGCCGAAAGCCAGGGCGAGTGCTGGGAGGGCAAGATCGCCGTGGGCAACGTGGTACTTAACCGGGTGGCGAGCCCCGACTTCCCCAACACCATCTACGGCGTTATCTTTGATGACCGCTGGGGCGGACAGTTTGAGCCGGTGCGCAACGGCACCGTCTACGACACGCCCACCCAAGAGAGCATCCAGGCCGCCATCGCCTGCCTGGCGGGAGAAAATACGGTGGGAGACAGCCTCTACTTCCTGGCCCCGGAGTTGACCGACAACCACTGGACAATGGAAAACCGCCCCTATGTCACCACCATCGGCGCCCACTGGTTCTACCTTTAATATTCGCCAAACCGAAAGCCGCCCTCACGGGCGGCTTTTTTATTTCACGCAGTCCGTTCCCCACGCCCTATCCTTAGTCCCCCAAGGGATAGGGCCGTTTCCGTTTGTAACTTTTTTCAATAATTTTTTGCCGTCAAAATCGACAATTTTCATGTAAAATTACCTGTTTCAAAAAATTTTTCTTGACTTTTGGTTTCAAAGCGGTTACAATGCGGTTACAATTTTTGCGCAGTTCCCTCTGCCAAATTGTAACCATTTCAGGAGGAATTATTTCATGTTGAAACGTCTTCTCACTCTGGCGATGTGTCTGTGCCTGACCTTTGGGCTGGGCGGCAATGTGATCGCTGTTGAGAGCGACGGCATCGACGTCATCGTCAACAACGCCGTCATTGACCTGGACGTCCCTGTCCAGGTCGAAGGGCAAACTACCTTTGTGTCCTATTGGCCCGTGGTTCGCGCTCTCTACCCCGACGCCCAAGCGGTATGGCAGGACGGCCAGGCGGTGGTCACCGCCGCCGGCCTGACTCTCACCATCCAACCCGGAAGGCCCTATCTGGTGGCCAACGGCCGCTACCTGTATATGCCCCAGGGCACCAAGACCCTGGGCGACACCATCCAGGTGCCCAGCCGGGTGCTGGCCGCCGCTCTGGGGGCCAACGTCTCCTGGGATCCCGTGGGCTGCGACGTNGTCTTCACCGCCGGCATGGGCCCCATCACCTCCGGCGGCGTGGCCTACCAGGAGGATGTGCTCTACTGGCTCAGCCACATCATTTACGCCGNGAGCGGCAACCAGTCCNNGGAGGGAAAGATCGCCGTGGGTAACGTGGTGCTCAACCGCGTCCACAGCGCCAAGTTCCCCAACACGGTCTACGAGGTCATCTTCCAGCGGGGCCAGTTCACCCCCGTCTCCAACGGCACCATCTATGCCACGCCCACTGAGGAGTGTCTGGTGGCGGCCAAGCTCTGTCTGGACGGGGCCAACACCGCGGGCAACGCCCTCTACTTTATCAACCCCCGGTATTCTCCCAACAGCTGGGCCAGCCGGAACCGGCCCTATGTGGCCACCATTGGCGCCCATGCCTTCTACGCCTGAGCCCTTTGCTCCAAAAATTGCTGCCGCCTCTCCTTCGGGAGGGGCGGTTTTTTCATGCTTTACGCCTTGACTTGCCCTTTGAGGCAGGCTATACTTTTATGCAGAAATATGCCGAATCTTTGGAGGCGATCTATGAAACATCCCTTCCGTCTGCCCGCTCTGNCCCTTGCCGCCCTTCTCCTTCTGCCCCAGGGAGCAATGGCCGCCCGGTTCTCTGACCTGCCCGCCTNCCACTGGGCCTATGANGATATGTCCCAGGCCGTGGGACTGGGGATCCTCAACGGCTACGATGACGGCTCCATCCACCCTGACGATACCCTCACCTGGGGCCAATACCTGGTGATGCTGGATCGGGCCTTCTANNCGGAGACCTATGCCGCCCTCACCGCCAACGGGGTAGACTGGGATCAGGCGGGCTACTGGGCCGCGCTGGNCGAAGGTCTCCNTACGGAGGGAGACTTCCTCCCTGTGACCCCTCTCACCCTCTCGGAGCCCATCCTCCGGGCGGACGCCGCCGTGCTGCTGGATCGGATGCTGCCCGAGGACGTCCGGGGCCGCTCTACGAGCGGCTGGTGGTGGGGAGAGACTNCAACCGCCGGGNATGTCTTCTCCGACTACGCCGCCCTGGGCGGGCCCTACCAGGAGGCTCTGGATCGGCTCTATGACGCCTACATCGTCAACGGCCGGGACGACGGCACCTTCGGCGGTGGAGAGACCATCAAGCGCGCCGACGGCAGTGTGCTTCTGATGCGGGTGGTGGACGCAGTAGAGCAGACCTACTACGGCGAGGAAAAGACGGTGACCCTCCACATCACCGATCAGCAGGGCAACCCCCTGGTCGAGGATCGGACGGCGGAGGCCACAGTGGGCCAGTCCGTCTGGTACCTGGTGGACGATGATGAAATACCGCCCCGCTTCCAGTGCCTCTCCGACTATGAGCAGGTGACCCGCCGCAAGGACGAGTACACCCTGGTCTACCGCCCCTACACCAAGGCGGAGAACGCCCAGGCCGACTTTGAGGAGGCGGTGGAACGGGGGGAGGCCAGCTGGGACGATTACTACGACCAACCCTTCTGGCTCTGGTTCCAGGGGGAGAACNAGCAGAAGCGCACCCTCCTCTTCGGCGACGGAGAAAAGCGCCGCTACGCCGACCAGACGGAGGCTTACGCCCACCAGACNACCGNCACCATCCCCGTCTGGNACCTGGATCGCAGCGGCAGCAAGGTGCCCGCTACCACCGATCTGGTCATCAACGCCGCCATCGCCGAGGATGTGGTGGCCATCTTTACCGAGATCTATAACGACCCCGAGCAGTTCCCCATCCACGATATCGGCGGCTACAGCTGGCGGGGCGACAGCGCCACCGGCGAGCACAACTGCGGCACCGCCATCGACATCAACGCCGTTGAGAATTATCAGGTGCGGGACGGCAAAGCCCTGGTGGGCAGCTATTGGAAGCCCGGCGAGGATCCCTATTCCATGCCCGCCGACGGGTCGGTGGTGCGCATTTTTGCCGAGCACGGCTGGTCTTGGGGCGGCGACGCCTGGGCCTGGGACGACGACCCCACCACCGGCTATCACGACTATATGCACTTATCCTATATGGGCGGCTGACAGGTAAAACAAAAGAGGGACTGGCATCCAAACGGTGCCAGTCCCTTTTTTTATCTTCTCACTCTATCACTTCGCCCTGAAGGACTTCCCCGCTCTCCACCACCAGCTGGCCGTCCTTCTCGTCCACTGTAAGCAGCTCCCCCGGCGCCGCCGTGCCGGACAGGACGGCCCGGCTGATGAGGGTCTCCGCCGTGTGCTGGAGATACCGCCGCAGGGGCCGGGCCCCATAGAGGGGATCGTAGGCGTTGGCGATCACGAACTCCCTGGCCGCCGGGGTCAGCCGGCAGCGCAGCTGTCTGGCGGCCAGGCGGGCGTTGAGGCTCTCCACCATCAAATCTACAATGTGTCCCACGTTTTCCCGGGTCAGGGGCTTGTAGAAGACGATCTCGTCCAGCCGGTTGAGGAACTCCGGACGGAAGGACTGCTTCAAAAGGCCGTTGACCTGCGCCCGGGCCTCCGGGGTGATCTCCCCGTTTTCGTCGATGCCATCCAGCAGATATTGGGAGCCCAGGTTGGAGGTGAGGATGATGACTGTGTTCTTGAAGTCCACCGTCCGCCCCTGGCCGTCGGTGATGCGNCCGTNGTCCAGTACCTGCAGCAGCACATTGAACACGTCCGGGTGGGCCTTCTCCACCTCGTCAAAGAGGATCACGGAGTAGGGCGCGCGGCGCACCGCCTCGGTGAGCTGTCCCCCCTCCTCATAGCCCACATAGCCCGGCGGGGCGCCGATGAGCCGGGAGACAGAGAACTTTTCCATATACTCGCTCATATCGATGCGCACCAGGTTCTTCTCGCTGTCGAAGAGGGCCGCCGCCAGGGTCTTGGCCAGCTCCGTCTTACCCACGCCGGTGGGGCCCAGGAAGAGGAAGGAGCCGATGGGCTTGTCCGGGTCGGCCACGCCGGCCCGGCTTCTCAGGATGGCCTCGCTGACCAGGCGCACCGCCTCATCCTGGCCCACCACACGCTCATGGAGGATATCCTCCAGGTGGAGCAGCTTCTCCCGCTCCCCCTCCATAAGNCGGGCAACGGGGATCCCCGTCNAGCGCNCCACGATCTTGGCCACCTCTTCCTCGGTGACCTTGTCCCGCAGAAGGCTCTGCTCCTCGCTCTGCTGGGCGGCGGCCTCCTCGGCCTCCAGCCGCTTGCGCAGCTCCGGGATCCGGCCGTATTGGAGCTCGGCGGCCTTGTTCAGGTNGTACTGCCGCNGGGNCTGCTGGAGCTGGGCGCTGGCCGCCTCCAGCTCCTGGCGCAGTCCGCGCACCTTGCCGATGGCGCTCTTCTCATTCTCCCAGCGGGCCTTCTTGGCCTTGAACTCCTCCCGCAGGTCGGACAGCTCCCTGCTGATGTCCGAGAGATGCTCCTGGGAGAGCTTGTCGGTCTCCTTGCTCAGGGCGTGCTCCTCGATCTCCAGCTGGGTCATCTTCCCCTGNAGCACGTCCAGCTCGGTGGGCATGGAGTCGATCTCGGTGCGCACCGTGGCGCAGGCCTCGTCGATGAGGTCGATGGCCTTGTCGGGGAGGAACCGGTCGGTGATGTACCGGTCAGAGAGGGTGGCGGCGGCGATGATGGCCGGGTCGGTGATCTTCACCCCGTGGAACACCTGATAGCGCTCCTTCAGCCCCCGGAGGATGGCCACCGTGTCCTCCACGGTGGGCTCCTTCACCAGCACCGGCTGGAACCGCCGCTCCAGGGCGGCGTCCTTCTCGATATACTGGCGGTACTCATTGAGGGTGGTGGCGCCGATGCAGTGGAGCTCTCCCCGGGCCAGCATNGGCTTGAGCAAATTGCCCGCGTCCATGCTTCCCTCGGTCTTCCCCGCCCCCACGATGGTGTGGAGCTCGTCGATGAAGAGGAGGATGCGGCCCTCGGACTTTTTGACCTCGCCCAGCACGGCCTTCAGCCGCTCCTCGAACTCCCCCCGGTACTTGGCTCCGGCGATAAGGGAGCCCATGTCCAGACTGAAGATGGTCTTGTCCTTCAGGGAGGCGGGCACGTCCCCCTTCACGATGCGCTGGGCCAGTCCCTCGGCGATGGCGGTCTTGCCCACCCCCGGCTCGCCGATAAGGACGGGATTGTTCTTACTTTTCCGGGAGAGGATACGGATGACGTTTCGGATCTCCTCGTCCCGGCCGATCACCGGATCCNGCTTGTTCTGCCGGGCCCGCTCCACCAGGTCGGCGCCGTACTTCTTCAGGGCGTCATAGGTCTCCTCCGGGTTGTCGGAGGTCACCTGCTGGCTGCCCCGGACGGCAGACAGGGCCTGGAGGATGCCCTCCTGGGTGACCTGGTAGGTCTGGAACAGCTCAGCCAGGGCCCGCTCGGCGGTCTTCACCAGAGCCAGGAGCAGATGCTCCACCGAGACANANGCGTCCTTCATCTGGCCCGCCGTCTCCTCGGCGCTTTGGAGCGTCCTCTCCACCCCCGGAGAGACGTATACCTTCCCCATCTCCCGCCCCGGGCCGGAGACCTTGGGCAGGCGCTCCGCCTGGGCCTCCACGGCGGCGGTGAGGGAGGGCACGGTGAGGCCCATATTCCCCAGCAGCTGGGGCACCAGTCCATTCTCCGCCGTNNGCAGGGNCAGGAGAAGGTGACACTGCTCGATCTGCTGGCTTCCAAGCTGNGCGGCAAGCCCCTGGGCTCTCTGAACGGCCTCCAGAGACTTCTGTGTATAATTNTNCGCGTTCATAATTCCGATCCACTTCCTCTCAAAGCAAAGGGGGCCGGCCGGTCAAAAGACCGNCCGGCCCCCCTTTTGGTCTGTTTTACTGAATGAAGATCTTCTTGGTCTCCGGCTCGGTGGGCTTCACCTTGGGCAGGGTCAGGCATAACACGCCGTTTTCATAGGCGGCGGTGATGGCGCCCTCCTCAATGCCCGTCACATCGAAGCTGCGCTGGAAGGAGCCCAGGCGGCGCTCCCGGCGGATATAGCCGTCCTCGTCCTTGCTCTCGGCGCTTTCCTGGTGGACGGCGGTGATGGTGAGAATGCCGTCCTTCAGATCCAGGGAGATGTCCTCTTTCTTAAAGCCGGGCAGCTCGGCCTACAGCAGGTAGCTGTCCCCAGTGTCCCGGATGTCGGTGCGGAAGGCGGGCAGCTCGGCATTGCTCTTGCGGAAGAAGTCCCGGGTGAAGTTGTCGAAGGTGTCGAAGAAATTGTTGTCGCTGCGGTCAAAGGGGATCATTCCAAACATAGTAAAAACTCCTTTTTTATGTGATGGTACGGTCTGATTTTAGCACTCAAATCTTTTCTTTGCTAACTTTTCTCGGGCTCCATGGGCCTCATCCTTTCCGGCGGCAGGAGGTCTTTTTTCCTCCCCGGCCTGCTCCTGTTTTCTGAAACCAAGTATAATCAATGCTTGTGAACAAATATAGCACAAATTATGTCTAAATTGTAAACGTTAGCACTCAACGACTTTAAGTGCTAATTTCGTTTAAAAGAGGATCCCGGGCCGCAGAGCGGCCCGGGATCCGTCTACTAATATATGTAGATAGTCTTGTCACGCTCCGCGCTTCTCAGTACTTCCCCAGGCTGCCGGAGTTATAGCCGNCATCCTTTCCGAAGTCGTAGTCGTTTCCGGNCAGGACGGCGTTGAGGAGGATGCCGGCCAGGGCGGCAATGGCCAGGCCGGTGAGGGTCAGAGAGGCGCCGCCCACCTGGAAGGTCAGTCCCCCGGAGAAGCCCAGGCCGCACACCAGGATCACCGCGGCGATGATCAGGTTCCTGGAGTTGGTGAAGTCCACCTTGTTCTCCACGATATTCCGCACGCCGATGGCGGAAATCATACCGTAGAGCATGAAGCTGACGCCGCCCACGATAGCGGAGGGCATGGTGCCGATGACCTCCGCCATCTTGGGGATGAAGCNCAGCACCACCGCGTAGAGGGCCGCCANGCGGATGACCCGGGGATCGTAGACCCGGGAGAGCACCAGCACGCCGGTATTCTCGCCGTAAGTGGTGTTGGCCGGGCCGCCAAACAGTCCGGACAGGGCCGTGGCCAGGCCGTCGCCCACAAGGGTGCGGTGAAGGCCGGGATCCTCAATGAACTTCTCCNCCNCCGTGGCGGAGATGGCGGACATGTCGNCGATGTGTTCCATCATGGCGGCGATAGCGATAGGTGCCATGACCAGAATGGCGGACAGGTCAAACTTGGCCAGCTGGAAAGGGGGCAGGCCCAGCCAGCCCGCCTGGGCGATGGCGGCCGTGTTCAGGATGGCCGAGCCGTCGACGTTGGTCATGCCCATGGCGTTCATAATGAGCGCGGCGGCGTAGGAGATGATCANGNCCAGCAGGATGNGGATGATCTTCAGCATCCCCNNGCCCCAGATGTTGAACACAATGATGACGCCCAGGGCGATGAGGGCAAGCAGCCAGTTGGTGGAGGCGTTGGATACGGCGGAGGGAGCCAGGTTCAGGCCGATGCAGACGATAATGGGCCCGGTGACCACCGGGGGCAGATAGCGCATGACCTTATGGACGCCCACCACTTTCACCAAAAGGGCCAGCACCAGATAGAGAAGTCCCGCGATGACGATGCCGCCGCAGGCGTACTGGAGCTTTTCGGCGGCGGCCAGGCCCTCGTAGGCGGGCAGCTTGGAGATGGTCTCAAAGCCGCCCAGGAAGGCAAAGGAGGAGCCCAGGAAGGCGGGTACCTTCAGCTTGGAGCAGAGGTGGAAAAACAGGGTGCCCACTCCGGCAAAGAACAGCGTGGTCTGGATGCTCAGGGGAAGGCCGTACTGGCTGCTGACAATAATCGGCACCAGAATGGTGGCTCCAAACATGGCGAACATGTGCTGGAGACCCAGCAGAAGCATTTTGGGTACCCCCAGTGCCCGTGCGTCGCGAATCGCATTTTGATCCATACTTCTCATTTCTCCTTTCTTTTCTTCCGATCCTTACATAGAAATGGGCAAAAAAAGAGACAATCACAAAAGTGATTGTCTCTCAACAAACTGCCCATTGAAAAAGGAAAGAAAAGGCCCCTGTCCAAAGCGAAAACGTCCACGCGTCAACTTGGTCATCGCCGATCCCTCCCTTTTCTCATTGGGCAGTATTCTACCAAAGCTTCCCTCCGCTGTCAAGAGGGAATTTTTCCCTCTTCGACTTTTTTCTTTTCCGGAGGCGGCATTGACAGCCGGCCCCGACAAGTGCTATCATATTTCCACCAGAAACCACAGAGAAATGAGGCTTCCCCCATGAAAAAGCCCTTTGTGACCCTTCACCAGCTCCAGGCCATCACGGCCCAATACCCCACCCCCTTCCACCTCTATGATGAGGCGGGCATCCGCCAGACCGCCCGGCGGCTGAAGGCCGCCTTCGCCTGGAACCCCGGCTTCAAGGAGTATTTCGCCGTAAAGGCCACCCCCACCCCCGCCATTCTCAAGGTCTTGCAGGAGGAGGGCTGCGGCACCGACTGTTCCTCCCTCACCGAACTGATGCTCGCGGACAGGTGCGGCTTTACCGGCAGCGAGATCATGTTCTCCTCCAACGAGACCCCGGCGGAGGAGTTTGCCCTGGCCGCCAAGCTGGGGGCCACCATCAATCTGGACGACTTCACCCACATCGACTTTCTGAAGGACACCCTGGGACATATCCCGGAGACCATCTCCTGCCGCTTTAATCCCGGCGGCGTGTTCCAGCTGGGAGAGAGCAAGGAGGGCTTCCAGGTCATGGATACCCCGGGGGACAGTAAATACGGCTTTACCCGAGAGCAGCTCTTCGAGGGCTTCCGCAAGCTGAAGTCCATGGGTGCCAAGCGGTTCGGCATCCACGCCTTCCTGGCCTCCAACACCATCTCCAACGACTATTATCCCGCCCTGGCGGGCATTCTCTTCCATCTGGCCGCCGANCTGGAGAAGGAGACCGGCTGCGATGTGTGCTTCATCAACCTCTCCGGCGGCGTGGGGATCCCCTACCGGCCTGAGCAGAGCGAGAACGATATCGCGGTCATCGGCGAAGGGGTGCGCAAGCAGTTCGAGAAGATCCTGGTGCCCGCGGGCATGGGAGATGTGTCCATCTATACCGAGCTGGGCCGCTATATGCTGGGCCCCAACGGCTGCCTTGTGACCAAGGCCGTCCACTTCAAGCACATTTACAAGGAGTATGTGGGCGTAGACGCCTGTGCCGCCAACCTGATGCGCCCCGCCATTTACGGCGCCTACCATCACATCACCGTCGCCGGCAAGGAGGCCGCCCCCTGCGACCATGTCTACGACGTGGTGGGCTCCCTGTGCGAAAACAGCGATAAGTTCGCCATTGACCGCGCCCTGCCCGAGGTGGCGCTGGGCGACCTGCTCATCATCCACGACACCGGAGCCCACGGCTNCTCCATGGGCTACAACTACAACGGCAAGCTGCGCTCCGCCGAACTCCTTCTGCAGGAGGACGGCACGGTCAAGCTCATCCGCCGGGCCGAGACCCCGGAGGACTATTTCGCCACCATGCTGTTTGAGTGAGCAAGCCGGGCGGAGCGTATCCGCCCCTACATACTGCCCCTCACGTTGGAAAGGAGTACATACCCATGGGCCTGTTTGACCGCTTCAAGAAAAAAGCCCCCAACGCCGCCCCGCAAAACAGTGAGGCCAAGCCCCCGGAAGCCGGTCTCTCCCAGTGGTCCCAGCCGCCTCAGGAGGACACCATGGCCCTCCTGCTTATGGATCGGGTGCTGCCCGGCGTNACCCCCGCCGTGGAGGCCCTCCGCGGCGCCTTCGGCCCCGGCGCCGTCAGCGATATCGACGAAAGCCACCCCCGGGTGCCCGCCTTCATCGCCACCGTGGACGGCCTGGAGTTCTGGGTCTCCTACCTGCCCATGCCTGTGCCCGCNGACACGCTGGATGTGGCCACGGCGGCAAAATACAGCTTTCTCCTCTCCGACGAGGAGAAGTCGGCCTTCGCCGGCAACAAGTCCTTCTGGATGCTGGCCCAAAAGGGAGCCGGCAAGACCCTGGCGGAAAAACGCCGGGCCTGCTGGGCCTTCTCCCTCCTCTGTGCCGCCCTGCTGGGGCTGGAGGGCGCCGTGGGCGTCCACCCCATCAACCAGGGCGGCCTGCTGGTNAGCAAACGGCATTACCTCCAGCAGCGGGAACTGATGGAGGGCAAGGGNTGGGACAACACCGAAGGGTTNTNCNCCNTGCCCCTTTGGGTNTGGATCTACNGNACGGCCCAGGAGGGAAAGGACACCATTCAGACCACCGGGCTCAAGGACTTCGGCCTGCCCGAGCTGGGCTTCTTNGCCCCTCAAAAGCCGGTGGGCGAGCTTTTGGATCTGCTCTATTCCATGTCCTGCCTCCAGATCACCGGCAGACAGCTCTACCGCAACATGGCCCTGGTGCCGCTGGATGAAAAGACCGAGGCAGTCTGCAAGCAGGAGGGGGACACCCTCTTCTTTATCGGCGCCTGAGCGCGGGCGCCCACAAATTTTCCATGCTTTCCGCGAGGCTTGGATCCGATCGGAGGTGCCCCCATGGCGGTGCAAGGCCGTTTTGCCCCCTCCCCCAGCGGGCAAATGCACCTGGGGAACCTGTTCTCCTTCCTGCTGGCCTGGCTCTCCGTCCGGCACGAGGGCGGCTCCCTGGTTCTCCGGGTGGAGGATCTGGATCCGGTGCGCTGCCAGCCCGCCCATGCCTGGCAGCTCATGGAGGATCTGGAGTGGTTGGGCCTCACTTGGGACGAGGGGGGCGAAAGCCCGGCCTCCTGGCAGTCCAACCGGGGACATCTCTATGCCGAGGCCTTTGCAAGGCTGGAGGGGCAGGGCCTCACCTACCCCTGCTTCTGTTCCCGCATCCAGCGGCTGAACGAGGCCCCACACCTCCACCAGGTCTCCCCCTCCTGCCCCTGCGCGGCGCTGACGGCGGNGGAGGCCGCCCAGCTGGCGCTGGAGCGCCAGCCCAGCTTCCGGGTGCGGGTGCCCCACGAGACCGTCTCCTTCGTAGACGCTCTCCAGGGCCCCTACGCTCAGGATCTGGCCACCCAGTGCGGCGACTTTCCCATCAAACGCTCTGACGGGGCCTGGGCCTATCAGCTGGCGGTGGTGGTGGACGACGCCGACATGGGGGTCACCCAGGTGGTGCGGGGGCGGGATCTCCTCTCCTCCACCCCAAGACAGCTATGGCTCTTTCAGGTCTTGGGGCTCAAGGCGCCTGAATATATCCATGTGCCCCTTCTGCTGGCTCCGGACGGCCGGCGGCTGGCCAAGCGGGACGCCGACCTGGACATGGGCGCCCTGCGGCGGCGGTATACGCCGCAGGAACTTCTGGGCCTGCTGGCCCATATGGCCGGGCAGCAGAAGGACGACCGTCCCGTCNCCGCCGAAGCCCTTGCCCAGCGCTTCGACTGGGCCAAGGTGCCCCGGGAGGACATCACGGTGGACGCCGCGCTTCTGGATCCCACTTATTGAGCGATATCAAAAAAAGCCTGGCATCTGCAGATGCCGGGCTTTTTCCTGTTTTATTCCATCGCCGCCGTGCGGCAGTAGAGTTCTCCGTCCCGTTCCTCCATGACCCCGTAAGTGGCTCTGGGCCGGCCGCTGACAGTGCCGGGATTCATGATCCACAGCGAGCCCTCCCGGGTGCAGAGGGGCTGATGGGTGTGGCCAAAAAGGACTGCCTCTACCCCTCGTGTTCGGGCCTCCTCCGTCAGCATCCCCAGCCCCGCCTTCACCCAGTAGGTGTGACCGTGGAGCATCCACACCCGGCGCAGGTCGAAGAAAAGCTCCCGCTCCTCGGGGATCTGGCTGTCCATGGGGTCGCAGTTTCCCCGCACCTGCTCCAGTTTCAGACCGGGGCAGGCATCAAGGAGCCTGGCCCCGTCCCGCGCCACGTCTCCCAGATGGAGCACCCGGTCGGGCTTTTCCAGCTCGATGGCCCTGCGCATATAGTCGATATTTCCATGGGAATCAGAAAAAACCAGCCATTTCATCCTGTCACCTTCTCCCTTCCCACTCATATAATAGAGGGAAGCCAACTATGATACCTAAGGGAGTGATCCGTCATGACCAGACCCGACCCCGCCTGGGACGCCCTGAAGCAGGATCCCCAGGCCGCCCAGATCCTCAAAGACCCCAAGGGCCTTCAAGCCCTCCTCTCCTCTCCGGAGACCCAGAAGCTCATGACCCTGCTCAATCAGAGCGCCGGGGATGGGCTCCAGGCCGCCGCACAGGCCGCGGCCAAGGGAAAGCCCGACGCCCTCATGGGTCTTCTCAATCAAGTCATGGGTAGCCCCGAAGGGGCCCAGGCCGTAGAGGGCCTGAAAAAGAAGACCGGGAACTGAATCCTTTCGTCAAAAAGGGGTGAGACCATGGCGGAGCTTCAAGAACAATTACAGGCCATCCTGGGAGATCCCCAGGCCATGAGCCAGATCACCGCCATCGCCCAAGCCCTCACCGGCGGCAGCCCCAAAATCGACCCCAGCCCCGCCCAGGAGCCTCCGGCGGAGGCGGACTATGTGCCTGTAGAGGCCCCGGCCCTGCCGGAGGGGACAGCCGCCCCCGCCACCGGCGCTGATACTGCCAATGCCGACGGCCCCGACCTCTCCGCCCTGCTGGGGGCGCTGGGGGG
>CAJMXB010000040.1 GCA_905219705.1 Oscillospiraceae bacterium | reverse complement strand
GCCCAGTACTCTCTGGCCTTTGCCTGGAACGACAACGGCCAGTACATCAACCCCGTCAACGACGTGGAGTGGCGGCAGTGGGATTTCTCCGAACTGGATCCGGTGGCTCTGCTCTATGCCGGGGATCAGCACATTCCCGCCGCCCTGCGCGCCGTCCTCCTGGGGGAGGCCACCTTCTACAATGTGGAGACGGGGGAGTACTGCTACGCCGACGCCCTGCCCTTCAGCGANGACGTGCCTGTGAAGGTATCCCGCTTTACGGAAGTGGATATGGACAACGACGCCATCCCGGAGGTGGTGCTGTGGCTGGAGCGGGGAGGCAATGAGTCGGTCATGGGCAGCATTATCCTTCACTACCAAAATGGCTGGGTCTACGGCTATCCCATGGGCTACCGCTCCCTGGAACTGGAGACCCTGAAGGCCGACGGCACCTACAGCTGGTCGGGAGGCGCCTTCCACTGGGGCTGGGGCCGGATGGACTTTGCCGCCGGCAAGACCCGGGACATCTCNTGGTGCGAGGGCAGCAGTGGNGAAGATGAGCTCTATTATGTGGAGCAGCTGCCTGCCGCCGCCGCCGAGTTCGAGGCTGCCAGTGCTGCCCAGGACGCCAAGGGGGATGCGGCCTGGCTGGAGCTGACGCAGGAGAATATCGCCCTGGTATACTGAGGGGTACAAAAGGTAAAAACAGCCTGGAGCCATACGGCTCCAGGCTGTTTTTTATGGATGCGGCGGCAAAGTGGGGGGCCTTACTCCGCGTTCACCGTCAGGCTCTCGCCGTTGGCGGCCACGGTAAGCTTGGAGATGGGCTCCATGTAGCTGTCGATGATCTTGGTGGCGATGGGATCCTCCAAGTCCTTCTGGATCTGGCGGCGGAGATTACGGGCGCCGTAGGTCTGGGAGTAGGACTTGCGCNCCAGGTAGTCCAGCAGGTCGTCATTGTAGGTGAGGGTGATGCCCTTGTCCTGGAGGTTCTGGCTCAGCTCCCCCAGCATGATCCGGGCGATGTCTTTGAAGTTGTCCTCGGAGAGCTNGTTGAAGTAGACGATCTCGTCCACCCGGTTGATGAACTCGGGGCGAAGGAAGCCCTCCAGGGCCTTCATGGCCTTGGCCTTGCCCTGCTCGGTCTCGCTGCGGCCGAAGCCCACCGAGCCGGTGGAGCCGGTGGTGGAGCCGGCGTTGGAGGTCATGACGATAACCGTGTTCTCAAAGTTTACATTGCGGCCCTGGGCGTCGGTGATGTGGCCGTCGTCCAGAATTTGCAGGAGAATATTCAGCACGTCGGGATGGGCCTTCTCGATCTCGTCAAAGAGGATGACACAGTAGGGCTTGCGCCGCACCTTCTCGGTGAGCTGCCCCGCCTCGTCATAGCCCACGTAGCCCGGGGGAGAGCCGATGATCCGGGAGACGGAGAACTTCTCCATGAACTCCGACATATCCAGCCGGATGAGGGACTCAGGGGAGTTGAACATATCCTGGGCCAGCCGCTTGACAAGCTCGGTCTTGCCCACGCCGGTGGAGCCCACAAAGATGAAGGACACGGGCTTGCGCTTGGAGGCGATGCCCACCCTTCCCCGGCGGACGGCGGCGGAGACCTCATCCACCGCCTGATCCTGGCCGATGATGTGTTCCCTGAGCCGATCCTGGAGGTGGGCCAGCCGCTCGTACTCCTGCTCCTGGATCTGGGAGGCGGGGATCTTGGTCCACAGCTCGATGACCCTGGCCAAGTGCTCCATGGTCAGGGGCGGGGCGGACATGGCCTCCAGCTTGGAAAGCTCCGCCTGGAGCTGCATCTCCCGGCTCTTGATCTGGGCCAGCTGCTCAAAGTCCTGCTCGGCCTGCTCGCCGGACAGGAGCTTGACCCGCTCCTCAGTGAGGCGCTCCAGCTCGGCGTTGAGGCCGGCCTGCTCCCGCTCATTGTCCTTCAGACCGGGGGCCTGGGCGGGATCGATGGACAGCGCGGCGTGCTCCCCGGCCAGGGAGGAGAGCTTCCGGCGGATCTCACCCTGGCGGGCCTCGTTGGCCTTCAGGTCGTTCTGCTTTTTCAGATCCCGATTGTTGTTGGCGTTCATCAGAGTCTCCCGCTGGGCAGAGAGCTCCGCCAGCTCCTTTTTGAGCTGAGCCTCCCGGGCCAGGGCTTTGTTGTGCAGGTTCACATCGGAGCAGGCCTCGTCGATGAGGTCAATGGCCTTGTCGGGGAGATAGCGGTCTGTGATGTAACGCTCCGACATGGNGACAGCGGAGCGGCAGATGGCGGGGGAGATGGAGACGAAGTGGTACTTTTCATAATAGGGGGCGATGCCCTGGAGGATCTTCACCGCATCCTCAATAGAGGGCTCCTCCACCATGACGGGCTGGAACCGCCGCTCCAGGGCGNAGTCNTTTTCGATGTACTTGCGGTACTCGGTGAGGGTGGTGGCGCCGATGACCTGGATCTCGCCCCGGCTCAGGGCGGGCTTGAGGATGTTGGCGGCGTTCATGCTGCCCTCGGCGTCTCCCGCGCCCACGATGTTGTGTACCTCGTCAATGACCAGAATGATGTTGCCCAGCTTCTTGACCTCGTNGATAAGGCCCTTCATCCGGGACTCGAACTGGCCCCGGAACTGGGTGCCCGCCACCAGGGCGGTGAGATCCAGCCGGTAGACCTCCTTGTCCTGGAGCTTGTAGGGTACGTCCCCGTTGTGGATGCGCAGGGCCAGGCCCTCGGCAATGGCGGTCTTGCCCACGCCGGGCTCGCCGATGAGGCAGGGGTTGTTCTTCTGGCGGCGGTTGAGGATCTGGATGGTGCGGGCGATCTCCTCGTCCCGGCCGACGATATTGTCCAGCTTGCCCTCGGCGGCCTTGTTGGTCAGGGAGATACAGTAGTTCTCCAAAAACTTCCGCTTGGTGTCCTTGCCCTTGGCGGACTTATCCTCCTTGCCGGCCTTGGGCGCGTCGCTGCCCTTTTCCGGGGCGGGGGAGGCGGGATCGGGCGGCGTGGTTCCGGAGGCGGCGGCCCCGCCGCCGAAGAGCTTGTTGAGGAAGGGGAAGGTGGCGGTCTTGCCCTCGTCTTCCTCGTCGCTCTCGCTCTCCTCCTCGCTTCGCTCCATTCCCTCCATACCCTCGGCGCCGCCGAAGGCGGAGAGCATCTCGCNGGTGAGGCTTTCCACGTCGTCGTCGCTGAGGCCCATCTTCTGGATCATATCGTCCACGGGCTTGATCCCCATCTCCCGGGCGCAGTTGAGACAGAGACCTTCGGTCTTGTTTTCCCCGTTTTCGATGCGCTGGACAAAGACGACGGCCACGTTTTTATGACATTTTGCGCACAGTGTAGGCTGCATTGTTCGGTCAACTCCTTTTGGCTGGAGGTTTTTCTTCCGGTGGGACAAGGGGACGGGCCCCTTGAGCAAGTTATTCTACTTCGAAATTATGAACTGGATATGAAGAAGACAGGATTTTTCCCTGCCAATCAAGGTGTTTCTTTCACCAAATGGAAACATTGCACGGCATAGCGTAAAAGCGCGCCCACCGCCAGCGCCAGCGCCAGGGTGATGAGCCCCGTAGCCCAGGGTCTGGAAATGGGGAAGAGCACCAGAATGCCCAGGACNACGAAAAAGACCCCGGTGGAGGTCTTCCCCAGCCAGTTGGAGGGGGGCATATCCTTGATCTGCCGGTAGAGGTAGAGCCCTCCCAAACCCATGGCGGCCTCCTTGCAGAAGAAGACCACGACGGCCCAGATGGGCAAGATCCCGTCCGCAGTGACGCAGGTGATGACTGTTAAGGTCATAAGCTTGTCAGCCAGGGGATCTAAGATNCGGCCCAGCTTAGTCACCAGATCGAAGCGGCGGGCGATATATCCGTCGGCAATGTCGGTGACAAAGGCGGCGGCGTAGACGAGAGCTGCCCAGAGGTGGGCGTTGGGCTGGGGCAGAAAATAGGCCCAGGCGAACACCGGCACCAGGCACAGCCGGATCAGGGATAGGGTATTTGGGAGATTCATTGGTCGTACCACCTTTGATAATTGAAGGCGTTCTCTTTTCAGGCGGTGAGAGAAGCGCCCAGTTTCAGCAGTTCCAGGGGGCCGTGCTGGGTGAGGAAGAGGAGCAGGTGGGTCTGGGCTACCGTCTCTGCTGCTATAACGCCGGTGAGGGGNCNCAGGATCCAGGAGAGCAGCCANAGGATGAGAAGACCCTTNACCAAACCCAGGATTCCGCCCAGGGTTTGGTTCAGCGTGCTCAGACCGGGCAGCTTGGCCACCNGATCCAGGGCGTGGCTGAGGAAAAACCAGGCGACGAGGATCACCAGGAAGGCCACGGAAAACAAGACGCCTCTGGCCAGCTGTTCCGCTACCGCCNTGGCCGCCGCCGCGGCCTGATGGGCAATGGCGTCGCCCACAGGCGCGCTTTTCAGCGCCTCCTCCAGGCTGTCGGCGGCCCACTCGTAGAGCCCGCCCTTTTCCCGCAGGGCGGCCATGGCGTCGGCCACCTCAAGTCCATCTACGGCGCTGACCTCCTGGGCCTTTTCCTCCAGCGCCTGCTGAATGGACTGCTCCAGCCGGGGCTCCAGGGCCTGGGCCATCTTGGGAGCCAGGGCGTCGGCCAGGAGGTTGGCGCCCACCAGGGCCACAATGACGGCCACCAGGGAACACAGGGTGAGGATAAAGCCCCTGTGGGCGCCCAGAAGGATGAAAAGAACAAGGATCGCTATGACAAGAATGTCCAAAATGATCGGCATGATACAGACCTTCCTTTAATCGGGGAGATAGAGCCGGGCGGTCTCGGCGGAGATGAGGAACACCGAGCCGTCGGAACGCTGGAGAAGCTTGCGGACGCCCTGGGTGGCGGACATGTCGTGGTAGAGCTCCAGCTCTTGGGTATAGATGCTCAGACCGTCGGGGGTCAGAAGGGAGANATAGCGCCCGGCGGAGGACAGGGAGATGATCTGCTGATTCANGGGCAGGGCGGCCAACTCCCCGCCCTGGTCGTCCACCGTGATCAGCTGGGCGTCGGTGCCCGCCCGCTATCGGCCCAGCAGAAGCGTGCTGAAGTCGCCGCCGGAGAGGGAGAAGCCCTTCAAATACCGGNCGCCGTATGAGTAGGAGGCGATGAGCGCTCCGTCCTTGGAGACCAGATCCAGAGAATCCTCCCCCANCACCCGCAGNNCATCGGACNGCCAGTCCNGAGCCAGAACGGTGTTGTTGCCCAGGGAACACACCACGTCGGGGGCCTGGCTGTCGGCGTCGGTGCGGTTGGAGGTATAGAAGGCGATCTGACTGTCGTAGATGCCCCCGGTCTGTCCGGCGGTGGCCAGAGCCAGGGTAGAGCCGTCAGGGGAGAGGACGGCGTCGGTGATGAACCGGGAGGAGAGATTGACGCCCCAGAGCGGCTGGAAGGAGGGGCCGTACACCGTCGCCGCCCCCTTCAGCCCGCTGGCCTGGGTCACCACGGTGAGCAGGCCCTGGCGGGAGAGGCTGGCGGAGAGGATGGAGCGGTTGGCCTCGGTGGTGAGGGAAAAGACCTGCTCCCGAT
Organism: Oscillospiraceae bacterium; assembly: GCA_905219705.1. GTDB lineage: Bacteria > Bacillota > Clostridia > Oscillospirales > Oscillospiraceae > Vermiculatibacterium > Vermiculatibacterium agrestimuris. Next base: position 11,727 of record CAJMXB010000040.1, on the reverse strand, counting down.
CCCGGTAGACGTAGAGATCGCTGCCCCCCGCGTCATAGATGAGGGCCGCAGTGTCTGTGGCGGCTACCACGGGGTGCGCCAGCGAGCAGGCATCCTCCAGGTATAGCCCGCCGGTGGGGGCATAGANCCAGATGCCGCTGCCGGAGCAGACCAGCAGGTCGTCCCCCAGCTGGGCGAAGGCGCTGCCGGAGCCGCCGTTGTAAGGGAAGGAATCCACCTGGCCGCTGGCGTTGCGCTCCAGCGCCCGGTAGGTGAAATAGCGCTTGATGAAGTCAAAGTTCAGCTTGCGCCAGTTGGCCACCAGCATCACGGCGGTGAGGAGGAGGGCGGCGGTGACCAGGCAGGCCAGAAGGCGCAGGAGAGGATTTTTCTTCTTGCCCTGATTCTCGTCCATTCTATTCCAGCGCCCCCTCGTTCAGACCAGGCTCGTCATACCAGAGCCGGGTCATATATAGCCCGCCGGGAGGGGCCGTGGGCCCTGCGTCGGTGCGGCATTTGCCCGCCAGGATATCGGCCACCGCCTCCGGAGGGAATTTGCCCTCGGCGGCGTAGACCACGGTACCCACCATGGCCCGAACCATATTGTAAAGAAAGCCGTTGGCGCACACCCGACAGCTCAGGACACGATCCTTACGCTGGATGTCGAACCAGTAGACCGTGCGGACGGTGGACTTCACATCGGTGCCCACGCTGCGCACGGCGGCGAAGTCGTGGGTGCCCACGAAGCAGTCGGCGGCGGCCTGCATGACGCGCTCGTCCAGCTCCTTGTAGGGATAGAACCAGGCCCTGTCCACCTCGAAGGCGTTGGGCAGCCGGGCGTTGTAAATGCGGTAGGTATACTCCTTCTTCACGCAGCCGGAGATGGCGTTGAAGTCCGGGGAGACCTCCACCGCGCCGGTGACTGTGATATCCCTGGGCAGGCGGGTATTCACCGCCAGGGGCAGCCGGTCGCAGGGGATGGTGGAGTCGGTGCGGAAGTTGGCCAGGTATACCCTGGCGTGGACGCCGGCGTCGGTGCGCCCCGCGCCGGTGCACTTGACCTTGTGTCCCACCACCTTCTCCAGGGCCTTCTCCAGGGTTTCCTCCACGGTGAGGGCGTTGTTTTGGATCTGCCAGCCGTGATAGGGGGTGCCCACATACATCAATTTTAACGCGATATTTCTCATAAGTGGTGAATCCAATCAAAAGATTTTCTTAAATTCGGCTGCCTTAAAAGATCCCCAGGCNATTGGCAAACCACACGGCGGCGCACAGGGCCAGGCCGATCAGGAGGGCGGCATAGTCCCGGCCCGCGTACCTGAGCTGGCGCAGCCGGGTGCGGCCCTCGCCGCCGTGATAGCAGCGGCACTCCATGGCCACCGCCAGCTCGTCGGCCCGGCGGAAGGCGGAGATGAACAGGGGTACCAGCAGGGGGATAAGGGCCTTTGCCCGGTGGAGGAGGTTCCCGCTGTCAAAGTCGGCGCCCCGGGCCTTCTGGGCAGACATGATCTTGTCAGTCTCTTCGATGAGGGTGGGGATGAAGCGCAGGGCAATGGACATCATCATGGCCAGCTCATGAACGGGCAGATGGAGCTTCTTCAGGGGGCCCAGCAGGCGCTCCAGCGCGTCGGTGAGGAGAATGGGAGAGGTGGTGTAGGTCAAAAGGAAGGTGCAGGAGATGAGGAGCATGATGCGCAGAACCATGAAGAAGGCGGTGCGCACGCCCTCCCAGTAGATACGAACGATCCAGAAGGAGACGAGGGGCTCCCCCTGGCCGGGGGTATAGAGCAGGTTCAGAAGGGCGGTGAAGACCACGATGAAGAACACGGGCTTCATACCCCGGAGCACCGCCTTGAAGCCCACCCTGGAGNTGAGGACGGCGCAGATGAGTGNCAGGGCCAAAAGACCGTAGCCCAAGGCGTTTTTCGCCATAAAGAGAGCCACGATGTAGAAGACCACCAGCAGGATCTTCGTGCGGGGATCCATGCGGTGGAAGATGGTGTCGCCGGGGAAATACTGCCCCAGGGTGATGTCTTTCAGAGCCATCAGACGCCCCCCTTTCTCTTGAGGGCGTCCAGAATGGCCTGTTTGGCCTGCTCCACGGTGAAGACCGAGGAGCCGACATCTGCACCCAGGGAGCGGAGCCGGTGGAAGAGAAGGGTCATGGTGGGAACACCCAGGCCCATGGCCTCCAACTCCTCCTGGTGGGTGAAGATCTCCCGGGGCGCGCCTTCCAGAGGAATACGGCCGTCGTTGACCACCACCAGCCGATCCGCCCGGCGGGCCATCTCCTCCATGGAGTGGGAGACGATGATGATGGTGGCGTTCTTTGCCTGATGGTAGTCCAGGATGTTGCCCATGATCTGCTCCACGCCCACCGGGTCAAGCCCGGCGGTGGGTTCGTCCAAAATGAGGACGGCGGGCTCCATGGCGATGACCCCGGCGATGGCCACCCGGCGCTTCTGGCCGCCGGAGAGCTCAAAGGGAGACTGCTCCAAAACGCTGTCGGGCAGTCCCACAAAGGCGGCGGCCTGGCGCACCCGGCGGTCGATCTCAGCCTCATCCAGGCCCATGTTTTTGGGGCCGAAGGAGATGTCCTTGTAGACGGTCTCCTCGAAGAGCTGATACTCCGGGTACTGGAACACCAGGCCCACCCGNAACCGGGCCCGGTGGGTGGCGGCCTTGCTTGCCCAGATGTCCTGCCCCTCCACCAGCACCCGGCCGGAGGTGGGCTTCAAAAGGCCGTTGAGATGCTGGATGAGGGTGGACTTTCCCGACCCGGTGTGGCCGATGATGCCCAGCAGCTCCCCCGGATAGGCGCAAAAATCCACATCCACCAGAGCGGCGTGCTGAAAGGGCGTCCCGGCGGAATAGACGTGATTGAGTTTTTCCGTCTGTACGATGGGTTCCAAAGCGGTCATTCCTTTGCCAATAGCTTGTAAAGANCNTGGNCACACTCTTCACAGCTCAGAGCGTCCAGGGGGAGGTCNNGTCCTTCTNTCCGCAGCTCATAGAGCAGCTCCACCGTTTTGGGCACTGCCAGCCCCACGGCCCTCAGCGCTTCCACCTGCTGGAAGACCTCCTTGGGCGGGCCGTCAGAGNCGATCCTGCNGCCCGACATGACCACCACGCGGTCGGCCTGGGCGGCCTCATACATATGGTGGGTGATGAGCACCACCGTGACGCCCTGGCTCTCATTGAGCGCCTTGATGGTCTCTATGACCTCCTTCCGCCCGATGGGATCCAGCATGGCGGTGGGCTCATCCAGAACGATGCACCGGGGCTTCATGGCCAGCACGCCGGCGATGGCGATGCGCTGCTTCTGGCCGCCGGAGAGCAGGTGGGGGGCGTGCTCCCGGTAGGAATACATCCCCACGATCTTCAGGGAGTCGTCCACCAGCTTGCGGATCTCATCGGGGGGGACGCCCAGGTTCTCCGGGCCGAAGGCGCAGTCNTNCTCCACNACATTGGCCACGATCTGGTTGTCCGGGTTCTGGAAGACCATGCCCACCGTGCGGCGGATGTCCAGCAGCTTTTCCTCATCGGCGGTGTCGATCCCGGCGACGTAGACCTTGCCCCCGGAGGGGAGGAGGATGGCGTTGAGATGCTTGGCCAGGGTGGATTTGCCGGAGCCGTTGTGGCCCAATATGGCCACGAAGGAGCCGGCCTCGATCTCCAGGTCGATCCCGTCCAGCACCACCTTGGACGACTCCTCAGTGGGGTAGGAGAAACGGAGGTTTTCAGTTTTCAGGATGGGATGTTCCATAAAAGGCTCCTTTTACTGTGCCGACCACCGTCCCGTTGCCCCGCAGGGGAGGGCCAGGCCGGTGGCGGTGACGGGCAGGCCCAACTCCTGGCTCTCGGTGTGTCCACCGTGCTTTTTGGTGATAAGCGTCTCCAAAATATAGGTCAGAACCGAGGGGGCGAGCCCGGTGGTGTAGGAGTTGATGAGGAAGAAGAGGGGCTGGTCGGACAATAGCTGAGAGACCAGCTCCACAAAGGGCCACAGGTTTTCCTCCAGCTTCCAGATCTCCCCGGAGGGCCCCCGGCCATAGGAGGGGGGATCCATGATGATGCCGTCGTATTTATGGCCCCGGCGGATCTCCCGCTGGGCGAACTTGGCGCAGTCGTCCACAATGTAGCGGATNGGGCTGTCTCCCAAACCGGAGGACTGGGCNTTCTCCTTGGCNCAGGCCACCATGCCCCGGGCGGCGTCCACATGGCACACGCTGGCCCCCGCCGCGGCGNAAGCCACGGTGGCCGCCCCGGTGTAGGCGAAAAGGTTGAGCACGGAGATGGGCCGGCCCGCCCGCTGAATGGCGTCCATGCAGAAGTCCCAGTTGGCGGCCTGCTCGGGGAACAGGCCGGTGTGCTTGAAGTTCATGGGCTTGATGTTGAAGGTGAGCTCTTGATATCCCACCGTCCACCGCTCCGGCACATCTTTTTTGGCCCATTGCCCGCCCCCGGAGGCCGAGCGGGCGTACCGGCCGTGGGGTTTATGCCAGCGGGGGTCGGTGCGCTCGGTCTGCCAGATGGCCTGGGGATCGGGGCGCACCAGGAGATATTTCCCCCAACGCTCCAGCTTTTCTCCGCCGCCGCAGTCGATGAGCTCGTAGTCCTTCCAGCCGTCAGAGAGCCACACAGCGCACCCCTCCCACACCACAAAAATTCATCCTATTATATCACTGAAGGCATTGACAGTCAATGAAAAAGAGCGGAGAGCGGCCCCAAAGGGGGCCGCTCTCCGCTCTTTTTCATATCTTTGCGTATCATTGGGCATTTTTGGCGAAAAAGCCCTCGATCTCCTCCCGCCCGGCCTGAACGGAGCCCTGGAGGAAGTCGGGCTTGCCGCCGCCCCGGCCCCGGAGGGCCTCGTTCATGGCCTTGCCCAGCGCGCGCAGGTCGCCGCCCGCGTGGGCCAGGGCGTATTTATAGCCCTCACTCTCCNCGCCGGAGAAGCAGGCGCACAGTCCGTTCCGGGTCTGGGAGAGGGCGCCGCACAGCCGCCGCAGGCTGTCAGGGGAGAGCCCCTCCTCGAAAAGGAGCAGGGGGCCCGTTCCGGCGTGGAGCTGGGCCAGCTGGGCAAAGCGGTGGTTTTCCATCTCCAGGAGCCGGGCCTTCAATCCGTTGTTCTCACTCAAAAGCCGNTCCACCGCGGCGCCGGTCTCAAAGGGCTTGGCGGAGAGGAGGTTCTGGATCTGCCGGTTTTGGGTCAGGAGCCGGCTCATGTAGGAAATGGCCCTGCCGCCGCAGATGAGCTCGATGCGCACGCCCTCCCGGAACTTCTGAACGCTGAGGAGCTTTACCAGACCCACCTGTCCGGCGGAGGAGACGTGGGTGCCGNAGCAGNCGCACACGTCGGCCCCGGGGAAGGAGACGATGCGCACCCGGCCGGTGAGGGCCTTTTTGCTCCGATACTCCAGCTTCTCCAGTTCCTCGGGGGAGGGGTAGGTGATCTCCACGGGGGCGTCGGCCCAAAGATAGCGGTTGACCTCCTCCTCCAGCGCCTGGAGCTGCGCCTCGTCAATGACAGTGTTCAGGTCGATGGTGATGACGTCGGCGCCCATNTGGAAGCCCACATTGTCGCATCCCCATTTGGCGTGGGCGATGCCGGAGACGATGTGCTCCCCGGAGTGGTNCTGCATCAGGTCAAAGCNGCGGGGCCAGTCGATGGCGCCGGAGACTTGGCCTCCCACCGGCAGGGGCGCGTCGCAGGTATGTACCACCAGGCCGTCCCGCTCGTGGACTTCCAGCACGTTGGCGTCCCCCAAAACGCCCTTGTCGTAGGGCTGGCCGCCCCCCTCAGGATAGAAGGCGGTCTGCTCCAAAACGATATCCCAGCCCTTCNTTCCCTGGGCACAGGACTGCACGTCGGCGGAAAAGGTGGTCAGGTAGGGGTCTTCCTCATACAGTTTACGCATAGCCGTTCACCTCAAGAAAATTTTATCCATCATAGCATATTTTCAGGGAAAAGGGAAGAAAAGAGACTGGCGAGTTTGCATTTGAGGAAAAAGGGTGGTATACTGGTTCAGAACGAAAAAGAGGAAAAAGAGGGGAAACTGATGCCCAGGTTCACAGATCCAGAAGAGAAGTTCCAGTGGCTCACCACGGCCTCCATCCCCGGCCTGGTGGNGCAGCTTGCGGTGCCTACCATCATCTCCATGCTCATCACCTCCGTCTACAACATGGCGGATACGTACTTTGTAGGGACTTTGGNCAAGANCGCCCANGNGGCGGTGAGCGTGGTGCTGCCCCTGATGGCGGTGATCCAGGCTATCGGCTTCACCTTTGGCAACGGCGCGGGGAACAACGTTTCCCGGCTGCTGGGACAGCAGAAGCGGGAGGATGCGGAGACCGTGGCTGCCACCGGTTTTTTCAGCGGCGTGCTGGCGGGGCTGGCGATCCTGGTGCTGGGAGAGCTGTTTTTGACCCCGNTGGTGAGCATACTGGGGGCCACGGAGACCATTCTGCCCTACGCGGAGGACTACGCCCGGTATATCCTCATCGGCGCACCCTGGATGATCGGCTCGCTGGTGCTCAACAACCTGCTGCGCTTTTCCGGAAGCGCCACCTACGCCATGGTGGGCATCGCGGTGGGCGGCGTGCTGAATATCATTCTGGATCCCATTTTTATCACCGTATTGGAGCAGGGAGCGGCGGGAGCGGCTCTGGCCACCATCCTGAGCCAGCTGGTGAGCTTTTTTATCCTGCTGTTCAACACCGGCCGGGGCGGGAACATTCCGGTGCGGTGGAGCCGTATCAAATGGCGGGAGGGGCCCCTTGTGAATATCCTGAAGGGTGGCCNGCCCTCCCTTTACCGGCAGNGCCTGCCCTCGGTGTCCACCATTCTGCTCAACTGGGCGGCCAAGCCCTTTGGGGATGCGGCCATCGCCGCCATGGGCATCGTCAGCAAGGTGACCATGTTCTCCGGCTCGGCGGTCATCGGCTTCGGCCAGGGGTTCCAGCCGGTTTGCGGGTTCAACTACGGGGCCAGGCTCTACCACCGGGTGCGGGACGCCTACTGGTTCTGCGTCAAAGTGGGTACCGCCTTTTTGATCGTGATGATGGCGGTGGTCTTCTTCCTGGCGCCGGGCATCGTCTACCGCTTCCAGCCCGGGGACGCCGAGGTGGTGCGCCTGGGCACTGAGGCTCTGCGGTGGAATATCCTGGGCCTTCCTCTGCTGACCTATGTCATCATGAACAATATGATGCTCCAGACGGTAGGGGAGACCGGGCGAGNCTCTATTNTGGCGGCGGCCCGGCAGGGGGTGTTCTTCATCCCCGCGGTGCTGATCCTGCCCCGGTTTCTGGAGTTCAAGGGCGTGATGATGGCTCAGCCCACCTCGGACGTGTGCGCCTTTCTGCTGGCCATCCCGCTGTCCGTGGGCTTCCTGCGGAAGATGAGGGGGATGGAGCAGGCGGAAAAGGACTTGAAAAAGAACGAATAACGTGTTATTGTTAAAGAACAGGCAGTCCATCTGCCGGAAATCGATCAAAAGGGAGGAACGATCTGTGGACATCTGCGGCCGAAGTACCAAACGGGACAGCGATGTTCCCTTATGGAGCGTGTAGCTCTGCCGTTCCTTTTGTNAAGGGCGCGGCGNCAGCTTGACCCTGCGCCCATAGGAGAGTATCGCCGCACCCGTACAGCTGATTTGCTTTATGGGTGCGTTTTTGTCTCATTTTGTACTTCCTCATGACACTTTGACAGGAACAGGAGGGATACGAAATGGAAAATATGGAGCGGGAAGACCGGTTGAACCAGTGGCAGGAGCTCCTGGCGGACAAGAAGCTCCGGGAGCTGAAGGCGGCGCTCACCGAGGCCAACGAGGTGGACGCGGCGGAGTTTATGGCAGAGCTGAGTCCGGAGCGGACAGTGCTGCTGTTTCGTATGCTGCCCAAAGAGGTGGCGTCGGACGTATTCACCAATTTGGAGCCGGAAAAGCAGGAGACCATCATCTCCTCCATCACCGACCGGGAGATCGCGGAGCTGGTGGAGGAGCTGTACGTGGACGACGCGGTGGACATGCTGGAGGAGCTGCCCGCCAATGTGGTGACGAGAGTGCTGAAAAACGCCAGCCTGGGCACGCGAAAGGTCATCAACCAGTTTTTGAACTATCCGGACAATTCGGTGGGCAGCATCATGACCGCCGAGGTCACCGACCTGAAAAAATCCATGACGGTGGCCCAGGCCATCGCCCGCGTCCGGGCCTACAGCGAGGACAGCGAGTCCATCTATATCTGCTATGTCACCGACAACCGCCGGCTGCTGGAGGGGGTCATTACCCTCCGGGAGCTGATGGTGGCCAAGGATGAGGAGCTGGTGGGGGACTTGATGTCCACCGACCTCATCGCCGCCCGCACCACGGAGGATCAGGAGGAAGCCGTCCAGCGGATCATGAAATATGACTTCCTCGCCCTGCCTGTGGTGGATCAGGAGGGGCGGCTGGTGGGGATCGTCACCGTCGATGACGTGATGGACGTCATGGAGGAAGAGGCCACCGAGGATATCGAGAAGATGGCGGCCATCACCCCCACGGACAAGCCCTACCTGAAGATGACCCCCTTTGAGATCTGGAAGGCGCGGATCCCCTGGCTGATGCTGCTGATGATCTCGGCCACCTTCACGGGGCTCATCATTTCCTCCTTTGAGTCGGCCCTGGCCCGGTGGGTGGCCCTCACCGCCTTTATCCCCATGCTCATGGATACCGGCGGCAACACCGGCTCCCAGGCCTCGGTGACGGTGATCCGCGCCATCTCCATCGGCGATCTGGAGTTTTCCGACCTTCCCAAGGTGCTGTGGAAGGAGCTGCGGGTGGCGGTGCTGTGCGCGGTGACCCTGGGAGCGGTCAATTTTCTGAAGATCCAGCTTATCGATATAGGGATGCTGGGGAACACCAATGTCACCACCGCCGTGGCCCTGGTGGTCTGCCTGACCCTGGCCTTTACGGTCGTCTGCGCCAAGCTGGTGGGCTGCTGCCTTCCCATGCTGGCAAAGAAGCTGGGCTTTGACCCGGCGGTGATGGCCAGCCCCTTCATCACCACCANCGTAGACGCCCTGTCCCTTGTGATCTACTTCCAGATCGCCAACCGACTTTTGGGAACTTGAGGTTGCATACAGGGGAAATTTGTGGTATCATGTTATTTGTCAAGAATTTCACGAAAACATGATAAGGAGCGGTAGATATGGGAAAACGTCAAGCGCTGGCGGAATATCATCGGGGCTCCATCCTGGCCGCAGCGGAGCGGCTGTTCGCTGAAAAGGGAACGGAAGGCACGACTATGGATNATATTGCCAGGGAGGCCGAATACAGCAAGGCCACCCTGTACGTCTATTTCCAGAGCAAGGAGGAGATCGTGGGCGCCATCCTCCTCAACGGACTGGCCATGCTGAAAAAGCGGGTGGGGCAGGCCATCGACAGCTGCGAGGACTGGTACGCCGCCTATGACGCGGCCTGTCAGGCCGTTCTGGAGTTCTACGCCGCAAACCCCACCGCTTACGAGGCGGTGATGGCGGGCGGCGCGGGGGCCATGGAGGCCAGGGGCGACCGGGATGTGCGCCGGGCCATCCGGGAGCTGTGCCAGGAGTTGGCGCGGTTTCTGGAAAAGGGAAAGGCCGCCGGAGTGGTGTTGGAAGGGCAGAACGACATGGAGATGGTGATGCTTTTCTGGGCCAGCGTGTCAGGGATGATCCGCATAGCCGATGGCAGCGGCGGTGTTTTTCTGGAGCAGATGGGGAAGACCCGGGAGGAGTTTTTGAAGGACGGCTTCCGCCTCATCCTTCGGGCCATCACAGGAAAATAAAAGCGAAAAAAGGGACGGCCCCGAGGGGCCGTCCCTTTTGTTTTATTGGGTGTTCACGCCTTTGCTTACCTGAACGACAAAGTCCTGCACATTGGTGACAATGGTCTTCACCGCCAGGCTGCCCCGGTCCCGGAGCTTGTTGACGGCGAACTCGGACACGTCCACCGAGTAGAAGTACAGCGGCCGGACCACACCGTTTACCACCCGGTAGGAGGGGGTCATGTTCCCCGTGGCGATGGTGTGGAGGGCGGAGGCCATGCAGATCACCGTGGTGGCCTTCCGCACCTGGGCGCGCATGGCGTCCTGGGCGGCATAGANGTCGGCGTAGACCTCGGGCAGGGGGCCGTCATCCCGGATGGAGCCGGCCAGCACAAAGGGAACGCCCTTTTTTACACACTCGTAGATGATGCCGTCCTTCACTGCGCCGCTGTGGATGAAGGCGGGGATGGAGCCGGCCGACCGGACGGCGTTGATGGTGTCGATGTGGTGGTAATGGCCGTTGGGCCTGCTCTCCTGGGTGTAGATGTCCTGGCCCAGGGCGGTGTGGAGATACCCCGCCTCCAGGTCGTGGGTGGCCAGGGCGTTGCCCGCCAGAAGGCCATGGACGAAACCACCCCGGATAAGGGCGGCGAAGNCGGCGCGGCTGTCCGCGTCGAAGGCGCAGGCGGGGCCCATGACCCAGAGGATATGCCCGTGGTCCCGCTCATGGCGAAGGAGTTCATAGAGGAAGTCATAATCCTTGGAGTAGGCGGTCTCCCGGGAGCGGCCCTGGCGGAAGGAGAAGGTCTCCTTGTTCTCCTCCCCGGTGGGGGAGAAGCCGTCGGGGTGGACATAGACGCCCTCGGAGCCGTCCTCAGACCGGCCTAAGGCCACCAGGTCCCCTGCTTTCAGATTGCGGAACTCCACTGTCTCAATGTGACCGCTTTTCAAAACGGCCACACAGTCCATACGGCTCTCCTGGGCCAGAAGCCACTTTCTGTCCACATGGAAGTACTCGGGGAAGATGGTGGTGGCGTGGTAGCCCTCCGGGGCCACCCCATCTCNGGGGGCGGGGGCAAAGACCGCTTCCGGTGCGGCGTGGAGCAGGGAGAAGTCGGGGGCGTGATATTCCGGCAGAGAAAAGGACATAAGGCGTGCCTCCTACTGATTGGTAAAAATCAGTATATCACGGCCCCGGCGGAAAAGCAAATCAGGGGGTGATATACCAGTCGTGATAGAAGGTGGGAGTTATAAAGCTGCCGGGGGCGTCTGGATCGGGGAGCCTTTCTCCGCGGGTATAGGTGACAAAGCCGTCGAGACTCCAAGCGTCCCGAAAAACGCCCCAGGAGGCGGCCAGAGAGCCGCCCTGCACGGCGGGGGCATCCCACATGGTCACGGGTTCTCCATTTACCACGGCGACGTCCACGCCGGGGCGAAGGACGATGGAGGTATCCCGGTAAACGCAGGTCACATCCCCGGTGGCCGGGTCCCAGTGGCAGATGCCGCCCAGCTTTTCGGTCAGCTCCCGGACGGGGACGGGATACCCGTGATCTTCGGCGAGAGGGGCCATTTGCCGCACGAAGAAGGGGTCCAGAGACGGGTCATGCTCCACCGGGAAGGGTTGGGAACCATCCAGAGGGTATTCCATGTCAAAGATGAGGATGNAGACGATCTCGTCCAGGTTCTGGACCTCATGGAAACGATACATCTGGACATAGTCGGCGCTGCCCGTGTCGGAACGCATTTTGGCGGCCCAGCCCTCCCGGAATTCCATCATCTGGGCCTGGGTGCGGATGGAGCCGTCCGCCATGCGAAAGAGGAAACGGGGTATGATCGCCAGCGTGGACGATCCCGTAGTCTCCATTTGGAAGGAGAAGGGGGACAGGCTTACCCGCCGGATGAAGAGCGGTCCGGGGGTGGCGTCGGAATCGTGTATCCCTGTGCCGGAGACGTTCAACTCTATAA
>CAJMXB010000039.1 GCA_905219705.1 Oscillospiraceae bacterium | reverse complement strand
GAAAAAAGACTGAGGCCAAGGTGGATTTCAGCCGCCTGCCCCGGCATATCGCCATCATCATGGACGGCAACGGCCGCTGGGCAAAGGCCCGCGGCCTGCCCCGGACGGCGGGCCACGCCGCCGGTGCGGAGACCTTTCGCACCATCGCCACCTATTGCCGGGACATCGGCATCGAGTACCTCACCGTCTACGCCTTTTCCACCGAGAACTGGAAACGTCCGGCGGAGGAGGTCTCTGCCATTATGGGCCTTTTGAAGAAATATCTTTTGGAGGCTGTCCGGGATATGGAGAAGGAGAAGGTGCGCTTTACCTTCTTTGGCGACCTGACCCAGCTGCCGGCGGAGCTGCGGGAGCTGTGTCGGACAGTGCAGCGCGACTCCGGCCGCTTTGAGGGCTGCCAGGTGAACATCTGCGTCAACTACGGTGGCCGGGACGAGCTTGTCCGGGCCGCGCGGGCCTTTGCCGCCGACTGCGCCGCAGGCCAGAAAAAGCCGGAGGAGTTGACACAGGAGGATTTCTCCCGGTATCTCTGGTCTTCCGGCCTTCCCGATCCGGAGCTCGTGATCCGCCCCGGCGGGGAGGAGCGCACATCCAACTTTCTTTTGTGGCAGTCGGCTTATTCCGAGTTCTATTTTACCGACGTGAACTGGCCCGATTTCAGCAAAGAGGAGCTTCGCAAGGCGCTGGCGGCCTATCAGGGCCGCTCCCGCCGTTTTGGAGGGATTTGATTTGTTCAAACGAGTCATGGTAGCGGTGGTCTTCATCCCGCTGATCCTGCTCATCGTCTATGCTCTGCCGGAGGTGGCCGTCTCCCTTGCCCTGGCAGTGGTCTGCGCCATCGCCGTATACGAGGCTCTGTGCGCGACGAACTTCCTCAAGCATACCCGCATTGCGGCCTATTCCATCGCGCTGGGCGCGCTGATCCCCCTGTGGGAGTACAGCGGCGCCAGGGCGGAGTACGCTCTGGCGGGGCTTTTCGTCTATGTGATCCTTCTTTTCGCGGAAGCCATATACAGCCGCAATACCCTGGGCCTGGAGCGGCTGGGTGGAGCCTTCTTTTTGACGGTGTTCATCCCCTGGTTCCTCAGCTCCCTGGTGCGGCTGCGGCTGCGTGGGGACTGGCAGATGACCATTCTGCTTCCCTTTGTGGTGGCGTTTCTCTCTGACGCCTGCGCCCTCTTTGCCGGGCTGCTCTTCGGCAAGCACACGCTGGCCCCTGACCTCTCGCCCAAAAAGACGGTGGAGGGCGCGGTGGGCGGCCTTGTGGGGGCGGTGGTCTGCACCATGGCCTACGGCCTTCTTTGGGAGAAAGGCTTTGGCCTTGACCGCAGTGTCAACTATGCCCTTTTGGCCCTCTATGGCGCCGTGGGCAGCGTCGTCTCCCAGCTGGGCGACCTGTCCTTCTCCTGTATCAAGCGGGAGTACGGTATCAAGGACTTCGGCAATATCCTCCCCGGCCACGGAGGCATTTTGGATCGCTTTGACAGCGTCATCTTCTGCGCCCCGCTGATCGAGCTGCTTCTGCGTCTTCTGCCTATCCTGAAATAAGATAAGGTGATACCATGAAAAAGACCGTCTCCCTCCTGGGCTCTACCGGCTCCATCGGCCGGCAGTCCCTGGAGGTCATAGAAGCACTGGGCCTCCAAGTTTCCGCACTGANGGCGAACCGCAGTGTGGAGCTGTTGGAGGCCCAGTGCCGCAAATATAAGCCCCGGCTGGCCGTCTGCATGGATGCCGCGGCCGCCAAGACCCTGCGGGTCAAGCTGGCGGATACCGGCGTGAAGGTGGCCGAGGGGATGGAGGGCCTTGTAGCGGCCGCCACGCAGGACGAGGCCGATATCGTACTCACTGCGGTTATGGGCATGGTGGGCCTGCGCCCCACGCTGGCGGCGCTGGAGCAGGGGAGAAGGGTAGCCCTGGCCAACAAGGAGACCCTGGTCTGCGCCGGAGAGCTGGNGATGGACACCGCTCGCCGCTGCGGNGCTGAGATCATCCCTGTAGATTCAGAGCACTCCGCCCTGTTTCAGTGCCTGGAGGGCAACCGCGACCGGGGAGAAGTGAAACGCCTCATTCTAACCGCCTCCGGCGGGCCTTTTTTTGGAAAGACCAAAAAGGATCTGGAGGCCGTTACCCTTCAAGACGCCCTCAAGCACCCCAACTGGGCCATGGGGGCCAAGATCACCGTGGATTCCGCGACCATGATGAACAAGGGCCTGGAGGTCATCGAGGCTATGCGGCTCTACGGCATGTCCCTTGAAAAAATTTCTGTGGTGATCCACCGGGAGAGTATCATTCACTCTCTTGTGGAATACTGTGATAACGCCCTCCTGGCGCAGCTGGGCGCGCCGGATATGCGCCTGCCCATCCAGTACGCCCTGACCTATCCCCGGCGTGTCCCCGGCCCAGCGGAGACGCTGGATCTGTTCACCTGCCCCAACCTCACCTTTGCCCGGCCGGACTTGGAGACCTTCCCCTGCCTCGCCCTGGCCAGATCGGCGGCGGAGACGGGGGGCACCGCCACTGCCATCCTGAACGGTGCCAACGAGGCGGCGGTCTCGCTGTTTTTAAGCGAGAAGATCCCCTTTTTGTCCATTTTTGACCGGGTCTTGCAGGCCCTTGATACAGTCCCTGTGACGCAAAAACCTTCCCTGGAGGACATTCTGGCGGCGGATGCCGCCGCGCGCCGGGCCGTTCTTGGGGCATAGGGCTTTTTGGTTGTGCAAGGCCGCGCTGTATTTGTCCAGGCCCGTGTGAAATATTGGCTCTGATTTTTGGAACGGAGGCCCGCTATGCTCTATATCCTCGCCGCTATCCTCATGTTCGGGATCCTCATCGCCCTCCATGAGTTTGGCCACTTTGCAGCCGCCAAGCTCTGCGGCGTCAAGGTCAATGAGTTTGCCATCGGGATGGGCCCGCTGCTTCTCCACCGACAGGGTGGGGAGACGGAGTACTCTCTTCGCGCCCTGCCCATCGGCGGCTTCTGTGCCATGGAGGGGGAAGAGGAGGGGATATCCGATGATCCCCGGGCCTTTCCAAACCGGCCCTGGTACCAGCGGCTCATCATCCTGCTGGCCGGGGTGTTTATGAACTTTTTGACCGGCTTTTTCATCATCCTGTGCTTTTTTCTGCCCCAGGAGCGATTCTCCATTCCCGTGGTGGCAGAGGTCAGCAGCCCCGCCGCCCAGGAGCTTTTGCTGCCGGGTGACCGCATTTTGACCGTGGACGGCCATGCCATCCATCTCACTGCGGACATCTCCCTTTTTATCGCCAGGGGCGGCGACGACCTAGTGGATCTGGAGATTCGCCGGGATGGAGAGCGGCTGGCACTGAAGAATTATCGGCTTGTCCGCAGCGGAAATGAGCTGCTGCTCGGCGTTCGGGTGAACACGGAGGCCAACAGTCCTTTGGTGCTGCTGAAAAACACCTGGTATCAGGCGGTGGACTACGTCCGCATGGTGTGGATGAGTTTAGGCGACCTGGTCACCGGCAGCGTGGGCTTCCGGGACATGTCTGGGGTGGTGGGCATCGTGGACATGGTGGGAGACATCGGAGAGAAAGGGGCCCAGGACGCCCAGGAGGACGGAAGATCCGCCTTTTTGGGGGCGATGACGGAGATCTTGTGGTTCGTGGCCTTTATCTCCATCAATCTCTCGGTGATGAATCTTCTGCCCATTCCGGCACTGGACGGAGGGCAGGTGCTGTTTATGGCCGTCAACGGCCTCCTGCTGGCCCTTCGGGGCCGGAAGCTGGAGCCCAAGTATCAGGGATGGGTCTCCGCGGCGGGCTTTGCCTGCCTTATGGCACTTATGCTGGCAGTGACCATCAGCGACATTTTGAAACAATTTGGGATGTAGGCTGTGCGCGGCCTGCCGTTTTCAAGGAGTATGGGAACATGACGAGACAAATTAGGGTCGGAGACGTCCCCGTTGGCGGGGGCGCGCCGGTCACCATCCAATCCATGTGCAATACCCCCACCCAGGACGTGGAGGCCACCGTGGCCCAGATCAAGGGCCTGGAACACGCCGGGTGTGAGATCATCCGGGTGGCTGTGCCCGATATGNCCGCCGCCCAGGCGGTGNGGGAGATCAGAAGCGCCATCTCCATCCCCCTGGTGGTGGACATCCACTTTGATTATAAGCTGGCGCTGGCATGTGTGGCCCAGGGCTGCGACGCGGTGCGTATCAATCCCGGCAACATCGGCGCCCGTGACCGGGTGGCCGCGGTGGCCGGGGCCTGCAAGGAGCGGGGCATCCCCATCCGCATCGGCGTCAACGGCGGCTCGCTGGAAAAGCCCCTGCTGGAAAAGTACGGCGGCGTGACGGCGCAGGCCCTGGTGGACAGCGCCTTTGGCCATATCAGGCTTTTGGAGGATTGCGGCTTCGAGGATATCTGCGTCTCTCTCAAGTCCTCCTCCGTGCCCATCACCATGGCTGCCTACAAGCTGATGAGCGAGAAATGCGATTATCCCTTACATATCGGCGTGACCGAGACGGGAACGCCCAAAATGGGGATCCTGAAGTCCGCCGTGGGCATCGGGGGTCTGCTGGCCCTGGGCATCGGGGATACCATCCGGGTGTCCCTCTCCGCCGACCCGGTGGAGGAGGTCTATGCCGCCCGGGATATTTTGAAGGCCGCCGGCGTGCGCCGGGAGGGCCCGGAGCTCATCTCCTGCCCCACCTGCGGCCGCACCCGCATCGACCTCATCGGTCTGGCCAACGAGGTGGAAAAGCGGCTGACGGGAGTGGACAAGCCCATCACCGTGGCCGTGATGGGCTGTGTGGTCAACGGCCCCGGCGAGGCCAGCGCCGCCGATGTGGGCATCGCCGGCGGCGTGGGGGAGGGCCTTCTCTTCCAACGGGGGCAGATCGTGAAGAAGGTGCCCCAGGAACAGCTGGTGGAGGAGCTGTTCCGCCTGATCGATACGCTCTGACTGGCCGGAGAGGGCCGAAGGGGAGCGAAGGGATGAATTTTAGGGCGCGCGAGGCCCTTTTACCAAGGAGTTTGAGAGCATGGCACAGGAATTCCCCTCATTTTTGAAATTGTTCAGTGCCTACCGTCCGGAGCGGGACGTGCTGGTGCAGGTGGTGAATTGGCGGGTGGAGAAGGCGGTGGTGGACAAGGCCGCCCGCACCATTCGCATCAAGGCCAACTGTGACCGGCCGGTCTTCCACGAGCTGAGCCAGCGGGTGCAGGCCGAGCTGGCCGCCGCCTATGGTGTGGCCAAGGTGGAGCTGGAGCTGCTGNGGGAGGAAAGCGCCNGAGGAGAACCTTCCGCGGCAGAGGAGNAGCCCCCCCTGCCGGAGCCTCCGCCGGAGGAGCTGCCCACGCCGGAGCCGCCCGCGGAGGAGACAGAGGGCATGGACGCCTTCCAGCGTACCGAGGCCATTCGCCGCCAGACCCTGGCGGCTCTGCGCAAGTCCTCCTCCGGCAAGGGAGGAGAGAAGAAGGGCTCCGGCAAGAGCGGGGGCAAGCTCATCTATGGCCGCCGGGAGATCAAGGGCGAAGCGGTGGAGATGAGAAATCTTAACCTGGATATGGGCGCCGTCATCGTCAAGGGAGACGTGTTCTTCGTCAACCACCGGGAGCTGAAAAAGCGTGGAGCCTGGGTGGTGAGCTTCGACATTACCGACTACACCGGCTCCATCCGGATCAACAAATTCTGCCTGGCGGAGGAGGCAAAGAGCCTGGTCAATGGCGTGCGGGAGGGGCAGACCCTTGTCATTCAGGGCAAGATCAACTACGATAGCTACCTCAAGGACATGGTGCTGGAGCCCTATGCCGTTATGGAGACCAAAAAGGATAAACGGGTGGACTCCGCCGGCTGGGAAAAGCGGGTGGAGCTCCACCTCCATACCACCATGTCCGCTATGGACGCCCTCACCCCCACCAAGGCGGCGGTGAAACGGGCAGAGGACTGGGGGCATCGGGCCATTGCCATCACCGACCACGGGGTGGCCCAGTCCTTCCCTGAGGCTTGGCACGCTGCCAAGGATATCAAGGTGCTCTATGGCGTTGAGGCCTATTTCCTCAACGATGTGGACGACCGGGTGGCGATACACGGAGCACCCAAACAGGATTTCCGAGGAGAGATCGTCTGCTTTGATATTGAAACCACGGGCCTGAGCAAGCGGGATGACGTCATCATCGAGATCGGCGCGGTGGTGCTTCGAAACGGGGAGGTCTGCGAGCGGTTCAACACCTTCGTAAGCCCTGAGCGCACTCTGCCCCGGGAGATCGTAGAGCTCACCGGCATCACTGATAAGATGCTCATCGGGGCCCCCAGCCAGGAGGATGCGGTGAACGCCTTCTTAGACTTTGCCGGGAATCGGCCGCTGGCAGCCCATAACGCCGAATTCGATATCGGCTTTATCGCCATGGCCTGTTCCCGCATGGGTCGGACGTTCGACAATCCCTGGATCGACTCCCTCATCCTGGCCCAGAACCTGCTGCCCGACCTGTCTAAGCATAAACTGGATGCGGTGGCCGACCGGCTGAACCTGCCTATGTTCAACCACCACCGGGCCAGCGATGACGCCGCCACGGTGGGTTATATGCTGCCNCCCTTCTTCCAGATGCTCCGCGACATGGGCGTACATACCCTTCAGGACATCAACCCCGCCATGACCGCCCTGCGGGGCAAGGGAAAGGCCAAGCGTCAGCCCAAGCACCTCATCGTCATCGCCAAGAATCAGCTGGGCCTGCGCAATCTCTACCGGCTCATCTCCGATTCCTTCCTCAAGCACTATAAGCGCTATCCCATCATGCCCAAAAGCGAGATCGAGAAGTACCGGGAGGGGCTCATCCTGGGCTCCGCCTGCGAGGCGGGAGAGCTCTACACCGCGGTGAGCCAGGGAAAGGACTGGGAGGAGCTCAAGCGCATCGCCTCCTGGTACGATTTTCTGGAGATCCAGCCCATCTGCAACAATCTCTTCCTCCTTCAGCCCGACAAGCGCACCGGCCGGCCGGTGGCCAACACCATCGAGGATCTGAAGGAATTCAACCGCACCATCCTGGCCCTGGGCAAGGAACTGGACAAGCCGGTGTGCGCCACGGGAGACGTCCACTTTCTGGATCCGGAGGAGGAGGCCTACCGCCACATCCTGCTGGATACGAAGGGCTTTGAGGACTGTGACAAGCCGCTGCCCATCTATTTCAAGACCACCAATGAGATGCTGGAGGAGTTCGCCTATCTGGGCACCGAGGACTGCCGCCGGGTGGTCATTCGCGACCCCAATATGATCGCAGACTGGTGTGAACGCATCGATCCCCTGCCCCAGGGACTGTTTGCCCCCAAGCTGGAAAATTCCGCCCAGGAGTTGGAAAAGCTGGTCTATGACAAGGCTCACAAGCTGTATGGGGAGGAACTTCCCCAGGTGGTGCAGGCCCGTATCGACCTGGAGCTGCCCGGTATTATCCGGCGCAAGTACGACGTCATCTATATGTCCGCCCAGAAGCTGGTGCAGAATTCCCTGGAGCACGGCTACCTGGTGGGCTCCCGTGGTTCGGTAGGCTCCTCCATTGTGGCGTTCCTCTCCGGCATCACGGAGGTGAACTCTCTGCCTGCCCACTACCGCTGTCCCAAGTGTAAGCACGTCGACTTTGATTTCGGCAGAGTCAATCACTACGGCTGCGGCGCGGATATGCCCGACGCGGTGTGCCCGGTGTGCGGCACGCCCTATGTGAAGGATGGATTTGACATCCCCTTTGAGACCTTCCTGGGCTTTTCCNGCGAGAAAGTGCNCGATATCGACCTGAACTNNTCCGGCGAATATCAGGCCAAGGCCCACCGGTATACCTTTGAACTGTTTGGGGACAGCCACGTCTTCCGGGCGGGCACCATCGGCACCGTGGCGGAGAAGACCGCCTATGGCTATGTAAAAAAGTACATGGAAAAGCGGGAAATGCACGCCACGGGGGCGGAGGAGAACCGGCTGGCTCTGGGCTGTACCGGGGTCAAGCGCACCACGGGCCAGCACCCCGGCGGCATGGTGGTCATTCCTCAGGACAGGGAGATCTATGACTTCTGCCCCGTTCAACACCCCGCCGACGACCCCAACACCGACATCATCACCACCCATTTTGAATACCACTCTATGGAGTCCAATTTGCTGAAGCTGGATATGCTGGGCCACGATGACCCCACCATGATCCGCATGCTGGAGGATCTGACGGGGATCAACGCCCGGACGGATATCTCTCTGGACGACGCGGACACCATGAGCCTGTTTACCTCCTCGGAGAAGCTGGGGTATGTGGACGACCCTGTTTTGGGGCCGACGGGGGCTGTGGCCATCCCGGAGTTCAATACCCGCTTTACCCGGCAGATGCTGGTGGACACCCAGCCCCAGGACTTTAACACCCTGGTTCGGCTCTCCGGCTTTTCCCACGGCACCGACGTGTGGGCGGGCAACGCCAGGGATCTGATCCTGGACGGCACCGCCACAGTTCTGGAGACGGTGGGCTGCCGTGACGACATTATGCTCTACCTGATCCAATGTGGGATGGAGCCCAAGGTGGCCTTTAAGATCATGGAGGCGGTACGAAAGGGCAAGGTAAAGAAGAACGGCTTTGAACCGGGTTGGGCGGAGGATATGCGGGCGCACAATGTGCCGGATTGGTACATCGACTCCCTGGCCAAGATCGGTTACCTCTTCCCCAAGGCCCATGCGGTGGCCTACGTGATGATGGCCTTCCGCATCGCCTGGTTCAAGGTGCACCGGCCTCTGGCCTTCTATGCCGCGTTCTTCTCCATTCGGGCCAAGGCCTTCGACGCCACCATTATGTGCCGGGGGATGGAGACGGTGAAGGAGAATATGAAGCGCATTAAGGCCAAGATGGACGAGAAGAAGGCCACCGCCGTGGAGGAGGATACCTACACGACGCTGGAGGTCGTTTATGAGTTCTACCTGCGGGGCTTCAAATTCCAGATGGTAGACCTATACCGGTCGGGGGCGGTGGANTTCGTGATAGAGGGAGAGGATACCCTGCTCCCGCCCTTCACCTCTATTCCCGGCCTGGGAGAGACGGCGGCCCAATCCATTGTGGAGCAGCGGGTGGGGAAGGAATTTGTGTCCGTTGAGGAATTTTCCGACGCCTGCCCCAAGGTCTCCAAGACCCATATCGAACAGCTCAAGGCGGCCGGCGCCTTTGACGAGATGCCGGAGACCAGTCAGATCATGCTGTTTTGAGATAAAAACGGACAAGCTGTGAAAACATGAGAACGGAGAGAAATTATGCTGGATACTGCGCAGGAGCTGAGATTTTGCAAGGCCAGGAGAAAGGTCATCGAGGGGGAGTTCCTCCACTTGAATCCGGAGCAGCGGCGGGCGGTGCTCTCTACCGAGGGGCCGCTGCTGCTTCTGGCGGGGGCGGGGAGCGGAAAGACCACCGTGCTCATCCACCGGGTGGCCAATCTCATCAAATACGGAAAGGGCTCCGACTGCGACATGGCTCCGGATCAGGTTACCGAGGAGGATCTGGCCTTTTTGGAGGGCTATGCCGCCCAGCCTTCAGGGCAGGGGAGGGCCCGGGCGGAGGCGCTGTGCCGCTATGAGCCTGCCGCTCCCTGGTCGATTTTGGCCATCACCTTTACCAACAAGGCCGCCGGAGAGCTGAAGGAGCGGCTTTCCAGGATGCTGGGCGCCTCGGCGGGCGATGTGTGGGCGTCTACCTTCCACTCCTGCTGCGCCCGTATCCTGCGGCGGGATATCGATAAGCTGGGGTATTCCACCTCCTTTACCATCTATGACACCGCTGACTCGGAGCGGGTGGTGAAGGATGTGATCAAATCCCTGAACATCGACGACAAGGCATTTCCGCCCAAGACCGTGCTGGGGTACATCTCCCGGGCCAAGGACGCTATGCAGCTGGCCCCGGATTACGCCGCCCAGTGCGCCAAGATGGGCGACCGGAGACTCATGCGCATGGCGGAGATCTACACCGAGTATGAAAAACGGCTCAAGGCCGCCGACGCGCTGGACTTTGACGATCTGATCCTGCGCACGGTGCTCCTCCTCCGTCAGGACGAGGGGGTGCGAAGCTATTACCAGCGGAAGTTCCGTTATGTGCTGGTGGACGAGTATCAGGACACCAACAATCTGCAATACCAGCTCTCCTCACTGCTGGCGGGAGGCTATGAGAATCTTTGCGTGGTGGGCGACGACGACCAGTCCATCTACCGGTTCCGGGGGGCTACCATTGAGAACATCCTCTCCTTTGAGAAGGAGTATCCCGCCTGTCGCACCATCCGGCTGGAGCAGAACTACCGCTCCACCCAGAACATCCTGGAGGCGGCCAATAAGGTCATTCAGAACAACCAGGGCCGCAA
The DNA here is from genome assembly GCA_905219705.1 of Oscillospiraceae bacterium. GTDB lineage: Bacteria > Bacillota > Clostridia > Oscillospirales > Oscillospiraceae > Vermiculatibacterium > Vermiculatibacterium agrestimuris. The sequence continues at coordinate 7,433 of CAJMXB010000039.1, read as the reverse complement.
GGGTAAGGAGCTGTGGACGGAAAAAGGGGCGGGGGACAAGCTCCAGCTGTACACCGCCATGGATCAGGATGATGAGGCCCGGTATGTGGCGGCGGAGATCTTATCGGGCTACTCCGGGGGGCGGCACTGGAAGGACTTCGCCGTCCTCTACCGGATGAACGCCCAGTCCCGCGAGCTGGAAATGGCCTTCAAGCGCAACGGCGTGCCCTACCGCATCATCGGCGGCACCCGGTTCTTTGACCGGGCGGAGGTGAAGGATATGCTCTCCTACCTCTGCGTGGTGAATAATCCCGGCGATGACCTGCGCCTGCAGCGCATCATCAACAATCCCCCCCGGGGAATCGGTCAAAAGACCATCGATACCGCCCAGGCCCTGGCCGTTCAATATGGCCGCTCTTTGTGGGAGATCATCTCGGAGGCCAGGCAGTACCCAGACCTTCAGAAGGCGGCGGGGAAGCTGGCCGCCTTCTGCGAGCTCATTTGCAAGCTGCAGGAGCAGGCGGAGGAGCTGGAGCTCACCGATTTCTACGACGTAGTGTGCGCTGACAGCGGCTATGCCATCGCCCTGGAGGCCAAGGACACGGTGGAGGATCGCACCCGGCTGGAGAACGTGCGAGAGGTAAAGTCCTCTATCCAGAGCTATCTGGACAACGCCGTCGAGCCGTCTCTGGCGGGCTTTTTGGATGAGATCGCCCTCTACACCGACCTGGATAACCACGATCCCAATGAGGANAGCGTGGTGATGATGACCATGCACTCGGCCAAGGGACTGGAGTTCCCCGTGGTCTTTGTGGTGGGGGTAGAGGAGGGGATCTTCCCCGGTATCCGCTCCATTGGCGACCCTGAGGAGATGGAGGAGGAGCGGCGGCTGTGCTATGTGGCGATGACCCGGGCCAAGGAGCGGCTGTACATGACCAGCGCCCATCAGCGGATGCTCTACGGCCGCACCTCTGCCAACCTGCCCTCCCGCTTTTTGGGAGAGATCCCGGAGGAGCGGGTGGAGCGCTCGGGAAGGAGTCCCATGAGCGCCGGGGCCTGGCAGGTGGAGGAGCGCACCGGCGTCAGACGGAGCTTTGGCTACGACCAGTGGGAGGAGGACGAGGCGGACAGCTTTTCGCCCCCTTACGGCGGCCGGAGCTATGAACGCCGGGACGTCAGCGACCGGAAGATCGGCGGCTGGGCCCAGAGCGGCCGCACCCCCGCTGCGCCCCGAAAGCCCGCGCCCAAGCGGAAGATCGTCCGGGCGGCCCAGCCGCCCCTGCCCGACTTCCACAAGGGGGAGATGGTGCTGCACAAGGCCTTTGGCAAGGGCATGATCCTCACCCTGACCCCAATGGGGGGTGACGCCCTGATCGAGGTGGCCTTCGACAATGTGGGCACCAAGAAGCTGATGCTTCGCTCGGCGGAGCAGTACATGGAAAAGCTGTAAAATGAAGGAACGCTCTTCCCGGGGGAAGAGCGTTCCTGTAACGGTTCACAGAAGCTCGGTGAGACTCTTTACCGCCAGATGACAGCTTTTTCGGATGTCCTCCCACTGTTTGGCGTAAAAATCGTCGTAGACGCCCACCACTTGGAAGCCCACAGAGGCAGCGGCGGCACAGTTGTGGGGGGCGTCCTCTAGAAGGACGCAGCCGGTACAGGGGACGGAGAAACGCTGGGCGGCCAGACGGTAGACCTGGGGATCCCGCTTTTCCAGACCCGCCTCCTGGGCGAAGAAGAAGCCGCGGAAATACCGCTCCAGTCCGTGCCGCTCCACCGCCGCCATGGCCAGGGCGGGCAGACCGGCGGTAAGAAGGGCCATGGGGCGGCCCTCTGCCTGGAGCTTATCCAACAGCTCACGCGCCCCGGGCTTTAGGGGGATCGTATGGGCGTAAGCATTCCTGGCCATGGCCTGCCACTCATCCATGATGGTTTGGGGATCGTCGGGGAGATGGTAGTATTCCTTGGTAAACTGGGCGGCCACAGGGAAGATGGAGTGGCCCACCACATATTGGTATTCCTCCGTTACCTGAAGGCCCCGGCGGCCCAGAAAGTCGTGATCCACCTGGAGCCACACCCCGTTGGAGTCGATCAGAGTGCCGTCCAGGTCGAAGAAGATCATGTCAGGCGTCATAAATAGAACCTCCAGGGAAAATCTACGGCCTCCTCGGCGTAGTCGATGCCGATACGCTTGCTGACGTGGATGGATTTGGGCCTTTCTCCGACATCCACAACATAAAGCGCATCCCCCAGCAGAGAAAGGCCGTTCTGCTCTTTTGTAAGGGAAAGGGCTTTACAGAGCTTGCCGGGGCCATTGAGGAAATTTTTCCTTTGATAGAAGGACATTTCCGCCGGCGTACAGTGAAAACGCCTGACAGACATGATCCGCTCGTCGCTCTCACTTACCGCTTCGCCGGCCCGGAGGAGGACGGCGGCGGGCTCGTTTTCCGCCTCGGTGACAAAGTTGAGACAGTGGTACATGCCGTAAATGAGGTAGATATAGGCCGTCCCCGGCGGGGCGAAGAGGGTCTCGGTACGCTTGGTGCGTTTATAGTTGTAGGCGTGGCAGGCCTTGTCCACCCGGCCGATGTAAGCCTCGGTCTCGGTGATGCGCAGAGCGGTGGGGACACCGTCTATGACCCGGATCAGGTGTTTTCCCAGCAGTTCCCGTGCCACCACAAGGGTGTCCCGGGCATAGAAGTCCTGTGTGAGCTTGTCCACATTTTCACCCCACTTCGTCTATTATGATATCAGATTCAAGGAGTNGTGACAATGGTCAGTGAAACAATGATGCGCCGGCTGGCAAAGCCTATGCTGTTCGCGGCGGCCCTTATCTGGGGCTCCTCCTTCTTCATGATGAAGGGGGCGGTAGACGTGATCCCCACCTTCTTTCTCCTTGCCCTCCGTTTTACCGGAGGAGCCGTCCTGCTGGGGCTTTTCTGCTGGAAGAAATGGAGGGGATTTACCGGGGATTACCTGTGGAGAGGAGCTGTCATAGGCGGCTTTCTCNTTGCCGCCTATNCCGTTCAGACCTTTGGCCTGACCCAGACCACCCCGTCCAAAAGCGCCTTTCTGACCTCGGTCTACTGCGTGCTCGTCCCCTTTCTCCACTGGCTGGTGATGAAGCGGCGGCCGGACATATATAATCTTTTGGCGGCGGTTCTCTGTGTGGCCGGGGTGGGGCTGGTGTCCCTGAACGAGGGCTTTTCCATCACTGTGGGCGATATGCTGACGCTGGCGGCGGCGGTTCTCTTTGCCGGACATATCGTGGCGGTGGCGAAGGTGTCGCCGGACAGGGACATCTATCTGCTGACCACGCTCCAGTTTGCCTTTGCGGCCCTCTATTCCTGGATCGGCGGGTTTTTGTTCCAGGAGATGCCCCCGGCCTCGGTCATTGACGGGGATCTCCTGCTCCAGTTGGGGTACTTCATCGTCATGTGCACCACTGTGGCCCTGCTGTTTCAAAATGTGGGCCAGGTCTGGTCTGACCCGGCCTCAGCGGCTATTATCCTCTCTCTGGAGTCGGTGTTCGGTGTGCTCTTTTCCGTGGTCTTCTATCGCGACCCGGTGACGGTGCGGCTCCTGGCGGGCTTTTCCCTCATTTTTGTGGCCGTAGTGTGTTCGGAGACCAAGCTGAGCTTTCTTCGCAGGAACAAAGGGACGGAAGGGAAGGCTTGACTTTTCTTGGGAAATTGCGTATACTACCAGTCAAAGGCAATGATGGGGAGGAGTACGCCCCGGGGAAAGCGGAGAGAGGAGCCGGACGGTGCAAGGCTTCATGACCCCGGTGCGGAAGGTCGCCTTGGAGCCGCGGCGCCGAATGGGAGAGTAGGCGCTGCCGTTTCCCGCGTTAGGGGAGAATGAGCGCAAATTCAGGTGGTACCGCGGAGAGCTTCTTCGCCCTGAGACCGAACGGTCTCGGGGCGTTTTTATTTTCGTAAAGGAGGCGCGTGCAATGGATTTTGAAGTGAAGACCGTGCTGGACGCGAAGACGCTGGTAGATTATCAGAAAATTGCGGGGAGGACAGTGCTGAAGAAAAAGACGGTTTTGACCCGGGGGGCTCTTTTCCTGGCGGGGCTGCTGGGTCTGACCATCTGCGCCATCGGCGTGGCCACCTCGGGGGCCAATGCCACCGTGATGCTGGGTACTCTGCTCAGCGGCCTGTGCGTAGCCTTGGGGGCGGTGTGGTATAATTACACCACCTGGCGGGTGAGCCGGAAGACCCCCAGCGGCCTGGAGCAGACGTTCTTTTTCAGTGAAGAGAACCTGGTGGCCGCTGCCGGGGAGCGGCGGGTGGTGCACGGCTACAGAGACTTTGTCTCCCTGGCGGAGAGTGGAGAGTACTTTGTCCTATTTCTGAACGTCAGGTCGGGGTACATCCTGCCTAAAAGTGGATTTTTAAAGGGAACGCCGGAGCGGTTCGGCGCCTTTATTGAGGAAAAGACGGGGAGAACGCTTGCCCCGGCAAAACTGTAAGGAGGAAGAGGAAATGGGAAAGGAACTGCCGAAGGCCTATGAGCCCCAAGAGGTGGAGGGCCGTATTTATGAGATGTGGGAGAAGGGCGGATGCTTCCAGGGCCACCGGGATCCGGACAAGAAGCCCTTTACCATCGTCATGCCGCCCCCCAACGTGACGGGCCAGCTCCATATGGGCCACGCCATGGACTGCACCCTTCAGGACATCCTGACCCGCTTCAAGCGGATGGAGGGCTATGCCGCCCTTTGGGTCCCCGGCGCCGACCACGCGGGCATCGCCACCCAGATCAAGGTGGAGGAGGCCCTGCGGGAGAACGAGGGGCTCAGCCGCTACGACCTGGGCCGGGAGAAGTTCCTGGAACGGGTGTGGGAGTGGAAGCACAAGTACGGGGCCCGCATCGTGGAGCAGCAGAAGAANCTGGGCGTGTNCTGCGACTGGGATCGGGCCCGGTTCACCATGGACGAGGGCCNTTCCAAGGCGGTGCGGCATGTGTTCGTCTCTCTCTACGAGAAGGGGCTGATCTACAAGGGTTCCCGTATCATCAACTGGTGTCCCCACTGCGTCACCGCACTGTCTGACGCGGAGGTGGAGTATAAGGACAAGCCCGGCAGCCTGTGGCATATCCGCTATCCCATCCAGGGAGAGAAGGACAAGTACGTCATCGTGGCCACCACCCGGCCGGAGACCATGCTGGGCGACACCGGCGTGGCGGTGAATCCCAATGACGAGCGGTACCGGGACATGGTGGGCAAAAAGTGCATTCTGCCCCTGGTGGGCCGGGAGATGCCCATTGTGGCGGATGAGTACGTGGACGTGGAGTTCGGCACCGGCTGTGTGAAGATGACCCCCGCTCATGATCCCAACGATTTTGAGGTGGGCCTGCGCCACAATCTGGAGACCATCCGGGTGCTGGACGACAATGGAAAAGTGGTAGAGGGGTATGGCAAATACTCCGGCATGGATCGCTACGAGGCCAGAAAGGCCATTGTGGCGNATCTGGAGGCGGGAGGCTACCTCGTCAAGGTGGAGGAGCACCAGCACAACGTGGGCACCTGCTACCGNTGCCACAGCGACGTGNAACCCCTCATCTCCGCCCAGTGGTTCGTNANGANGGAACCCCTGGCCAAGGAGGCCCTGCGGGTGGTCAGGGAAGGGGAGACCAAGTTTGTCCCCGACCGGTTTTCCAAGACCTATATCAACTGGATGGAAAACGTGCGGGACTGGTGCATTTCCCGTCAGCTCTGGTGGGGCCACCGCATCCCCGCCTGGACTTGNGANGAATGCGGCNAGCTCACCGTCTCCGAGACCGATCCCACCCAGTGCTGCCACTGCCACAGCCACAACATCCACCAGGAGGAGGACGTGCTGGACACCTGGTTCTCCTCCGCCCTGTGGCCCTTCTCCACCCTGGGCTGGCCCGAGCAGACGGAGGATCTCAAATACTTCTATCCCACCGACGTGCTGGTCACCGGCTACGACATCATCTTTTTCTGGGTGGCCCGGATGATCTTCTCCGGCTGTGCGCACACGGGGAAGGCTCCCTTCCACACCGTGCTCATCCACGGCCTGGTGCGGGACGACAAGGGCAGGAAGATGTCCAAGAGCCTGGGCAACGGCGTGGATCCCCTGGTGGTGGCGGAGCAGTACGGTGCCGACGCCCTGCGCTTCAACCTGGTCACTGGAAATTCCCCCGGCAACGATATGCGCTTCCTGCCGGAGCGGTGCGAGGCCATGCGGAACTTTGCCAACAAGATCTGGAACGCCAGCCGTTTTGTACAGATGAACCTGACCATCGGCAAAGTGGCGCTTCCCCGGGAGCTGACCATGGAGGACAAGTGGATCCTCTCCAAGCTCAACGCCCTCATCCCCGCCGTCNCGGAGAATATGGACAGCTATGAGCTGGGCGTGGCGGCCCAGAAGGTCTACGATTTCATCTGGGACGACTACTGCGACTGGTATATCGAGTTCACCAAGTCCCGGCTCCAGGGGGAGGACGAGGGGGCCAAGGAGCAGGCCCAGCAGGTGCTGTGTTATGTGCTCACTGAGATGCTCAAGCTCCTCCATCCCTTCATGCCCTTCATCACCGAGGAGATCTGGCAGTCCCTGCCCCACGAGGGGGATTACCTGATGCTTCAAAAGTGGCCGGAGGCGAAGAAGGAGCTGGATTTCCCCGCCGAGGAGAAGGCCGTTGACCTCATCATCGAGGCCACCAGGGCCATTCGGGGCAAGCGTTCCGAGCTCAATGTGCCCCCCTCCAAAAAGGCCCACTTGACCATTGCCACCGCCGAGACGGCCGTCTTTGAGCAGGGCGCGCCCCTTCTGAAGCGGCTGGCCTGGGCCAGCGATGTGACCGTGACGCCTGTGTCCGGGGCCGCCGGCAGCGATGAGATGCGCAAGCGGGGCATGGTGGAGGTGGTCACCTTCGCCGCCCGCATCTTCATGCCCCTGGCGGAGCTTGTGGATCTGGCCGAGGAGAAAAAGCGCCTGGAGAAGGAGCTGGCGGCCCGAAAGAACGAGCTTGCCGGCCTGGAGAGCCGCCTGAATAACCCCAGCTTTGTCAGCAAGGCCCCCGCCCNGGTGGTGGAGGGACAGCGTTCCCGGGCGGAGGAGCTCCGGGGCCTCATTGCCAGGCTGGAGGAGTCTGTGGCCTCTCTGGGGTAAAGGCTGTTGCCACATTGTGACATTTTGTCATAAAGTTGTAGTTGCGCTTTGGGCTCCAGGCGGATAAAATAGTGTACAAGATGCGGCCCTGCTGCATGAAGCCGACCCGTTCGCCCAAAGGAGGGGCGTTGCCCATGAAGAAGATACTGGCGCTGTTGACCGCCGCCCTTGTGATAGGGCTGAGCGGCTGTGGGGAGAACCCTGAGACGGCGACTCCGCCTGTCACAGAACCCCCTGCGCTGAGTTCTGCTCCGGCAGTCACGGCTAAGCCCGACCCAGCTCCCACACCCACCGCCGCAACTGTGACGCCTCCTG
>CAJMXB010000038.1 GCA_905219705.1 Oscillospiraceae bacterium | reverse complement strand
ATCCAGGTGGGGGAGGGCTGGGTCTATGTGATCCCCAACTCCCGCCGCCAGGCCCTGCGGATCATCGCCGAGGCCACCACCCTGGAGGCCGCCCAGGAGCTGTGCGGTCAATATCAGGAAAAGCTGCGCGGGCTGGACGAGAGAGAATAAAAAGAGGCAGGATGGGGTTCCATCCTGCCTCTTTAAAAATAGAGGTATACTTTTCCGGTGGAGTGTGTTATAATACTATAGTTCACGCTCCCGAGGAGCGTTTTTAGCGGCTTTTCGCGCCAGTGTGAGGCGCTTGAATAGAAAGCAAAACTGGACAAATGGAGAAGCAGCTCCCGTTCACCGGCGATACAGGGCCGACGTGCGTCAGGGGCTTTGTTTTGGCGCGCCCGCCGCTCCTTTTGTCCTACATATCAACCAGTCCTGTAATGAAAAAGGAGTGTAAGCATCAACTTATGGCAGAAAAACTGAAAATCATCTCCCTTGGCGGTCTCAATGAGATCGGCAAGAACATGACCGTCTATGAGTACGGCGGCGACATGAGNGTGGNGGACGCCGGCATGGGCTTCCCCGACGACGACATNTACGGCATCGACGTGGTCATCCCCGACTTCACCTATCTCATCAAAAACCGGGACAAGATCCGGGGCGTCTTCATCACCCACGGCCACGAGGACCACATCGGCTCCCTTCCGNACCTTCTCCGGGAGCTGAATGTGCCGGTCTACGCCACCCGGATGTCCGCAGGCCTCATTCAGCTCAAGCTGGAGGAGCATCACCTGCTGGGCAAAACCAAGCTCATCACCTGCGAGGCGGGAGAGACCGTGAAGGCGGGCCGGTTCAGCGTGGAGTTTATCCATGTCAACCACTCCATTGCCGATGCGGTGGCCTTTGCCATCAAGACCCCTGTGGGCCTGTGCCTCCACACCGGCGACTTCAAGATCGACGCAACCCCCGTCTCCGGCGGGATGATCGACCTGGCCCGGCTGGGCCAGCTGGGGAAGGAGGGGGTGCTGGCCATGCTGTGCGACTCCACCAACGTGGAGCAAAGCGGCTTTACCAAGTCCGAGCGCAGCGTGGGCGCCAGCTTCGACGCCCTCTTCCGGGGCTGTGAGGAGCGCATCATCATCGCCACCTTCGCCTCCAACGTGGACCGCATCCAGCAGATCGTCTCCGTGGCCGCCCGGTACGGCCGTAAGGTGGCTATCACCGGCCGGAGCATGGAGAACGCCATCAAGGTCTCCACTGAGCTGGGATATATGAGCATACCCGCCGGCACACTGGTGGACATCAACCAGATCAAGGGCCTGCCCAAGAACAAGGTGTGCATCGTCACCACCGGCAGCCAGGGGGAGACCATGTCCGCCANGACCCGCATGGCCTTCAACACCCACCGCCAGGTGGAGATCCAGGCCGGGGACCGGGTCATCTTCTCCGCCTCCGCCATTCCCGGCAATGAAAACGCCATCGGTAATGTGGTCAATGAGCTCTACCGCAAGGGGGCCGAGGTGGTCAACGAGCGGGCGGGGGCCCTCCATGTCTCCGGCCACGCCTGCGCCGATGAGCTGAAGATCATCCACGCCCTGGTGAAGCCCCGGTTTTTTATCCCCGTCCACGGGGAGCAGCGGATGCTGAAGGTGCACGCCAAGCTGGCCCAGGAGATGGGGATGGATCCCCGGAACATCGTCATCTCCGACATCGGCAAGGTCATTGAGCTCAGCCACAACGCCGTGCGCATGGGCGGTGTGGTGCCCGCCGGCCGGGTGTTTGTGGACGGCTACGGCGTGGGCGACGTGGGCGCGGTGGTGCTCCGTGACCGCAAGCATCTGGCCGAGGACGGCATGATCGTGGTGGTGGCCTCCGTCTCCGCGGAGGACGGCGGGCTCCTCTCCGGGCCTGATATCATCACCCGGGGCTTTGTCTACGTCAAGGAGTCCGAGGGGCTGATGGAGGAGCTGAAGACCGTGGCCCTGGAGGCCCTGGAGCGCAGCGTCCGGGCCAATGACCGGGACTGGACGGCGGTGAAGGGGGACATGAAGAACGACATCTCCGGCTACCTCTTCAAAAAGACCCGCCGCAACCCCATGATCCTGCCGGTCATTATGGAGGTATAAAAAACCGCCGGGTGGAGCTTTCCACCCGGCGGTTTCCCGTTTTAGAGCCGCTTTGTCAGAACTCCACTGGTCAGGGAGAAGATCAGGGAATAGAAGATGATGACGGCAAGGAGGGCAAAAAAGGCCCCCTGACTCAGGGGCAGCACCACGAAGAGGGCTGCCGCCACAGCAAAAAAGGTCGCCATCCCCGCCGTCCGAAAGGCGGACTCCACAATGGCCCGCTCCCGTTCGTCCGTCTCCTTGATCCTGGCCCTTCTCTGAGCCGCGGGGTGGGTCAGAAGGTATTGGGTTCGGCACAGCAGGATCACCGCCCCGGCGGAGACGCCGCTGGCCGCCCCCAGATAGAAGCCCTGGGCGTAGCCGGTGAGAGAGCTGCCGGGGATCAGCAGAACGTAGCAGCCTAAGCCCACCAGCCCTACCCCCAGAAGGGCCAGCGCCACCAGGCGGCGCAGTTTCAGGGACTTTTCATAGCCCCCGGAGCAGAGGATCAGCTTCATTAACATTTACGATTCCTCCTCAAACAGAAAAATATCCTCGATGGAAAGCCCGAAATACCGGGCGATCCTGTGGGCCAGCAGACGAGAGGCGTTNTACCGCCCGCTCTCCAGAGAGATGATGGTCTGCCGCGTCACCTCCAGGTTCTCGGCCAGCTCGGCCTGGGAGAGGTGCCGCTCCTTTCGGAGCTGTGCGATCAGGTTCTCNAAAAACTCCCCTCCTTCCGCCGTTTTAATGCAGGGCAAATGTAAAGTATACTTGACATTTTGGAGTATACCACTGTCTCGGAGAAATGTCAAGCATACTTTACATTTTTTGAAAGAAACTATCTTGCGGACCCCGCCCCGCTATGATAAAATCATATCCACAACCGACGGTGGAAAAAGGAGGGACATACCGTGAGCGATATCCTGGAATTTGCCGACAGGGCGGAGTTTCGCGCCTGGCTCTCAGAAAATTGCCGGACAAGCGGCGGGGTCTGGCTGCTGTTCGGAAAAGCCGGCGGACCCAGGACCGTCAAGGCCGGGGAGGCGCTGGAGGAGGCCCTGTGCTTCGGCTGGATCGACGGCGTGATGGAACGCCTGGATGAGAAAAGCTATAAAAAGTACTTCTCCCAGCGCCGGGAGAAGAGCAAGTGGTCGGAGAAGAACAAGCGGCTGGTCAAAACCCTGGAGGAACAGGGGCTCATGACCGATCTGGGCCGGGAGAAGATCCAGCAGGCCAAGAAAAACGGCCAGTGGGACGTCCCCGACCTCATGGCGGTGGGCGAGGAGGGGATCGCCCAGCTCTCCGCCCTGCTGGAGGGCCATGAGCCCGCCTATACCAATTTCCAGGCCATGCCTCCCTCGGTGCGAAAAACCTACGCCCGGGCCTATCTGGACGCCAAGACCCCGGTCGGACGGGAGCGGCGGCTGGCCTGGCTGACAGACCNGCTGGACCGGAACCTGCNGCCCATGTGACGGCAGCNCGCCGTATAAGGGGCCAAAAGAATAAAAAGANCCCGCGGAGGNTTTTCTCCGCGGGCTTTGTCTTTTATTTGTGGGGCACACGCCAGATGTTGTCGGCGTAATCCCGGATGGAACGGTCGGCGGCGAAGATAGCGGAGCGGGCGATGTTGTAGAGGCTCATCCGGTTCCAGGCCTTGGGATCCCGGTAGGTCTGGCCCGCCAGGGCCTGGGCGGCCCGGTAGCTCTCGAAGTCGGCCAGCAGGAGGTATTGGTCGGCCAGGCCGCCGTTGCCAAAGAGGAGGCCCTTGGCCAGCTCGGAATAGCTCACGTGGTCGTCAAAGCCGGCAGNNNGCTGATCCAGCACTGCCTTAAGGGCGGGGTTGCGGGTGTAGTACTCGTAGGAACTGTACCCCCGGCGCATGAGATCCTCCACCTCTTGGGCGTTGAGGCCGCACAGGAAGATGTTCTCGTCTCCCAGCACCTGGTGCATCTCCACGTTGGCCCCGTCCAGGGTGCCGATGGTGACGGCGCCGTTCATCATGAACTTCATGTTGCCGGTGCCGCTGGCCTCCTTGCCGGCGGTGGAGATCTGCTCGGAAAGCTCGCTGGCGGGCATGAGAGCCTCCGCCATGGAGACCCGGTANTTCTCCAGGAAGANNACCTGGAGCTTATCCTTGCACACAGGGTCGTTGTTGATGGTGTTGGNGACGGAATTGATGAGGTGGATGATNTNCTTTGCCACCACGTAGCTGGNGGCGGCCTTGGCGCCGAAGAGGTAGACCTTGGGGGTCATCTCAAAGTGGGGGTCTTCGTGCAGCCGCTGNCACAGATAGATGATGTGCAGCACATTGAGAAGCTGCCGCTTATACTCATGGAGGCGCTTGACCTGTACGTCAAACATGGCGTTGGTGTTGAGCTTGANGCCGTTCTCCCGCTGGATCCAGGCGGCGAAGCGCTCCTTGTTGGCCTTCTTGATGGCGGCCAGCCGCTCCAGCACCGCGGCGTCGCCGGCGTACTTCTCCAGCTCCTTCAGCGCCTCGGGGTGGAGCAGGTACTTGTCCCCGCCGCAGCACNCCCGGATGANGGCGTCCAGCTGGGGATTCACCTCGCTGGGCCAGCGGCGGTGATCCACACCGTTGGTCACGTTCTGGAACTTGGCGGGGAACATCTGATAGGCGTCGTGGAACACGTCGGCCTTGAGGATGTCGGTGTGGAGGGCGGACACGCCGTTGACGGCGGAGCAGGCGCACACGCACAGGTTGGCCATGCGCACCTCGCCGCCCCAGACGATGGCCATTTTCTCCACCTTGGCCATGTTCCCCTGGAAGAAGGCGGTGAGCTGATCCTGATACCGGCCGGAGATCTCCAGAATGATCTGCCACAGCCGGGGCAGCAGCTCCTCCACCAGATCCTGGGGCCAGCGCTCCAGGGCCTCGGAGAGCACGGTGTGATTGGTGTAGCAGACGCTGCGGCTGACAATGAACCAGGCGTCGTCCCAGCTGTAGCCCTCCTGATCCAGCAGAATGCGCATCAGCTCGGGGATGATGAGGGTGGGATGGGTGTCGTTGATTTGGAAGACGTGCTTCTCATGGAAATTCCGCAGGGTGCCGTATTCCGTCTTGTGCTTGCGGCAGACCGACTGGATGGTGGCGGAGGAGAGGAAATACTGCTGCTTCAGGCGCAGGGACTTGCCCTCCCGGTGGTTGTCGGCGGGGTAGAGNTGCNTGGAGATGATCTCGGCATTGGNCTTTTTCTCCAGGGCCTTCAGGTACTCCCCCTGGTTGAAGAAGTTGAGATCCACCGGCTCGGTGCTCTGGGCCTCCCAGAGCCGGAGCACATTGGCGTGGCGGGTGNCGTAGCCCGCGATCTGCATGTCCTTGGGCACCGCCAGCACGGGGATGTAACCGGTCTGTTCCACGCCGTGGGTGCCGTCGGGGTACCACACGTCCTTCACCGTGCCGCCGAAGNGGACTTNCTCGGCCTCGNCGGCCTTGGTGATGAGCCAGGCCCCGCCCCTGTCCAGCCAGTTGTCGGGCAGCTCCTCCTGCTTGCCGTCGATGATCTTCTGCTTGAAGATGCCCAGCTCATAGCAGATGGAATAGCCGGTAAAGGGGATTTCGGCGGTGGTGGCGGCGTCCAGATAGCAGGCGGCCAGCCGGCCCAGGCCGCCGTTGCCCAGGCCCGCGTCCGGCTCCTCCTCAAACAGGTCGGCGGCGGAGAAGCCCAGGGCCTCGATGGCCTCGGTGAGGGGCTTTTCCAGCCCCAGATTGTAGGCGTTTTTCCGCAGGGAACGGCCCATGAGGAACTCCATGGACAGGTAATGCACCTGCCGGGCGTGGCTCTCCTGGAGCTTTTCAGAGGTCTCCAGCTGCCGCACGGAGATGATATCCCGGATCACCAGGGCACAGGCCAGGAACATCTGCTGGGAAGTGGCCTCGCCCACATCCCGGCCAAAGTTTCGGCGCAGCTTGCCGGTGATAAGCTCCATCAGCTCTTTTTTCGTGTATTTACGCAAGAAAAGCACTCCTTTTCTTCTAAATGGCGCTATGGGAAAAGATGGAAACGTTTCCATCCGAAACAGATTTCACTATACCATATTGTGACCGGGTTGTCAATCATTCATACCTCGCTGGCGGCCCCTTGCGAAAGGGAGGAAAATTCTGTATAATAGGCATAAAAAAGGGGGGTGGGGAAATGAAAAGCGACAGCCTGCGAAGAGGGTGGAGCTACGGTCTTCTCAGCCGGTGCCGGGGGGAGCTGATGGGCCTCGCCCTGCTGTGGATCCTGCTCTTCCACANCTACGCTCTGGCGCCTATTCCCATCGCGCCCATAGAGTGGCTCAAGTCTGTGGGCTTTGTAGGGGTGGACATCTTCCTCTTCCTCTCCGCCCTGGGACTGGCGCTTTCTCTGTCCCGGCGGGAGCAGAGCCTGAAGGACTATCTCTTCCGCCGCTTCGTGCGCATCCTGCCCACCTATTGGCTGGTGGTGGGGGTCNACGGCCTGATCCTCCGCGNGGCGGGCCGCACCAGCCTGCGCACAGTGCTGTGGAACCTGTCCACCCTCTTTTACTGGTGTCACATCCCCAACACCTTCAACTGGTATGTCCCCGCCCTGCTGGTATTCTATCTGCTGACCCCCCTCTTTTTCCGGCNTTTGTGCCGCTGTAAGCGGGGGGAGTGGCTGATAGCGGCGGTCTACTGCCTGACGCTGCTCCTGTCCACCTGCCTGGGGCTGTGGGGGTACGGCTATGTCAATGACTTTGTCTACCGCCTGCCGGTGTTTTTCCTGGGACTGCTGGTGGGGCTTTCCATCGCCCGGGGGCGGGAGCTGACGCTGAAAGCCCTGGGCGGCTGGCTGCTGATCGCGCTGCTCTCGCCTCTGCCGGGCTGGTTTTTCCCCCGGATCGGGATCTACTTCTCTCCGGTGCTCACCTTTGCCCTGGTGTGCGTGCCCCTGTGCCTGCTGGGGGCCAAGGCCCTGTCCCTGCTGAAGGATGAGAACCCCCTGCGCCGGTTTCTTCGCCTTTTGGGGGAGTGCAGCTTTGAGATCTACCTGTNNAACGTCATCTTTGTGCTGGAGTACGGGTTTTTCAGCTCCTTCCTGGATATCGGCCGGGGACGGCTTTTCTACTACGCCGTCACCACGGCGCTGGNCGTCGGCCTGGGCGTCGGCCTTCACAAACTGCTGGCCCCCCTGACCCAGCGGCTGCTGGGGGAGAAGAAGCCCGAATAAGGCGCCGCGTGAAAGGAAAAAAGCACAGGCCGCACATTTTGTGCGGCCTGTGCTTTTTTCGTTTTGTTGTCTTTACCACACGGCCACCTGGCCGTCGGTGCGGGGCTCGCAGGCGCCGCAGAGGATGCCCTGGTCGTCCCGCCAGATGATCTCGCCCCGGCCGAAGCCCAGGGNATCGGCCTTGACCACGATGTCGTGGCCGGCCCGGAGCAGGGCCTGGGCCAGGTCGTTGGGGAAGGTCTGCTCCACCTCGATGGTGTTCTTGCCCACCCACTGCCAGCGGGGGTGATCCAGCGCGGCCTGGGGGTTCATGCCGTACTCAATGGTGTTGAGCACCACCTGGAGGTGGCCCTGGGGCTGCATGAAGCCGCCCATGACGCCGAAGGGGCCAATGGGCTTGCCGTCCTTGGCCAGGAAGCCGGGGATGATGGTGTGGTAGGGCCGCTTGCCCGGGGCCACGCAGTTGTCCGAAGCGGGATCCATGGAGAAGTTGTTGCCCNGGTTCTGCATGGCGATGCCGGTGCCCGGCACCACCACGCCGGNGACGAAGCCCATATAGTTGGACTGGATATAGGAGATCATCATGCCGTCTCCGTCGGCGGCGCACATATACACCGTGCCGCCCCGGACGGGATCGCCCGGCTCAGGCAGCCGGGCGGTGGAGCCGATGAGGGCGCGGCGCTGGGCGGCGTACTCGTCGCTGAGCAGCCGCTCCACCGGAGTGGACATGAACTTGGGGTCGGCCACATACCGCTGGGCGTCGGGGAAGGCCAGCTTCATGGCCTCCAGCTGCAGGTGGGTGCTTTGGAAGGAGTCCACCGGGCCAAGCTCCAGCTCTTTGAGGATGTTCAGCGCCATGAGGGTGGAGATGCCATGGCCGTTGGGGGGGATCTCGTAGACGTCGTAGCCCTTGTAGTTGACCGAGATGGGCTCCACCCACTCGGGCTTGTAGGCCGCCAGATCCTCCTTGCGCAGGANGCTGTCGTACTTGCGGAAGTATGCGTCGATCTGATCGGCCAGAGCGCCCCGGTAGAAGCTCTCGGCCTTAGTGGCCCCGATCTCCCGGAGGGTGGCGGCGTGGTCCTTCAGCACCAGGATGTCTCCGGTGGCCAGCTCCTTTCCACCGGGCAGGAAGGTGGAGAACCAGCCCNCCNCCNTGGGGTCGGTCTCGATGGCCTTGTTAAACTTCTTCAGGTTCCGGGGCCAGCCGCTGCCTACGGAGGTCTGGAGCACATAGCCCTCCTCGGCGTACCGNNCGGCGGGCTCCATGAGCTCGGCGAAGGGGAGTTTGCCGAACCGCTCCGACAGGGCAGCCCAGCCGGCGGGGGTGCCGGGGACGGTCACGGGCAGCATACCCAGCACAGGCATCTCCTTGAAGCCGCGCTCCTCCAGGGCCTCCTGGGTCATGGCGGCGGGGGCGGGACCGCTGGCATTGAGGCCGTAGAGNTTGTCCTTGACCCNGACCAGGGCAAAGGCGTCGGAGCCGATGCCGTTGGCGGTGGGCTCCACCACGGTGAGGGTGGCGGCGGTGGCGATCATGGCGTCAACGGCGTTTCCGCCTTTTTTCAGGATCTCCAGACCCGCCTGGGCGGCCAGGGGGTTACCGGTGGCCACCATGCCCCGGCGGCCGTAAACCACGCTGCGCCGGGAGGGATAGGGGTAGGAGAGGGGGTCAAATCGAAATTCCATTCCGGGATCCTCCTTACAGGATGTT
Organism: Oscillospiraceae bacterium; assembly: GCA_905219705.1. Taxonomy (GTDB): domain Bacteria; phylum Bacillota; class Clostridia; order Oscillospirales; family Oscillospiraceae; genus Vermiculatibacterium; species Vermiculatibacterium agrestimuris. The sequence goes on along the minus strand of CAJMXB010000038.1, from coordinate 9,106 downwards.
GGCGAAGATTCCGGCCACAATGATGGACAGAGTGGTAACAGAGGCCAGGCCGGCCACCACGAAGCGGGGCATGATCTTGGCCAGGACGTACTCCTTCTCCTCCTCGGTATCAGAGAGGGCCAGTGCCACCTCGTTGGAGATAAGGAAGGTGGAGGGGAAGCCCAGCATCTGGCACATGGCAATGCCGAAGGCCAGGCTCCGGGAGCCCATGACCTTCCAGCAGGGCAGCGCGCAGACGATGACGAGGGAGGCGATGATGGTGGCGGCGAAGATGACCACCACATAGAAGGCCAGAGTGGCGATGTTCTCCATGGAGATCTTGGCCAGGGCGGGGATGATGGCGGCGAAGACCACCATGGTGATAAAGCCGGAGGTCTTNCCCTTGTCCAGCACCTTGGGGGGGATGAGGCCCAGCTCGCACAGCAGCACGGACNGGACCAGGGCGATGATGCTGTAGTTGATGGGGGTCACCGTGCCCAGCCAGGCGGAGATGAGGCCGCCCAGCACAGTGATGAAAATGCAGGCGTTGGCGGTGTAGAACCGGTCATGCTTCTCGTAGAATTTGACCTTCTTGCTCTCGGCAGCGGCTTGGGGAGCGGCGGAGAGGGTGATGCCCTGGGCCTTCTTCTCCCGGTAGTCGGCCAGGAGGTTCCGGGCCTCGATAAGGCCGCAGCGGGAGACGATGGGGGTGCCCACGAACTTCTGCACCGCGAAGACCACGGCGGGGAGCATGGCTGCCAGCTCCAGACCCTTGGCGTTGGCGGCCTCGGTCATGATGTTGGTGGCCACCAGGGCGCCNTTGATGTCGGGGATGCTCACCNGGNCGGCGTCCCGNNCNATGAGGGGGANCACCAGCNGGATANCNATAATAGCGGCGATCATGCCGATAACGGAAGTGACCACAGTGCGCCACTCATCGATGAGCTGGCGCAGGTTGATCATGGTGCCCATGTGGAACACCAGCATGGGGGTGGCCCAGCTGGCGGCGGCGGTGAGGCCGGCCTGGTCGATGATATCGGCGGGGACGATCTTGAACAGGAACAGCAACAGGAAGCTGATGAGCACCACAAAGATGGATGACAGCTTCGCCTTGGTCCAGATGCCCAGCCAGTCGCCGATGACGAACAGGGCCAGAACGATGGAAAAGTAGGTCAGGTATCCAAGCATAATCATATTCCTCCTATTTATATTTTCCCTCTGCTTGAATGAAAAATATGCTCAATATTATTGTAAAGATATGGACGCAATAAATCCAATTCCCGCTAAACATGAATGATAAAAAAATATTATCATTTCTCCGAAAAGTGTGTTATACTAATAAAGACAGGAGAGATGAAAATGGAACTATACGAGCTGCGTTATTTTATAAAGGTGGCCGAGCTGGAGCATATGACCCGGGCCGCCCATGAGCTGAACCTGTCCGAGCCGGCCCTAAGCCGGGTGATCCGGAAGCTGGAGGAGGAGCTGGGAACCAAGCTGTTTACCCGGCGGGGGAGAAGTATCGTTCTGACCGAGAGCGGCAGCGCGCTGCTCTCCCGGGCCCACGAGCTTCTGGCGCGCGCGGAGGACATCCGCGCGGAGCTTCAGGGGATCCAGCAGATCCGCCAGCCGGTACGCCTGGCCTCCCGGGCGGCGGCCAGCCTGCTGCCGGAGCTGCTGGAGCGGTTCCACGCCGATTCTCCCGATGTGGTGGTCAATGTCATCCNGAACGACAACGCCATCATCCGCAACCAGGAGTACGACCTGATGATCGGCGGCACCATCATCCAGCCACCCAGATCCTCCAGCGCCGTTTTGCTGGNGGATCCCTTCCGGGTGTTGGTTCCCAAGACCCATCCCCTGGCGGGGGAGGGGGCGATCGAGCTGAGGCGCCTGGAAGGGGACAACCTCATCGGCGTGTCCCCCAACCGGTTTATCGGCTCGATCATCGACCAGACCCTGGAGACCTTCCATGTCCATATGAAGCGCTGCATCTACAGCGACGATCCGCTGATGATCCGCAATCTGGTGGAGCGGGGACTGGGGGTGGCGATCATTCCCGCCTACACCCTGCGGGATATCGATAAGCAAAACTTATGTGAGCTGGCCATATTGGATCCCTTTCCCTCCCTCCATCTGGTGCTCTCCTGGAAGCCGGAGACCTATCAGCTGGAGCCTGTACGCCGGTTTCGTAAATTTGTCATCGAATACTTCCGCCGCCTGGCGGACTCCGGCGCACCGGAGCGGCCCATCCCATAAAAAAGCCCTGCGTCCAAGGGACGCAGGGCTTTTTTGCTGAAAGGGAAGGAAGGCGTTTATTTTCCGGTGACCCAGCCGTAGACCTCCTGATAATCTTTGGCGGAGCGCCCCCAGGAGAAGTCGGTGGTCATGGCGTTTTTCTGGAGCTTCTTCCAGGCCTTGGGGTCGCTGTGGTAGAGCTCCACCGCCTGGCGCACCACCCACATCATGTCCCCCTTGTCGATGTTGGTGAAGGTGAAGCCGGTGCCCTCTCCGATGAACTGGTTCCAGGGCTGCACGCTGTCCCGGAGACCGGNGGTCTCCCGCACCACGGGCAGGGTGCCGTAGCGCATAGCGATCATCTGGGAAAGGCCGCAGGGCTCCGCCACCGAGGGCATGAGGAACAGGTCGGCGCCGCCGTAGATGGCGGTGGAGAAGGCGTCGGAGTACATGATCTGGGCGGAGAACCGGCCGGGATACTGCCAGGCGGCGTTGCGGAAAGCCTCTTCATACCGCCACTCCCCGGTACCCAGGACTACNATTTGGGCGCCGGCGGCCATAATGTCGTGGATGGCGTCNACCACCAGGTCGAAGCCCTTGTGGCTCACCAGCCGGGACACACAGGCGATGACAGGCGCGTCTGCGTCCTGCTCCAGCCCCGCCATCTGCTGCAGGGTGGCCTTACAGACCTTTTTGCCGGCCATCTGCNTGGCGCTGAAGGACTTGGCCAGTCCGGGATCGCTCTGGGGATCGTAGCGCACATCGTCAATGCCGTTGAGGATGCCCCGGATCTTGTGCNCGTTGTCGGCGACGACCCCCTCCAGCCCGTGGGCATAGAAGGCGTACTTCAACTCCCCGGCATAGGTGGGGGAGACGGTGGTGACATAGTCGGCGGCGTAGATAGCGCTCTTCATCAGGTTGATGNCGCCGTAAAAGGAGAGCATCCGCTCGTGGAAGTAGNAGCCGGGCAGGCCGAACAGGTCTTCCAGCAGATCCCGCCCATAGCGGCCCTGATACTCGATATTGTGGATGGTGTAGACGCTCTTGGCGCCGCGCAGCTCCGGCACCCGCTGCCGCTCGTCCAGCAGGTAGATGGGTACCAGGGCGGTCTGCCAGTCGTTGCAGTGGATCACGTCAGGGCAGAAGCCCACATGGCCCGGGGTCTCAATGACGGCCCGGGAGAAGAAGGCGTACCGCTCGGCGTCGTCGTAGTGGCCGTATACGTCCCAGCGCTTAAAGTAGTACTCGTTGTCCACGAAATAGTAGGTGACCCCACCCCGCTGAAGCTCAAAGATGCCGCAGTACGGGGTGCGCCAGGCCAGATGGACGTGGAAGTTCATCAGATAGTTCATCTGCTCCCGCCACTCCTGGCCGATCTTCTCGTAGAGGGGCAGGATGACCCGCACGTCGTGGCCCAGCTTGGCCAGGGCCTGGGGGAGGGAGCCGGCCACATCGGCCAGTCCGCCGGTCTTGATAAAGGGGGCCACCTCAGAGGAGGCAAAAAGGATGTTCATAAAGTTCTCCTTTTACACAATTTCGTTCTTGGCGATGACCAGGGGATAGGTGCCGTGTCCCATGAGCATCCGCCCCGGGCAGACCCGGACATTCTTGTCGGCGATGGCGTAGCGCAGCACCGCCCCCTCCTGGATGGAGGAGCGCTGCATCAGGATGCAGTTTTCCACCGTAGNCCCCTTCTCCACCCGCACCCCGCGGGCCAGGATGGAGTTGATGACGGTGCCCTCGATGCGGCAGCCGTCGGAGATGAGAGAGTTGACGCTCTTNGATTCGGGGCCATAGTAGGTGGAGGGATTGGACTGATNCTTGGGTTTGACGGNCCGGNCGGTGCGGAACAGGTTGGCGCGGATGCCGGGATCCAGCAAAGCCATGTTCTGCTGGAAGTAGCCCGCCACGCTGGNGACCCGGGCGATGTAGCCGTCAAAGCGGAAGACCCGCATNTCCAGCTTGCCCAGGCTGGCCAGGAGCACCCCCTGGCTGAAGGAGGGCACGTCGTGGGCGGCGCACTGGTCCACCNGGCTCATCAGCAGGGACTTGGACAGGATGTAGACCTCCAGAGAGGCCACATCGCCCTTCACCTGGGTGGGGGAGGCGGCCACATCGGTGATCCGGCCCTGGCCGTCCACGGAGAAGTAGTTGCACAGCTTGGGGTCGGTATAGGTGGTGCCGGAGCAGATGGCGGTGATGTCCGCCCCGGACTTGATATGCTGCTCAAAGGCCTCGGCAATGGGCAGGTTGGCCGCCAGGTCGCCGGAGGCCAGCACCACGTAGTCCTGGCGGATGGTCTTCAGGTAGGAATACACGCCGGCCAGAGCGTCCATGCGGCCCCGGTAACGGCCGCCGTGCTTGCCGGAGAAGCTGAAGGGGGGCAGGATCCGAAGACCGCCCCGCTTCCGGGCCAGATCCCAGTCCTTGCCGGAGCCCACGTGGTCAAGGAGGGACTGGTAGGAGGTGTACACGATAAGGCCCACATCGTCGATGCCGGCGTTGACCATATTGGAAAGNGCGAAATCCACCAGGCGGTAGCGACCACCAAAGGGGATGGAGCAGGTGTTTCTCAGCTGGACCAGCTCCCGCAGGTCGGGGTTCTCCCGGTAGGCGAAAATGATCCCATGAAGGTCGTTCATGCCTTCACCCCCTTGATGTTTCTGGTGATCATGGCGGCGGGCTCTACCACCGCGCCGTCACCCACTGTAATGTCCTGGGCCACCACGGCGATGCCCCAGTCCTCGCTGCCGGATTTGTCGGCGCCCACATGGGCCCCCTGGCCGATGGTGGAGCGCTCGGCTACGATGGCGTATTCCACCACCGCGCCCTTCTTCACCACCGCGCCGGGCATGAGGATGGAGTAGCGCACGGTGGCGCCCTCCTCCACGGTGACAGAGTGGAACAGCACCGAGTTATCCACTGTGCCGGAGATCTCGTCGCCGCTGGTGGCGATGGAGTGGGTCAGGCTGCCGGTGGCGCCGATGAATTGGGGGGGCCGCACCGAGGTGCGGGCGTAAATGGGCCAGTCGGGATCATAGAGGTCGAAGCCGGNCTGGATGGGGGAGAGCAGATCCATGTTNGCGTCCCAGAGGGAGTCGATGGTGCCCACATCCTTCCAGTAGCCGGTAAAGCGGTAGGCGCTCATAGTCTCTCCGGAACCCAGCATGGCGGGGATGATGTTCTTGCCGAAGTCGTTGGAGCTCTTTTCGTCCTTCTCGTCGGCGATAAGGTAGTCCCGCAGCTTGCTCCAGGTGAAGATGTAAATGCCCATGGAGGCCAGGTTGCTCTTGGGCTTTTTGGGCTTTTCCTCAAACTCGTAGATCTTGTCGTTCTCGTCCACATTCATGATGCCGAAGCGGCTGGCCTCCTCCAGGGGCACCTCCATCACCGAGATGGTGCAGGCGGCATTGGTGGCCTTGTGATGCTCCAGCATCTTGGAGTAGTCCATCTTGTAGATGTGGTCGCCGGAGAGAATGAGCACGTACTCCGGGTCATACTGCTCCAGAAAGCTCAGGTTCTGATAGATGGCGTTGGCGGTGCCCTTGTACCAGGTGCCCTTCTCGTCCTCCTGGACATAGGGGGGCAGGATGTGGACGCCGCCGTCCATCACGTCCAGATCCCAGGGCTGGCCGCTGCCGATGTAGGCGTTGAGCTCCAGGGGCTTATACTGGGTGAGCACACCCACCGTGTCGATGCCGGAGTTGACACAGTTGCTGAGAGGGAAGTCGATGATGCGGTACTTTCCGCCGAAGGGGACGGCCGGCTTGGCCACTTTGCTGGTGAGGGCCTTGAGCCGGCTGCCCTGACCACCGGCTAAGAGCATGGCTACACATTCCTTTTTCATTTTATCACCTCGTTGTTGATGGTGCCCAAAAATCACGCGCTGTCGTCCGCGTGGTTTTCACACAGTCATTTGGCCGTTTTCTTCGCGGCCTTCCTGCCGGCCTTGCCGCCCGGCTTTTTGGCCGCCGTTCCCGTCGGGGCCNTTTTCCGCGGGGCGGGGCTGCGTTTGGCGCAGCGGTAGATCACCCCGGACATGGGGGGCAGGTCGATCTCCATGGACTGCTCCTGCCCGTGGCAGGCAACGGCCTGGGAGGAGACCAGGGCCTTGTCGCCCAGGCCCCCGCCGCCGAACTCCTCGGCGTCGGAGTTGAGCAGGCACTGATATTTCCCCGCCACAGGAACGCCCACCCGGTAGCCCTTGCGGTGGATGGGGGAGAAGTTGCACGCCACCACCAGGAACTCCCCCTTGGTGCTCCAGCGCAGGAAGGCGGCGGTGTTGGCCTGGGCGTCGTCCGCCTCCAGCCATTGGAAGCCCTTCCAGTCAAAGTCCTGCTCCCAGAGCTCGGGGTGGGCCAGGTACAGCTCGTTGGCCGCCTGGACGAAGGCCCTGAGCCGGCGGTGACGCTCGCCGTCTCCGCTCTCGTCCTCCTGCTCCAGCAGGTGCCAGTCCAGAGAGTGCTCGAAGTGCCACTCGTTCCACTGGCCGAACTCGCTGCCCATCATCAGNAGCTTTTTGCCCGGATGGGTGAGCATATAGGTGTAGAAGGCCCGCACGCCGGCATAGCGCAGGGGGTCGTCTCCGGGCATCTTGTTGAGCAGGGAGCCCTTCATATGTACCACCTCGTCGTGGGAGAGGGGGAGCACGAAGTTCTCCGAGAAGGCGTACATAAAGGAGAAGGTGATGTCCTTGTGGTTGTACTGCNGGAAGTAGGTCTCCAGCTTGNNATAGTGCTGGATGTCATTCNTCCANCNCATGTTCCACTTCAGGTTGAAGCCCAGTCCCCCCTCGCTCACCGGGGCGGTGACCAGGGGCCAGGCGGTGGACTCCTCGGCGATCATCCNCACGTCGGGATGGGCGGAAAAGATNATGGTGTTCAGGTGCTGGAGGAAACTCACCGCCTCCAGGTTCTCGTGGCCGCCGTGGACGTTGGGGATCCACTCGCCCCCCTGACGGTTGTAGTCNNGATAGAGCATGGAGGCCACTGCGTCTACCCGCAGGCCGTCCACGTGGTACTGCTCCAGCCAGAACAGGGCGGAAGAGGTGAGGAAGGAGCGCACCTCGTTGCGGCCGTAGTCAAAGACCATGGTGCCCCATTCCTTGTGCTCTCCCTTCCGGGGATCGGCGTACTCGTAGCAGGGCTCCCCGTCAAAGTGGTACAGGCCGAAGCCGTCCCGGGGGAAGNGGGAGGGCACCNAGTCCAGAATGACGCCGATGCCCGCCTGGTGGCACTGGTCGATGAGCCACATCAGGTCGTGGGGCACGCCAAAGNGGCTGGTGGCGGAAAAGTAGCCGGTACACTGATAGCCCCAGGAGGCGTCCAGGNGATGCTCGGTGAGGGGCATGACCTCGATGTGGGTGAAGCNCATCTCCTTGACGTAGGGGATGAGATACTGGGCCATATCCCGGTAGGAGAGGAACTCGTCTTCCCCGGTGCGCCGCCAGGAGCCCAGGTGGATCTCGTAGATATTGAGGGGGTTGGTGTAGACCGGATGGGTCTTGCGGTACTCCATCCACTTGTCGTCGCCCCACGTATAGCCCGCCAGGTCGTAGAGCTTGGAGCCGTTGCCCGGCCGGGTTTCGGCGTGGAAGGCGAAGGGGTCGGACTTGGCCAGCACCCGGCCGTCGTGGGTGTGGACGGCGAACTTATAGGTGTCGTAGCGTTTCAGACCGGGGACAAAGACCTCCCAGACTCCGCCGCCGATGGGCGCCAGGGGACACTGGGCCTCCTGCCAGCCGTTGAAGTCACCCATGNGGTGGACTTCCTTGGCGTGGGGCGCCCACACCCGGAAGCGGTAACCCTCTGTGCCGCCCTGGACGGCGGGATGGGCGCCCAGAAAATCCTGGAGGTGGGTCTCGCCGCCCTGGAGGAAGCGGTCTAAGGCCGGATGGCCGGTATCTTGGGTGTTCATTGGCATAAAATGACCTCCCGTTGGGATTTGGTAAAAATAGACAGAAGAAAAATTTCCAAAATCAGGAAATCATAAAATGTACACAAAGAGGAAAAAACTACCGCCCTGATTTGTGTAAATTATACAACTATCCGGGAGAAAGGTCAAGGGCGGAATGGCAGGAATGGAAAAANAGAAAAGAGAATTGCCATCCATTGGAAAATATGATATGATACAAAAAATAAAAGCGCGAAAGGCCCGGGCCTTTCTTATTGTGCGATGCACAATAAGAGGAACCCTGCCGACAGAAAGGGAGGAATATTAAGATGAAACAATGGAAAAAAGCGCTTGCACAGATACTCTGCCTGGCTCTGGTTCTGGCCATGCCCATGGGGGCGGGGGCGGCCAACGAGACGGTGGAGCACGCCTATGCCCTCAACGATCTGGGCCTGTTCCAGGGAACGGACTCCGGCTTTGAGCTGGACAAGCGGCCCACCCGGGTAGAGGGAATGACTATGTTCGTGCGCCTGCTGGGGGGAGAGAAGGAAGCGAAGGAGAACAATTACGCCCACCCCTTTACCGACGTGCCCAAGTGGGGGGATCCCTATGTGGGCTACGCCTGGGAGAAGGGGCTGACCAAGGGTACGGGAAAGGGCCTTTTCGGCTCCACCGCCTACATCACCCTGGAGGAGTATGTCACCTTTGTGCTCCGGGCCCTGGGCTATGACGACAGCCAGGGGGACTTTACCTGGAAGACCTCGGTGGATAAGGCGGTGGAGATCGGGCTTTTGACCCGGAATCAGGCGGCGCAATTTTTGGGGGAGGCCACCAGCCGGGGAACTATGGTAGACGTGTCCTACGCCGCCCTGACCCAGACCTTCAAGGGGGAGGAGCGGACGCTGGCGGAAAAGCTGGTGGACGAAGGGGTCTTTACCCGGGAGCTGGCCATCCAGAAGGGGGTGTGGCCGGCCCAGAGCCCCGCCCCTGTCTCTTA
>CAJMXB010000037.1 GCA_905219705.1 Oscillospiraceae bacterium | reverse complement strand
GAAGTCGGGGCGGGGGAGCTTCTGCTGCTCCATATAGCGGATGTAATTGAGCCCCACGCCGATGATCTTGCCCGGCCGGAGCACGCAGGGCGCAAGGCACAGCTCCTCTTCGGGGAGAAGGGGGGCCTCCGTGCGGAGGAAGGGCTCCAGAGCGTCCGGCAGGGCCGGGCCGGTGCGGAGCAAGTCGTCTGTGTGGGTCAATGTGCCATGGCTCGCCGCGGTGAGATCCAATACGCCCTCTTGGCGCCACAGGCCCAGATGGAGCGCATCCCCGGCGTANAAATTCAGCAGCTTCAAGCGATCCTCTCCCCGTCAGTTTTCTTCCAGCTGTTGGGCCGCGCGCTGTACCTGATACATGGTGTTGCCGTGCTCGGCAACGTATTGAAAACACGCCCGGGCCCTTTTGGGATCGGNCNTCCGAAGGACTTGGCCCAGCAGGTACTTGGTATATACCTTCTGATACTCGTTAGTGCTGACACGCTCCCAGATCTCCAGGGTCTTACGGCACTCGTCCAGCTTTTCCTCGTGGAGGTTGCGGTAAAACTCCACGCTGTTCAGGGTGCCGATGATCTGGGCCACAGCCTGGTCGTTGGTCTTATACTGGTCGTACATCTTGTTCAGCCGCTGGATATNCTCCGGGAAGCGGGAATAGTCCTCCCGCTCCGCGTCCAGCTTGGCATGGAGGTCGATGACGAAGGTGGCCATGCCGGAGCGGATGGCGGGCTCGATGCGCTCCAGGGTCTCCAGGGCCTCGTCAAATTCGCCCGCGGCGTACAGCGCGGAGCAAAGTTGGATCTCCAGCATCAGCTTCTGCCGCTTTTTTGCCCTGCCGCAGAGCATGCGCAGGAGCGTGACATATTTTACCGGGTCGCAGTCGTGATAGAGGATCCCCTCGGGCAGCTGGTAGAGGACGAGTCTGCACCCGTGGAGGAACAGGACGCCCAGCACCGCCAGGATGGCCAGGATCACCACCGCCGGGATGGGCCAGCGCCATTGCAGGATCCAGTTGGCCGCGAGAAGCAGGATCAGTGCCGCCTCCGCCACAAGGACGAGCCTGTAGCGGAAGAACTTTCCANTGAGGTTTTTCGCNCACTCCTCGGTGGACGCGGTCTGGTAGAGGGAGGCCGCCGCATCCGCCTGCTCTTGGTGAAGGGTGTCCTTTTCGCTCATGCTCTCAACTCCTCCGGCAGCATTACCTCTGCCGTGTTCGTCTCAATGATCTGCTTTTTCAGCCGGGGGATGCTGCCCGAGGCCACGGAGAATTCATCCAGCCCCAGCTTGAGGAGAATGGGGATCAGCCGCGCGTCGGCGGCCGCCTCGCCGCACATGCCGGCCCAAATGCCGGCCTTGTGGGCGTTGTTAATGGCCATGCGGATAAACCGGAGCACCGCCGGATCCATAGCGTCATAAAGCTGGCCGATCTGGGCGTTCATCCGGTCGCAGGCCAGGGTGTACTGGGTCAGGTCATTGGTGCCGAAGCTGAAGAAGTCCACGTGCCTGGCCAGCCGGTCGCTCATGATGGCCGAGGCGGGGGTCTCGATCATAATGCCCCACTCGATGTTCTCCGCCACCGNGATGCCCTCGGCTGTGANCCGGGCTTTTTCNTCATCGGCGATGGCCCGGGCTTGGATCACCTCAGACTCCGAGATGATCATGGGGAACATGACCGCCAGCTCGCCGTAGACGGAGGCCCGCAGCAGCGCCCGCAGCTGGGTGCGGAAAAGCTCCGGCCGGCNCAGGCAGATGCGGATGGCCCGGNAGCCCAGGGCCGNATTTTCCTCCCTGGGGAGATCCAGACAGTCGNTGTGCTTGTCGGCGCCGATGTCCAGCGTCCGGACGNCCACCTTGCCCGGCTTCGTGGCCTCCAGGATGGCCTTGTAGGTCTGGAATTGCTCCTCCTCCGAGGGCAGCTGGGCGCGGTCCATGTAGAGAAANTCGCTGCGGAAAAGACCGATGCCTATGGCGCCATTTTGAACGGCCTTCCGGGCGTCGGCCACATCTGCCGCATTGGCGCACACCTCCACGGCCCTGCCGTCCCGGGTGACAGGCGCCTGCTTGGCGTACCGCTCCAGCTCCTCCCGCTCCTGTCGGAAGGCCGCCAGCTTTTCCTGGTAGGTCTGCAGGGTGGCCTCGTCCGGGTCGAGGATGACCTGGCCGGCGGCGCCGTCCACGATGATGACGGCCCCATCCAGACCCTCGCCGATCTCCCCGCCCAAGGCGGCCACCGCCGGAATACCCATGATCCGGGCCAGAATGGCGGAATGGGAGAACTCAGAACCCTTTTCCGTCACAATGGCCTGAATGAGGGCCTTGTCCAGGGAGACGGTCTGACTGGGGGTCAGATCCTCGGCGGCGGCGATATAGGGCTGGGTGGGGGCGGCCGGGGCCGCCTCCTCACCGTTGAGCTTGCGGATGAGCCGCTGGGAGATATCCTTGATATCCGCCGCCCGCTCCCGCATGAATACATCCTCCATAGAGGCGAACATCTCGGCAAATTCAGCGCCGGTCTGCTCCACGGCGGCCTGTGCCGACATGGCTTCGGCGGTGATATAGTTTTCAATGGATTCGGTGTAGTCCGGATCCTCCAGCAGCATCCCGTGGACGCTGAAGATCTCCGCGGCCTTTTCGCCCACCTTTTCCAGCGCCTCCTGGAAAAGGGCGTCCAGCTCCTCTTTGGCCTGCCGGACGGCGTCCCGCAGCAGCGCCAGCTCCTGGGCGCTGTCGCTTGCAGTGCGGCGCTCCACCTTGGCGGTGTGGGGCTTCAAAAACCGGACTGTTCCGATCGCGTATCCATCTGACGTCCCGATCCCGCGCAGTGTTTTCATCCCTTGTCCATCTCCTGTCAAAGGTTCTCTTCGCAAAATTGCTTGAGATCGGCGCAGACCGAATCTTAGNCCGGCCCTTCGATCTCAAAGGTGACGCTCTCGCCCTTCTTGACCGCCATTTTCATAATGGCGATCAGCCGGTTGCACGCCGCCTCTTTGCCGCCGCACTTGAGGGTGACCTTGCTCTGGTACTGGGCGGTCTTTTTGGCGATCAGGCCGGCGGGCCGTGCATGGAGGCCCATTTCGTCGGTCACGACGCAGGTAAATGATTTCATGGCTGNTCCCTCACTCTTCACTTAATGCCTTGATCACGTCTACGATGCTCTCCTTGGACTCGTCCACCAACTGCTTGGCCAGTTCTTCCTTGTCCACCATGTTCCGCAACTCGGCGGCGTTGATGAGCATGGGCATGTTCACGCCCGTGATCAGGAGCATTTCAGGCAGCTCCTGGGTCAGAATGGCGGCCACACGGAAGGGAGTCCCGCTGAAGATGTCGCACAGAACGATCACATTGTTGTTGTAAGCGGCGCAGGCCGCTCTGAGGTTNGCCTCAAAATCCTCGGGGGACATGTCGCCCTTCAGGGGCACCGGCGTCACGTCGGGAAGCTCGCCGAAGACCATCTGGGCCGACCGGATGAGCTCCTCACAGAAGACGCCGTGGCTGGTGACAACGATCCCGTATTTTTCTGTCATACGTTATCCCTCCTGGTCAAAAGCGGTTGTGGGCGTTGAGCAGGTNCGCGCAGGAGGCGAGCTTGTCGCAGAAGCCCTCCTGCACGGCGGCCTGGAGCTTGGTCAGACCTCTTCTGTCCGTCTCCGGCTGGGAGACCAGGTCGACGGCGGCCTTCACCGCGGCGGCGGAAAGGCTCTCGGAGAAGGTGACTCTGGAAAGCCCGGTGCGGGCGGCCAGCTTCAGACACTCGCCCAGGGTGAAGATCTCGCCCCGGATGCCGATCTGCAAAGCGGTGTCGTCATAGAGGGCCCACAGCTTTCGGGCCAAGCCCACCTCGTAGGTCTCGCCGGCGTCCTTGGGGGCGCGGCCCGTTATCANGATGNCGCCGGCCTGCACCCGGCTGACGGCGGCCATAAGCTCGTCCGTCCNGTCGAGAAGCCCGCAGTCCAGCTCCACCGCCGCCTCCAACCGCGCGCCCATGGCTCTGCACAGGTGGGCCGTCTCTTTGAGAAGGGCCTGGTCGCAGGTGATGGGCATGACGATGTTGGTGTAGCCCGCCATAACGGCGCGGATGGCAGTTTCAAAGCTCTCACAGTGCTCCAGGCTGAGTCCGGCGGGAACCTGAGAGAACATGGCGGAGAATTTCTCCGTCAGCTCCGCGGCCTCCTCCAAGGACATATCCGCCTCGTTTTCGATGCCCACGATTAGAGGGCTTCTCCGGCTGGCGGCCGTCTGGAAGCACCACTTGATGGAGTCCCGGCTGTATACGGCGGGGGAGGGGATGGCGTGGCCGCGGTAGGAGTCTGTAATCAATTTTGTGATTTGTGTCAACATGATGCGTCCTCCTTATAAGCGGCCCGCGTTGCCGATGGCGGTCATAAAATCCGTCAGCTGGGCCACGTAGGCGTCCCGAATGACCCGGTTGAGCTCCGCCGTGCTGACACAGCCGCCCTGTTCCAGCAGCCTGCCCTTTGCCGCCTGCATACCGGCGTTGAGAAGCTCGCCCTGCACATTGAATTNGGAGATGCCCAGCTGGGCCGACTTCCGGAGCTTTTCCTCTCCCAGGAAGGAGCAGCCGTGCATGACCAGGGAGNNNGGCACAGTGGCCTTGAGCTCCTGGATCAGGTCGTAGTGCATGATGGCCTCCTGATCCTTCACGTCTCCGTGGTAGGANCCCACCGCCACGGCGATGGCGTCCACGCCGGTGGCCAGGGCGAACTTGCGGGCGGAGGGGGCGTTGGTGAGGGTGCCCTCCCGCTGCTCCAGGGAGGCGTCCCGGGTCTGGGCGCCGCCCAGGGCGGCCTCTACGCTGACATTTGCGGCGTGGGCCAGCTTGACCGCCTCCAGGATGGCGGCGGCGTTTTCCTCATCGGACAGGTCGGAGCGATCCACCATGACGGCGGTGAAGCCGGCCTGGATGGCCCGGGCGGCATCCTCGTAGGAGCGGCCGTGATCCAGGCACAGTCCCATGGGGACTTCGGGATATCTGGCCGCGTAATACTTCACGCCGTCGGCCAGCTCCTCGGCGGACATGCCGTCGTTTTTCCAGGCGTGGTAACAGATGATAAAGGGCGCTTTCAGGGTGGAAGCCGTTTCAAAGCACCACTTGATACATTCAAAATCCAGGGGACAGGGGGCGGCGATGCCATAGCCGGCGGCGGCCGCCTCCTTTGTGAGTTGATCCACTCGTACTAACATGTCATCCTCCTTGTGTGACTTCGTCAAGGGACAACGAGGCACTTTACCGATGAATGGATTGCCCGCGGGCCGGCCTGTGCCGGCCCGCGGGCAATCCTCTCGCTTANAAAAATTCCTTTTCCGCTTCCTTGGCCCACGCCTTGTAGGCGTCGGTCTCCACGGTGTCCTTCGTCACCAGCTGGGGGACTTTCTCGCCCCGGATGGTGGACAGAACGGCGCTCACCACCAGCTTGGCGGCATAGTCCCGGGCGGCCATCACGCCGCCGGCCATGTGGGCGGTGACGGTGCAGTTGTCCAGCTTTCTCCAGGGGCTGTCGGCGGGGAGGGGCTCCTCGGGGAACACGTCCAGGGCGGCGCCGCCGATGCGGTGGTTCTGCAGCGCCTCCAAAAGGGCGTCGTTATCCAGCAGGCCGGACCGGGCCGTGTTGACAAAGTAGGCGGTGGGCTTCATGGACTCGATCTCCTTGCGGCCCACAATGCCCCGGGTCTCCTCCACAAAACGGGCGTGGATGGTGACGATATCCGCCTGCTTAAACAGCTCCTCCTTGCTCACCGGAGTGTAGCCCAGGGCCTTGACGGCCTCGTCGTCCACAAAGGGGTCATAGACCAGGATCTCAGAGCCGAAGCCGGCGCACTTCTTGGCCACCAGCCGGCCGATCANACCGANGCCGAACACACCCACCTTGCACTCCGCCATGTGGGGCAGATAGGGAGTGCTGGGCCATTCTTTTCTCCAGGAGTCCAGGTCGGTGGTCACGTCTTTATAGGAGCGGGCCACGTTGCGCAGCTCGGAGAGCATGATGGCCATGGTCATGTCGGAGACGGCCTCTGCATTTCTGCCCAGACCGTTGACCACCACGATCCCCCGGCGCTTGACCTCGTCCATATCGATGTTTTCGATGNCGGCGCGGCAAAGGCCGATCACCTTCAGGTTGGGGAACATGTCCAGAACCTTTTTGGACAGGGGGGTGGTGATGCTTCCCACCAGAACGTCCACGTCGGTGTTGCGAAGCATACCGCCGGGGACGGGAACGGCGTCGGCACCCTGGGTCTCGATGATCTGCAGCGCCTCCATGCCGTACTCGGTGATCTCTTCCACGATGACCTCTACTGAGCCCTTGATCTGTTTGGCCGCATTGACAAACGCGTCCTTTTTGATCCCGTCATCCGCCAACAATAAAATTTTCATTTGATGCTACTCCTTTTGCTTATAATGTATCAAATTTTTCCCCCGAGAGCCTGTCAAAAGGAGGGGAGAGCCGTGATCAGAACAGGCCGATGAGCGCGCCGACGATGGAGATGACCAGGATGCCGAGAATGATCTTGATGGCGCTGACGTTCTTCTTGCTCATCAGATAGTAGGACAGCAAGACTGTGGTCAATGGCAGCAATCCCGGCAGGGCACCGTCCACGAAGGACTGCAGGGTGGCCACCTTCTCAGGCACCAGACCGTCGGCGGCCTCCTGGATGGTCACCTTCAGGGCGAACTGCGGCGTGACATAGTTGGCCGCCATAGCGCCCATGACGAACATGGCCAGAACGCCCATGGCGTCCATGACCTGGCGGAGCTTTTCGTTGCCGCCCTCCAGCAGGGTGTTCAGCGCGTCGGTGCCGAACTTGATGCCCTGCTTGAACCAGAAGATGCCGTTGAGCCACCGGGCGGCGCCGCCCAGGATATAGAAGCCCAGAGGGCCGAGGATGTTTCCACTCAGAGCCATGGGGGTGAAGATGGCCATGCCCACAGGGCGGATGGTGGAGGTGAAGATGGTGTCGCCGAAGCCGGCCAGAGCGCCCATGAGGCCGGACTTGACCGCCTCCATGTCCTCCCGGTTGATCTCGGCGCCGTTGGCCCGGGCCTCCTCCATCTTNGCCANAATGGCGTTGATGACCATGCCGGTGGAGGGCTCGGTAATGTAATACTTATNGTTATAGAAAGTCATNCCGTCGATGACTTCCTGCTTGTTGTCGGGGTAAAGATCCTGCAGAATGGGGATCATGGAGGCGGCGAAGCCCGTTCCGAAGTTTCTCTGGAAAGTGTTTGCGTTATTGAAGAAGTTGATGCCGATAAACCAGGACTTGAGCAATGCTCTCTTGCTTAATTTTTTCTCAGCCATTGTTCGCAACCTCCTTATTCGACTTAGCCTGCATCAAAAGAATGGCCAGCAGAGCGCCAAAGATGGTCATGGCGATCATGGTCAGGCCCGCACCNTTGAGGAAGTACNAGATATNGAAGCCCAGCAGGANCAAAGGCAGGTAAGCTTTCTTGTTCATGGCCTGCAGGAAGATGGCGAAGCCGATGCCGGGCAGGAACTTACCGGCCACGGAGAAGCCGGCCATGAGCCAGTCGGGAATAACGGCCAGCAGGGAGTTCATGGCGTTCTGGCCGAAGTAGAGCACGCAGAAGAGCATGACAGCGCGCAGGGGGAAGGCGATGATGGCCGGATAGATGCTGTTGCCGAAGTAGTATTTCTTGGCGTTGCCCTCGGCCGCGGCCTTGTCCATGTAGTTCAGGCAGGCCAGGTTCCGGGTCTTCTGCAGGGNCTGGAGGAAGGTGCCGATGATGGTGAAGGGCACCGCGAAGGCGATGACAGTCTCGGTATCCAGGCCGGAGGCCATGGCGATGGGGATGGCCACGAAGCCGGCCAGGCACATATCCATCGTGGTCACGAAGCCCACGAAGGAGGGGGCCATGTTCAGGGTCTGAATGGTACCGCCCAGGATGGTGCCCGTGATGGGATCGCCCATGATCAGGCCGATCAGAAGGCCGTGCACCACCGGCCACTGAAGGTTCTGGAAGTTCCAGAAGCTAAACCAATAGTTGTTGATGATCCAGTACAGCAGAGCAATTAAGACTGCCTGTACGACGCTGATTCCCATAGTGTTTCTCCTCTCTTATTTACAGTTTAGAATCCAGCTTTTTTCAATAGAGCCTGGGTATCCCCCTCCGCGTCAGGAGGCGTCAGCTGACAGAAGACACGAACGCCGTTGTCGATCAGATACTGGAAGTTTGCCGCGTCTGCCTCTCCTACATAGCACTGGTTTGAGATCAGCTTCTTCCCGTTGGCGGAGGGCATAGTGCCGATCTGCAGGGCGTCGAAGCGATAACCTGCGTCCCAGGCCCGCTTGGCGGTGTCGGGCTCCTGGAACAGAACCATGACCNGGCCGTCGCCGAACTGATCCTTGTTCCACTCCTCCATGGCCGTGTCCAGCGTGTAGGTGTCACACTTCACGCCGCCGGGGACTGCCATCTGGTGGACTTTTGCCATAAAGGCGTTTTTCCCCAGGGTGTCCGAGATGATGATCNCCCGNTTGATGGACAGCTGGGGGATCCAGGCCACGCAGACCTGACCGTGCACCAGTCTGTAGTCAAGTCTTGTCCAACAAAAACTTGCCATGCTATCGTCTCCTTTCGAGCGCAAGCGCGCACAGTTATCGTTCCCATGAACCGTTATTGAATGTACTCGTTTTTGTCCTGGGGCGGAAAGGCAAATTTCCGCAGCTTACTCTGCTTCAGCCCGGTGCTGACGAACATCTCCGCCGCTTTTACCGTGACGGTCACCGGGTCAAGGACGGGTATGCCCACCAGCTCCTGCAGCTCCTCGTCGTAGCCGCAAAGGCCTGCACAGCCCAGAACGATCACGTCGGCCCCATCGGATCGGATGATCCCCTGCACCTGCTCCTTTAACTGCCGGAGGGTCTCCTCGCGGTTGGAGCAGGCGCTTTCCACATCCATTTCCACGCTTCTTACCGAGGCGCATTTCTGATCCAGCCGGTAGAGATGAACCAGATCCTCCTGATAGGGCACAAACTGAGAGATGTGAGAGATCACGGTGTATTTGTGCCCCAGAAGACAGGCGATGTACTGCGAAGTCTCGGAAATGCTGAGCACCGGGATGTTAAGGGCCTCCTTCAGGGCGTAGACGCCCACATTGCCGAAGCCCGCCAGGACGACGGCGTCCGGTTCCAGNTCCCCGCATCTGTCCAGCAGGGCTCGCTGCATGCTCCAGACAGATTGATAATCGGCAAAGGCGCAGTCGATGCTCTTTGTACCCTTCGGATTGGTCAGGAAAAACAGCTGGGTATTGGGATCGGTGATCTTTCTGCGGGCGGACTTTTGGATGATGTCGGTGCACAGTTCACTGCTGTTGGGATTTGCCACAAGTATTTTCATTGATTCACCTCCTTCTTACTTCGGCCTGATCACTTTTTGCGCTTGAGATACCTGCCGAAGCCTTTTTCTCCCTCAATTTTCCCGTCCCGGTACACCACCTTTCCTCTCACGATCGTCATGACGGGCCAGCCCTTCAGCTTCACGCCGATGTAGGGCGACCATTTGCACTTCGATTTCAGCTCCTCCGACGTGATGGCCTTTTCCTTATGTAGATCCACCACGGTGAAGTCCGCGTCCGAGCCGATGGCCAGGCTCCCCTTCTCCGGGGCCAGGCCGTAGATCCGCGCCGTGCGGTAGCTGGTCATCTTCACCAGCTGGGGGATGGTGANCTTTCCCTCATTGACGGCGTTGAGGAATACGGCGAGACTGGTCTCCACGCCGGGGATGCCGTTGGGGGCCAGGAAGATGTCCGCCTCGCCCCGCTGCTTTTCCTCCAGGGTGTAGGGGGAGTGGTCGCTGCCAATGTAGTCCACATAGCCCCTGGCCATCAGCTCCCACATCTCCTGCTGGTTTTCCCTGTCGTGCATGACGGGGGAGAACTTCAGATAGGGCCCCTTATCGGCCATGTCCTCCTCGGTGAACTGGAACAGGTGGGGNGCCGACTCCGCCCAGACCTTGACGCCCCGCTCCTTGGCGCTTCGGATCAGCTTCAGGCCCTCCGCCGTGCTCACGTGGAGGATCACGCCCTCCGCGCCGGTCATTTCAAGGTAGTAGATGGCCCGGGCGATGGCCTCGATCTCCGCCTGCTTGGGATGGGTCATGTTGTAGGCCGGGCCGTCCTTCCGCCCGCTGGCCCTGACCCGCTCCTCCGCCACCTTCAGGATGCCCTCGCTCTCGGCGTGAATGATGGCCACCGCGTGCAGGGCGGCGATCTTCTCCAGCGTCCGGTAGAGCACATCGTCACTGACAAAGGGAAACTCCTTGACGGAGAAGCACATAAACATTTTTACGGCAGTGGCTCCGGAATGATTCCAGAGATCGTCCAAAAGCCCGGTGTTGTCCGCCGTGGCGCCGATATGGATGCCGTAATCCACGTAAGCCTTGCCCTCATAGGCCGCCTCCTTTTCCCTGAGGGCCTCGAAGGTGGTGGTGGGGGGAAGATCCAGCGGGTGGGACAGGACGGTGGTCACGCCGCCCGCGGCGGCGGCCATGGTGCCGTGCTCAAAATCCTCCCGCTGGGTGAAGCCGGGATCCTGAAAATGGATGTGGGGATCAATGACGCCGGGCATCACGATCTTGCCCGCCAGGTCGATCACCTCGGCCGCCGGGGGCATGACGTCCTCTGCGCCGATCCAGGCGATCTTTCCGTNCCGCACGCCGACGGCGGCGTCGAATACCTCTTCCGTGTTGGCGATCTTTCCGCCCTTGAGGATCAGATCCAGCTGTTCCATAAATCNCATCCTCCTTTTAGAATCGGAGTCCTTCCACAGGCGTTGGCAAGGGTACAATCGTACATTTCATCCAAGAAAACTGGATTTCGNTCTAATAACATTCTANATTCTTTCCAAAGAAANAGAATTGTTTGCTTGCACAATTGTTTTCTGGGTTTTAGGGGAGTATAATGAAAAAACAGACTGGCAGTTTATATAAAAATACCGTAAAATCCATGTTTTGTTTGATTGTGCCTGTGCACGATTGCCCTTTTACCCAAAAAAGGAGGTTGGATTTTGTGAGAATTGATCATGACCTTGCACAATATATCGTGGACTATAACAAGCAGATCGTCAGCTATCAGATCAACATCATGAATCCTGACGCGGTCATCATCGCCTCTACCAACCCCGCCAGGATCGGCCAGCACCATTTCGGCGCCCAGCAGGTGCGGGAGACCGGAGAGGCCTATATCATCGATGAGGACTCCGCCCCTCATTATAAGGACAGTGTTCCGGNCATCACCATGCCCATCCGCTTCCGGGATGAGCTGATCGGGATGTTGGGGATCGGAGCGGGCAAGAGCAGCCAGCTGGTGGGAAGGATCCTGCTGAGCACCACGGAGCTGCTGGTGGAGCAGTCCTATATCCAAAATGTCATGAGCGCGGAAAAGCAGATCCGCAACGAGTTTCTTACTCTGATCCTGCGGGATCCCTGGCAGGCGAATGAGATCTNNTTCCGCNACCAGCTGNAGCNNAACCACATGGACATCCGGCAGCGGTATTTTGTGTGCAGCGCCTCCATCAAGGATGGNNACTTTCTGGAGGAAAAAAAGNGCCTGGCCGAGACGGAGGCCCTCAACTATGAGCGCACTGTAAACCGTGTGATCAGCAACATTCAAAGCATGGTCTTTCCCCATGAGCCCATCACGGTCTACCAGGCGGGTATGNTTACCCTGCTGCTCCCCTGCGGANAGGGGAGCGGCGAGNGGGAGCTGTGCGGCAAGGATTCCGACTATATGAAAAAGGTCACTGCCGCATTGCACCGGCTGTTCGGCGACACCTACCGGGTGGGGATCGGCGGCTGTGCCGCGGACATGACGAAGATCCACGAGCGCTATCAGAGCTCCATTTATGCCATCGATATGGCGCAAAAGCTGGATATGAGGGAGCAGGTGCTCTCCTTCGACGATGTGTATCTGGAATATGAGATGCTGCTGCTTCCGGAGCTGGAGCAGGAAAAGTTCTGCCGGGATATCCTCAAATCTCTTTTGGATCCCGCCAACGAGCTCTGGCTCCACACGCTGGACGTCTTCTTCCAGATGGNCAGGGGCACGGCGCCCACCGCGGATAAGCTGTTCATCCACCGCAATACCCTGCTGTTCCGCCTGAAAAAGATCCANAGCATGACGGGGCTGGATCCCCAANCCTTCGGAGATTCCATCAAGCTCTACGCCGCTCTGGCGCTCTGGAAATGCAGGAAAAGCCGCCCCGCCCCGGCGCCCGGACAGGGGAGCCTGTGAGCGCCGCCGGGAGAAAAGACGACAAAAAAGAGAAGGCCCGCCGCGTATGCGGCGGGCCTTCTCGGCGTTACAGCTCTATGGTCTTTGTGGCCACGGCCTGGCGGAAGGCGGCGTCATGCTCCACGAAGACCATGGTGGGAGAGGCGCTCTGGAGCAGGGCCTCGATCTGCAGGCGGGAGTACAGGTCGATGAAGTTCAGCGGCNCGTCCCAGAGGTAGAGGTGGGCCTGCTGGCAGAGGCTTCTGGCCAGGAGGACTTTTTTCTTCTGCCCCGCGGAAAAGTCCTCCATATCCTTCTCAAACTGTGTGCGGGAAAAGTCCATTTTTCGCAGAACCGCCTTGAACAGGCTCTCGTCAATGCCGCTGTCCGCCGCCAGTTGAGCGAGAGACCCGGTCAGATGGGAGGTGTCCTGGGGCACATAGGAGACGATGAGGCCGGCTCCCCGCTCCAGCCGGCCAGTGTGATCCATGTCCGCCCCGGTCAGGAGCTTTAACAGGCTGCTCTTGCCGCTGCCGTTCCGACCGGAGAGGGCGATGCGCTCGCCCCNCCGGATCTCAAAGGTCACAGGGGGAGAGACGGGAGGGCCGCCGTAGCAGGCGGATANGCCGGTAAAGGCGGCCAGCCGGTCGGCATGGTAGGAGAGGGGGGAGAGCTTCAGGGCCTGGACGGTCTCCTGATTTTTCAGAAGCGCCTCCTTTTCCTCCAGCGCCTTTTCCTGCCGCGCCTCCATGGCCTTGGCGCGCTTCATCAGCTTGGCGGCTTGATGGCCGATATATCCCTTGTCCGGCCGCAGACCGGAGTTTCGGGAGCCGTTCTTGGTGGCCTCCACTTTATCCGACCAGACGCTGGTGCGCCGCTGGGCCTCCCTGAGCCGCTTTACGTCCTTTTGAAGCCGCTGGCTTTGGCGCAGCTCGAAGTCCTGCTGGCGCTGGAAATCCTCCAGCCAGGCGGAGAAGGTGCCGGCGCGCACCTCGACGTCTGTCCGGTTCAGGGAGAGAATGTGATCCACACAGCCGTCTAAAAACCGGCGATCGTGGGAGACCAGGATGAAGCCCTTCTTCCGGGCCAGATAGGCGGACACCAGCTCCCGGGCCTTGGCGTCCAGGTGGTTCGTGGGCTCGTCAATGAGGAGAAAACGCCCCTCATCCAGGAAAAGGGCGGCGAGCAGAGCCTTTGTCTGCTCGCCGTTGGAGAGGGTGTCAAAGGGGCGGTACAGCGCCTCGGCATCCAGCGCCAGAAGGGACAGCTCCCGCAGCAGCTCCCACTCCTGCGCCTGGGGGCAGACCCTCTCCAGGATCTCCCAAGTGGGCCGGCTTTTGTCCGGNACGGAGTAGGGGAAGCAGCTGAACTCTACCGAGGCGGTAATGGAGCCGCCGTACTCGTACTTCCCCATCAAAAGGTTCAGAAAGGTGGTCTTTCCTCTGCCGTTTCGGCCGACGAAGCCCAGCTTCCAGTCGGTGTCNAGCTGGNAGCTCATATTTTCAAAGACCGGATCATAGCTGCCCGGATAAGTGAAGGAGAGTCCCTCTACCTTTATAATAGACATGGCAATACCTCCGCAGCGATAAAAGGATAAAAAAGTAAGAGCCGCAGGAAAGTCGATTCCTGCNGCTCTTTACAGCGTAAATATACCGTCCCCCAAGGGGCGGTGTAAGACTGTTATGANCGGGGATGNCCGTATCGCTTTCCTGCAATGGGCGCAACAACGCCGTAAAAAGCCGGTGCTGTCACGTATTCCGTTTTACTTGCAGGAAAACTTGCGCATCCTTCCACCCCTGTTCCGTATAGTGTTTGTAATATATCATATTTCCCCCTAAAAAGCAAGGAGGGATTTTGAAAATGGGGCGTGGGGGAAATTTATCAGAATTTGTAAAAATCATTGCAAAATCCTGAAGAATGAATTTGCGGAAACTATTGCAAAATTCAAAAAAAGGATATATCATAAAGGATGCGAGTTGCCACAAATTTTTAGACGGGAGGACAACAAAGCATGAATATTCTTGTCTGCGTGAAACAAGTGCCGGACACGACAGAGATCAAGATCGATCCGGTGAAGAACACCCTCATTCGCGATGGTGTTCCCAGCATCCTCAATCCCTTTGACGGGTACGCTCTGGAGGCGGCCGCCCGCATCAAGGATAAGGATCCTGATACCAAGATCGTGGCCGTCACCATGGGCCCGCCCNAGGCTGTGGNCNTGCTGAAGGAGTGCCTGGCCATCGCCGCCGACAAGGCGTATCTGGTNTCCGGCCGCACCTTCGGCGGCTCCGACACCCTGGCNACCAGCTACATCCTGAGCCAGGCCATCGGCNAGATCGAGGAGACCGAGGGCAAGTTTGACGCTATCTTCTGCGGCAAGCAGGCCATCGACGGCGACACCGCCCAGGTGGGCCCCGAGATCGCCGAGCATCTGGGCTATCCCCAGGTCACCTACGGCCTGGAGGCCGAGGTGGACGGCGACACCCTCAAGGTCACCAAGGAGATGGAGGACGGCAAGGCCGTCATCGGCATCAAGTTCCCCTGTGTGATTACATACACCAAGCCCGCCTGGGATCCCCGCTATCCCACCATCAAGCGGAAGATGGCCGCCAACCGGGCTGAGATCCCCACTCTGGACGACACCATGTTCCCCGAGATGGATACCACCCGCATCGGCCNGAAAGGCTCTCCCACCCATGTNAAGAAGACCTTCGTGCCCCAGAAGAAGACCGGCGGCGTGAAGATCCAGGAGGCCGACAACGAGACCAGCGCCAAGAAGCTCTTCGAGCTGCTCAGCGGCGCCAGCATTATTTAAGGGAGGGGACGTACAATGGAAGCAAAGACCAAAGACCTGTGGGTATTTGTTGAGACCAACGAGGACGGCACCGCCAAGAACGTGGGCATTGAGCTGCTCAGCCCCGGCAAGATGATGGCTGGCAAGCAGGGCGGCCAGCTGGTGGCCGTTGTCATCGGCAGCGGCGTGGACGCCGCCGTCAACGACGCCGCCACCCATGGCGCCGACAAGGTGATCGTGGTGGACGGCCCCGAGTACAAGCAGTACAGCACCGACGCCTATGCCATCGCGCTGTGCACTCTGGTGGAGAAGTACGGCCCCACCAGCATGATGATCGGCGCCACCAACAACGGCCGGGATCTGGGCCCCCGGGTGTCCTGCCGTCTGAACACCGGCCTCACCGCCGACTGTACCGCCCTGGATATTGATGAGGAGAGCGGCAACGTGGCCTGGACCCGTCCCGCCTTCGGCGGCAACCTGATGGCCACCATCCTCTGCCCCGATCACCGTCCTCAGATCGGCACTGTCCGTCCCGGCGTGTTCAAGAAGGCTGAGGCCACTGCCGCCGCCGCTGAGATCATCAAGGAAGACATCCATGTGGATGCCAAGGATATCCGCACCCAGATCCTGGAGCTGATCCAGGACATGGACAGTGAGAAGGTGGATCTGGAAGGCGCGGAGATCANCGTCTCCGGTGGCCGCGGCGTGGGCGGCCCTGAGGGCTTCGCGCCCGTGAAGGCCCTGGCCGACGTGCTGGGCGCCACCGTGGGCGCTTCCCGTGCCGCCGTCGACGCCGGCTGGATCGCCCACAGCCACCAGGTGGGCCAGACCGGCAAGACCGTCGGCCCCAAGCTGTACATCGCCTGCGGCATCTCCGGCGCCATTCAGCACCTGGCCGGTATGAGCGGCTCTGATTGCATCGTNGCCATCAATAAGGATCCCGACGCCCCCATCTTCGATGTGGCCGACTACGGCGTGGTGGGCAACCTCTTTGAGGTGCTGCCTGTCCTCACTGAGGAGATCAAGAAGGCCCGGGCCTAAGCGAAACAATATCCCTTGTTCGTTCCTTGCGCCGCCCTCCCCGAGCATCTGAGAGCGGCGCAAGGTCATATTTAGACATTGTCTAAAACTTCACAATTGGCCAATTAAAAGGAGGAAAACAGTATGGATTTTCATTTTAGCGCGGAAGAGCAGGAAANTCTGGANATGCTCCATGATTTCTGCCTGAAGGAGGTCGCCCCCATCGCCGCCGAGGTGGATGAGAACGAGCGCTTCCCTGAGGAGACCTGGCACAAGCTGGCTGAGATGGGCATCATGGGCGTTCCCTTCCCCGAGGAGTACGGCGGGGCCGGCCTGACCTATCTCAACTACATCGGCGTGTGCGAGGAGCTGGCCAAGCACTGCGCCACCACCTCCGTGATGGTCTCCGCCCACACCTCCCTGTGCGCCTGGCCCATTTTCAACTTCGGCACCGAGGAGCAGAAGGCGAAGTATCTGCCGCCCCTGGCCACCGGCGAGAAGCTGGGCGCCTTCGGCCTGACTGAGCCCGGCGCCGGCACCGACGCCGCCATGCAGAAGACCACCGCCGAGGATAAGGGCGACCACTGGGTGCTCAACGGCTCCAAGATCTTCATCACCAACGCCGGCTTTGCCGACGTGTTCGTGGTCTTCGCCATGACCGACAAGAGCCTGGGCACCAAGGGCATCTCCGCCTTTATCGTGGAGAAGGACTTCCCCGGCTTCAAGGTGGGCGCCCACGAGAAGAAGATGGGCATCCGCGGCTCCTCCACCTGCGAGCTTGTCTTTGAGGACTGCATCGTGCCCAAGGAGAACCTGCTGGGCGAGCTGAACAAGGGCTTCAAGGTGGCCATGATGACCCTGGACGGCGGCCGGATCGGCATTGCCGCCCAGGCTCTGGGTATCGCCCAGGCCGCCATCGACGAGTGCGTNAAGTNCACCAGCGANCGCGTCCAGTTTGGCAAGCGCATNAGCCAGTTCCANAACACCCAGTTCCAGCTGGCCGACATGCAGGCCAAGACCGACGCCGCCCGGCTGCTGGTCTACCGGGCCGCCCAGGCCAAGCAGGATCACGAGCCCCACAGCCACCTGGCCGCCANGGCCAAGCTGGTGGCCGCTGAGACTGCCTCCGACGTGACCCGCCGCGCTCTTCAGCTCACCGGCGGTTACGGCTACACCCGGGAGTATCCCTTCGAGCGGTTCATGCGCGACGCCAAGATCACCGAGATCTATGNGGGTACCAGCGAAGTCCAGCGCATGGTCATCTCCGGCTGGATGGGCGTGAAATAAGGCCCTCGCGGCAAAAATGAAAAAAGAAANGCCCGTCCCNAAGGGACGGGCCNTTTTTCTGCAATAGGGGCGCAAGCGCGGGGACGGAGCTGACTCTTACGGACGGGAACTTGCCGTTCCACGCATCACGCCGCAGGCGATCTTCGTGCCGGAATTGNCCGATGGCTGCGTGGTAAAATCATCCGGGTGGTCGTGGATGATGACCGTTCTGCCGATCACCTCATTTACATCAAAGCGATCCGTGAGAAACACACAGAGGGCAAACCCGTCGTTTTCAAACAGCGGCGGCAGGTCGCCGGCGTGGTACGGATGGGCGCAGTCGCCCGGATCGTAGTGGGACATGGCGTCCGCAAAGGGATCGTCCATGCTGCCTGCGCAGTCGGTTCCCTTATGAATGTGGAACCCGAAGATCCGCCCCTGGCAGGGGAGGTCGGAATGGGGAAGACCGCTGATTTCGGCCCGGACGATCACGCCCGCGCAGGTTTGATAGAATCGCACGCTGCCTGATATATCGGGGTAGCTTTCGCTGCCCACGATTTTTGCCGCCGCCCGCGGTCTGCCGCGCAGGACGGAGAGAAGATGGAGCTTTGAATTGCCGCAGGACGAAAAATGATCCATAGAAATCCTCCTTTTTACCAGATTATGCGGAGGATAGCGTCCTTGACAACCATTTTAGAGCTTATCGTGAAGCAGCTCTGCGAAGGTTTGTGGGTGCTCCACTCCCTGGCCGCCGTTCACCGGGATATCAAGCCGGAGATGGATCGCTCTTTTTTACATCGTGTGGTTATACATCCGCACGATGGTGACGACGGACTGCTCCCGGGTGTAGGACTGCTGGGGGGAGAACTGGTTGTTGCCTGTGCCGCTCATGATGCCGCTGAGCTGCATCTGTCCCACGGCGGCGCTCGCCCAACCGGCCACGGNGCCGTTGTCGTCGAAGGTGGGAGCGCTGTCCGTCAGGGGTTTCCCTAAAGCTGCCGCCAGTCGGGAGAGCATGGTGGCGGCCTGCTCCCGGGTCAGCTGGCCGTTGGGATCAAACAACTCATTTCCCACACCATTGACCACTTTGGCCGAGGCCATGCGAAGAATGGCGGGGTCGGTGGTGTCGGTGAAGGTGACGGTGGCGTCTACCGGAGCCGCGCTGCCCTTCACCTTGGTATAGAGCGCATTGGCCAGCAGGCAGAACTCCCGGCGGGTGATGGGCTGGTCGTAGGCGCTTTGCAGCTCGGCGGGCAGAAGCCCTTCCGCAATGGCCCGGTCCACAAAAACCTTGGCCCAGGCGGCGGGCTCAGCGGCCCCTGTGGCGGGCTGCTGGGGGATGGGG
>CAJMXB010000036.1 GCA_905219705.1 Oscillospiraceae bacterium | reverse complement strand
GCCCCAGGCGGCAGCCCTGCTCGAAAAAGTGTCTGCACTCCAGCTCCATCTCGTCCCCCATCGCCTCGGTATACTCGTCCAAAAGGCGGTGGATGGCGGGGCAGAGCAGGCGCATATTGGTGTACAGCTCTCTCTGTCTTCTGGCAATGGCGTCGTATTCCTCGCTCTGGTAGATATCGCCCTCGTCAAAGCGTTTGGCCTTCTGGTAGAGCTCTTCTAAAGAATCTTTCATAGTGCCCTCCTTAAATTGACATTTAGTGAATGTCATTTATGGGTGTAATATAACATATACTTTACCCAGCTGACAAGCAGTTCGTGTCGAGCTGTGTCGAATGGGTGGAGAATATGTTTAAAAACAAGGCTTCCGGCGGAAAACTGAATATTTCAGGAAAGAAAATCAGTGAACTACGGATGGCCCTGCCCGGAAAGATCTCCCAGAAGAAACTGGCAGATATGCTGCAATTGGAAGGTTTGGGAATAGAAAAGAACGCAATCCAGAAAATCGAAAGCGGAGAGCGGTTTGTCACTGACATTGAACTCAAGGCCTTCGCCAAGGTTTTCGGCGTTACCACAGACGACCTTCTGCCCACCGACCAAGAAGATGAAAAAGACCCTGCCGGCTGACCGGCAGGGTCTTTTTCATCTTGAGGAAAGTAGCGCGACAAGTGAAATGGCCATTGCAGAAAAGCTGGTCATTGCAGACAGAATTGCTACGACATAATTACGGTCTTTTTCATATGCGATCTCATTTGCCGCGCCAAACAACGCAAGCCCAAATACGGCACACAGCATTGTGATTATCAAAAATAGTATTACTGCAAAAATAGCAACTACTATATCTATCACATTCACCGAATTTCCGTTATTCAAAGCCGCTGTAACAATATCATAAAGATAGGAAAGAAATCCAAATACGCCGAAAAGCGTCATCATTGCAAATATGCAAGAAAATACTGTTAATATTACCTGTGCAAAACTAGCAAACGTCATTGCCGTCATTTGCCCTTTTGATTTTCGGCTGTCTACCACAGCTACCTTTAACGCCTTCCAAAAACCGACTTTTTCACGTTGAGGATCATTATCCGCACCTTTTACCATTTCCTGTGCCTTAACGATTGCCTTTGCCAGTTTGTCGTAATCTATTTCCATGCTCACGTTTTCTATATGATTATTTACTGTCCGCCCTCTTCCCATTGCTCTGCCCTTCTTTCTCTATATTTGCAGCTTCAAAAAGCGCTGATTTGCAGATAGGAAGTCCCCCGGCGGAATCTCCGCCGGGGGACTATTTCCATTCAAAAACTATCGTTTAGTACATCCCGCCCATGTCGGGGGCGGCGGGAGCGGGAGCGGGAGGCTCGGGCTTGTCGGCCACCAGAGCCTCGGTGGTCAGCAGCACGGCGGCGATGGAGGCGGCGTTCTCCAGGGCGGAGCGGGTCACCTTGGTGGGATCCACAATACCGGCCTTCATCATGTCGCAGTAGGTCTCGCTGTAGGCGTCGTAGCCGTAGCCCACCTTGCCCTCCTTGACCTTCTCCAGCACCACGCTGCCGTCCACGCCGGCGTTGACGGCGATCTGGCGCACAGGCTCGGCCAGGGCGGCGGCCACGATCTGCACGCCGGTCTTCTCGTCGCCCTCGGTGGTCTTCAAAAGCNTCTCCACAGCGGGGATGGNGTTGACACAGGCGGTGCCGCCGCCGGCCACGATGCCCTCCTCCACCGCGGCGCGGGTGGCGTTGAGGGCGTCCTCGATGCGCAGCTTCTTCTCCTTCATCTCGGTCTCGGTGGCGGCGCCCACGCGGACAACGGCCACGCCGCCGGCCAGCTTGGCCAGCCGCTCCTGGAGCTTCTCCTTGTCATAGTCGGAGGTGGTCACATCGATCTGGCTGCGGATCTGGGCCACACGGGCCTTGATGTCGGCGCTCTTGCCCGCGCCGCCCACGATGATGGTGTTCTCCTTGGTCACCTTCACCTGCTTGGCCTTGCCCAGCATGGCCATGGTGGCGTCNTTCAGATCCAGGCCCACCTCTTCGCTGACCACGGTGCCGCCGGTGAGGATGGCGATATCCTGGAGCATCTCCTNACGCCGGTNGCCGTAGCNNNGGNCCTTNNCGCANCAGANGTTCAGCGTGCCCCGCAGGCGGTTGACGATGAGGGTGTTGAGGGCCTCGCCCTCCACGTCCTCAGCCACGATGAGCAGCTTCTTGCCGGACTGCACCACCTGCTCCAGCAGGGGCAGCAGATCCTGCACGGCGGAGATCTTCTTGTCGGTGATGAGGATGATGGCGTCGTCCAAAACGGCCTCCATCTTCTCCATATCGGTGGCCATGTAGGGGGTCACATAGCCCCGGTCGAACTGCATGCCCTCCACCACCTCGGAATAGGTCTCNGCGGTCTTGGACTCCTCCACGGTGNTGACGCCGTCGGCGCCCACCTTCTCCATGGCCTCGGCGATGAGCTTGCCGATGGTCTCGTCCCCGGAGGAGATGGCGCCTACCCGGGCGATGTCCTCGGTGCCCTTGACCTTCTTGGAGTTCTTCTTGATCNCCTCAATGGCGNCATCGGCGNNGGCCTTGATGCCCTTCTTCATGATCATGGGGTTGGCGCCGGCGGCCAGGTTCTTCAGGCCCTCACGGACGATGGCCTGGGTGAGCAGGGTGGCGGTGGTGGTGCCGTCGCCGGCCACATCGTTGGTCTTGGTGGCGACCTCCTTGACCAGCTGGGCGCCCATGTTCTCCATGGGGTCGGGAAGCTCGATCTCCTTGGCGATGGTCACACCGTCGTTGGTGATGAGGGGAGAGCCGTACTTCTTATCCAGCACTACGTTACGGCCCTTGGGGCCCATGGTGATCTTCACGGTGTCGGCCAGCTGATCCACGCCCTTCTGCAGGGCCTTGCGGGCCTCCTCGCCGTAAGCAATGATCTTAGACANANTCCATTACCTCCNAAAATTACTCNNCTACGGCGAGAATGTCGCCCTGACGCACGATGGTGTACTCCACGCCGTCCACCTTGACCTCAGTGCCGGAATACTTGCCGGTGATGACCTTCNGGCCCTTCTTCACGGTCATCTTGACCTCCTTGCCGTCCACCAGGCCGCCGGGGCCCACGGCCACGATCTCGGCCACCTCCGGCTTCTCCTTGGCGCTGCCGGTGAGGATGAGGCCGGACTTGGTCTTCTCCTCGGCCTCCACCATCTTGATGATGACCCGGTCTCCCAAAGGCTTCAGCTTCATAACTCGGTTCCTCCTTATATTATTTTTTCTTACTTAGCTTTTTCAGAGGATTAGCACTCAAATAATCAGAGTGCTAACCGCAAGTAAGATAATACCTCTCCTGTCATAAAAAATCAACCCCCTTTTTTGAAAAAAGAGGGCTAATTTCTAAAAAATTCAATTTTTGTTCACAAAGTGGCCAAGGGAGTGCTAATCCCGCAGGAGGGGCGGCTCACCGCCAGAACAGACCCGCCGGATAGAAAAAGTTCACCTTNTGCCGGGCCAGGCGCAGAGTAAAGTCCCTGCCCCGCATGACCTCTCCGTCCACTACCACCGTCAGCTCCTCCTCAGAGGAGAACCGGGCCTCCTGCCCGGGGTAGTCCCNCACCACCTCCGGGCACTCCCTGTAGCGGCCGGAGGCGTATTTCCCCACATAGCGGGCAAATTTCAAAAGGCCCAGGTCTCCCNCCAGAAGCATATCCAGCACCCCGTCGTCGGGCATGGCNTCAGGGACGGGGCAGAACCCGCCGCCGTAATGCCTGCCGTTGCAGGCGCAGAAGATGGCGGTGGGGCCGCTGTAGCGGATGGAGCCCATTTCCACCGTCATGGGCCGGGCGATACCCCTGCAGACCTCCACCACAAGAGAGAGGATATAGGCCAGCTTTTTGCCCACCAGGGGAAGCCCCTTAAAGCGGTGCACGCCGACGGCCACCCGGGCGTCCACCCCGGCGCAGACCACGTCCAGGCCCAGAAGGCCGTTGCACTCCATAAGATCCAGGGCCGTCTGGGGCCCATCCTTGAGCTGGGCGATGTCGAAAAAGCGGCCACGCTCCTTCCTGCCGAAGATGCGCAGGAAATCGTTGCCCGTCCCCAGAGGCACATTGGTCACCGCCGCCTGGTCGTGGCCCGCGGCGGCGTTGACCACCTCATTGAGGGTACCGTCCCCGCCGCAGGCGTAGAGCCGCACNGGCCCGGCCTCCTGAAGGGCCTCCTCCGCCAGCCGGCGGGCGTCCCCCGCCCGGGCGGTGCAGGCCACCTGGCAGCCGCCCTGGGGAAAGGCCGCCAGGNTGCGCTTTTTCAGCTCCTCCACCCTGCCGCTGCGCCCTGCGGCGGGGTTGATGATGAACAGGTGCCGCATCAGAACAGATCCATCCGCTGCTCGGGCCGGGCCAGCCGGGCGGCCAGGGCGGCGGCCTCCGCCCGGGTCACCAGGTCGCCGGGCCGGAAGGACAGGTTTGCGTCCACCCCGGTGAGGATGCCCTTGACATAGAGTCCGTAGATGGCCTGGGCGCCCTCGTCCCGGCCGGACACGTCCCCCACCGCGGCCATCACCCGCACCAGGCTGTTCCGGTCGGGCAGGCTCCGGGCCAGGCTGGTGGCCCCAAAGACCTGGGCCAGCTCCCGGCGGGTGATCTGCCGCTCATAGTCGTCAAACTGTCCGGCCGTGATGGTGCCGCTGGCCAGGCAGTAGTCCACCGCCTCGATGTACCAGGGGGTGGAGACATGGGCGGTGGTGTGGAAGGTGTCCCCCTTGAACCGGCTGTCCATGTTGGCCGCCATCTGGAGGGCCTCCGCCACCGTCACCTCCCGGTTCGGCTCAAAGGCGTTGTTCCCTGTGCCCGACATGATGCCGGTATTATAGGCGATGTCCACCCACATGGAATACCAGTCCCGCCCCCGGACGTCGGTGAAGGCGGGCAGCCGGCCCCGGGTCAGGGGAAACTGGCTGCCCTCCACCCCCAGGCTCTGGAGAATACCGGGGAGGCGAAACAAGGGCACGATGGTGCGGCTGCCGCCCCCGGCGGTGAGGATCAGGGCGTCCAGGCCGCCGCTGGTGCCCAGCTCCACATTTTCATAGGTGATGGGGTAGACCTCGTTGGTCTTTTTCCCCTCCTCATTCAGGTAGGGCAGCACGCTCACCACCCCCCAGCGGTTTCCCTTCTGGGCGATGTAGAGGCCGAAGCCCGNGGGCATGAGGGTATCGTACTCCGGCGGGATCAGATACGCCCCGTCGGGCCGGATGACCCCCAGCCGCCCGTTCAGGTTCACCGCCGCCATCCCCAGGGAGAAGGAGACCACGGAGTCATACTGAAGGGGGATGGCCACACTGCCGTCGCCGCCTGCGAAGCCCCACTTTCCATTCTCCACCGCCTGGGCAAAGCCCTCCTGATAACCGTAGACAGTGACGGCAACGGCCCCCGGCGCCAACCCGGTCAGCGCCAGGCACAGAGCCAGGGTCAGCGCCGCCAGCCGCTTTTTCCGCTTCATTTCCCCTCTCCCCTCCTTCCCAGGTACTGGAACAGGTCGCATTTCAACATTCCGTTATAGAGCTTACGTTTTTTGTCCGCCGCTTTTCCGAAGGTGCGCTCAAACTCGGTGTGGGAACTCATCAGGTAGAGGCTCCAGCCGGCGGGCGCCCTCCGCCAGGCCCTGCCGAAGGCGGCGTAGAGCCCCTCGGCCTCGTGCTTATCGCTCAGCCGCTCCCCATAGGGGGGATTGGTCACCACCCGGCCCGCCGGCTCCGCGGGGGCAAAGTCGGCGGCGTCGGCCACCTCGAAGCGGACGGCCTCCTCCACTCCCGCTTTGACCGCGTTGCTCCGGGCCAGCTCCACCGCCTGGGGGTCGATGTCTCCGCCCCAGATATCATAGCTGCCGTGGTATTCCAGATCCATGGCCCGGTCGGCCTCCTCCATCCACAGCCGCGCCGGGGCCCAGGGCCACTTTTGGGCGGTGAAGGAGCGCTCCAGGCCGGGGGCCCGGTTTTTGGCGATGAGCGCGGCCTCGATGGGAATGGTGCCCGAACCGCAGAAGGGATCCCGGAAGGGATCCCGCCNCCNGTAGCGGGACAGGAGCACCATCCCCGCCGCCAGGGTCTCCCGCAGGGGGGCCGTCACGCTCATGGCCCGGTAGCCCCGCTTGTGGAGGCTGGGCCCCGTGGTATCCAGGAAAAGCTCCGCTTCGTCCTTCATGAGCATGATCCGGATCTGATAGACGCTCCCGCTCTCAGGCAGCCGTTCCAGGCCGTACTTTTCTCCCAGGCGGTCGCCCACCGCCGCCCGGAGCACCGCGCCGCAGCGCTGCTCTGAGGTGAGTCTGGAGTTCAGGCTCCGGCACCGGACGGGAAAGGCCCCCTCCCTGGGAATGAAATCCTCCCAGGGCAGCGCGCGGGCTCCGTCATAGAGGGCGTCGAAATCGGGGGCGGGAAAGGAGCCCAGGCGGAGAAGCACCCGCTCGCCGGTGCGCAGGTTCAGGTTGGCCCGGATCATGGCCTTTGCATCCCCCGTAAAGAACACCCGGCCGTTCTCCGCCCGGACATTCTCCAGCTCCATGCGCCGCAACTCCTCGGCGCACACCCCTTCCAGTCCGAAGAGCGTGGGCACCGAAAAGGTCAGCTTTTCCATCTGTCTCCCCCCTCCGTTTTCACTAAGACCCCAGTTTAATTTAGGATAGATATATTATACCTGTTTTCGACGGTTTTGGCAACCTCTATCCACCTCCTCCGCCGGGCAAAAAAGTGTCCGCCTGCCCCCTTTCAAAATATTGTTAAAAAAATAACGTTAAATAATTGACAATATTGACGGGAGGGTGTATAATAAAATTGTACCAAGGGAACCCCTGGTCATATCCAATAAAGGAGCTGATGAAAATGCCCTGGCTTCCCAGCGTCGTCTGGCTCATCCTGCTCATCCTCTTCGCCCTGGTGGAGGCCGCCACTGTGGGCCTTGTGTCGGTGTGGTTTGCCGCCGGAGCCCTGGCCGCTCTGCTCGCCACCTTCTTCACCGCCAACATCTGGCTCCAGATCGGCCTGTTCGCCCTGGTCTCCGCCGTGGCGCTGGTGCTTCTGCGGCCGCTGTCCAAAAAGTACGTCAGCCCCAAGGCCGTGGCCACCAACGCCGACCGGGTCCTGGGCCGGGAGGCGGTAGTCACCGAGGAGATCGACAACCTCACCGCCGCCGGCGCGGTGAAAGTCCTGGGCACGGAGTGGACGGCCCGCTCCACCACAGGGCAGGCCATCCCCGCCGGCGAGACCGTGCTCGTTGACCGTATCGAGGGNGTCAAGCTCTTCGTCACCCCCGTCCAGACTGGAAAGGAGTAATCATCATGCCGCTTTACGCAAAGATCATTCTGGCCATCCTGGCCGTCCTGGTCGTCCTCCTGCTGGCGCTGAACTTTAAGATCGTCCAGCAGTCCCGGGCCTACGTCATCACCCGTCTGGGCGGGTTCCACACCATCTGGAACCAAGGCCCCCACTTCAAAGTCCCCTTCATCGACCGCATCGTGAAGGTGGTCTCCCTGAAGGAGCAGGTGGTGGACTTCGCCCCCCAGCCCGTCATCACCAAGGACAACGTCACCATGCAGATCGACACGGTGCTCTACTTCGCCATCACCGATCCCAAGCTCTACACCTACGGCGTGGAGCACCCCATGTCCGCCATTGAGAACCTGACCGCCACCACCCTGCGCAACATCATCGGCGAGCTGGAGCTGGATNAGANCCTNANCAGCCGGGACATCATCAACTCCAAGATGCGCTCCCTGCTGGATGAGGCCACCGACCCCTGGGGCATCAAGGTCAACCGGGTAGAGCTGAAGAACNTCATCCCGCCCCGGGAGATCCAGGACGCCATGGAAAAGCAGNTGANAGCGGAACGNGNGCGCCGGGAGTCCATCCTTCAGGCCGAGGGCACCAAGCAGAGCCAGATCCTGGTGGCCGAGGGCGAGAAGCAGTCCGCCATTCTGAAGGCCGAGGCCGCCAAGGAGGCCGCCNTCAAGCGGGCTGAGGGCGAGAAGGAGGCCCGCATCATGGCCGCCGAGGCGGAGGCCCAGGCCATCCTCCANGTGCAGCAGGCCACCGCCCAGGCCCTNAAGCTGCTCAACGAGGCCGCCCCCACCGACCAGGTGGTGAAGCTCAAGGCCCTGGAGGCGTTCCAGAAGGCCGCCGACGGCAAGGCCACCAAGCTCATCATCCCCAGCGAGATCCAGGGCCTGGCCGGTCTGGCCGCCAGCGCCAAGGAGGTCTTCACCGAGGATCCCAAGGAAAAGCCATGACCCTATCGCCCCGCCCAGACAAAACTGGGCGGGGCTTTCTCTTAATTGAGCACAATTTAGATGAAGACGCCATTCATATGTTGACACCATATCATTTCCTTGTTATACTCGTAACAATATGGCCCCAAACTTTGGAGCCATATTTCCAACCCACTACCGTTTAAAAAGGAAGGTATGAAATGAGAAGTAAAAAGCTAATTTCCGTCGGCCTGGCGCTGGCAATGGTTCTCGGCCTGGCGTCCTGCGGAGGCAGCAAGGATCCCGCCCCCAACGCGCCCGACAGCCAGTGGGCTGACGGCACCTATACCAGCAGTGCCANCGGCATGAACGGCGCCGTAAAGGTCTCCGTCACCGTAGAGGGCGGCAAGATCACCAAGGTAGACGTGGTGGATCATCAGGAGACGGCGGGTATTTCCGATCCCGCTCTGGAGCAGATCCCCGCCGCCATTGTAGAGGCCCAGTCCACCGAGGTGGATGTGGTCTCCGGCGCCACTATGACCTCCAACGCCATTATTGAAGCCGCCAAGAAGGCTCTGAGCGGCGAGGGCGAGGATGAGGTCGGTGCTCTGGAGCTGACCGTGGAGCCAGACGTGATCGTGGTAGGCGCCGGCATGGCCGGCCTGACCGCCGCGGTGCGCGCCTCTGAGCTGGGCGCTAAGGTACTGGTTCTGGAGCAGAACTTCCGGGTGGGGGGCTCTGCCAACACCGCCGGCGGCTCTATCTCCGGCGCAGGCTACGAGATCCAGAAGGCCGCCGGCATCGAGGACAGCCCCGAGGCTTTTTATGACGATTTTGTCAATATGGGCGGCGGCGAGCAGAACTTGAACCCTGAGGTTGCTCACGTCCACGCCCAGAAGGCTGGTGAGGCCATCGACTGGCTGAAGGACTATGTGGGCGTGGAATTTGGCGACACCGTGGACAGCGGCGGATACCTGACCATGAACACCTTCCGCGTGACCTATACTGCCGGCGGCGCTTCCTCCGGCGGCGGCCTGTACTTTATCAACGCCCTGTCCGCCAAGCTGGACGAGGCCATTGCCGCGGGCAGCGCTCAGCTGTGCCTGAACACCATGGTAGACGATGTTGTCCTCAACGACAAGGGCGACATCTGCGGCGTAAAGGTGGGCGAGCAGGTCATCAACGCTCCCTCCGTGGTCATCGCCACCGGCGGCTACGGATACAGCGAGAAGTGGCTGAAGGAGTATAACTTCACCAACATCACCTCCAACGACCCTGTCACCGCCATCGGTAGCGGCTTTGACTTCGCCCGGACCGCTGGGGCCGCCTTTGACANCATGGACTACTGCTCCTGCTACGGCGGTTCTGTGCCCGTCAGCGGTTTCCAGGCTTCCCTGCGCTGCAACATCAACTATAACGGCGCCATCTGGGTCAACACCGCCGGCGACCGGGTCTTCAACGAGCCGGCGGCTACCTCCATGGATAAGCGGACCGTGTGGCGTACCACCGACCAGAACACCATCTATGTAGTCCTCACCAAGGATATGATCTCTGACGACGCCGCTCTGTTTACCGGTATGATGAGCAACTCCGCCGGATTCACCAACGNGGAGAAGATCGCCGAGCTCATCGAGCAGGGCTATATGTTCGAGGCCGACTCCATTGAGGCTCTGNCCGAAAAGATCGGCNCCGCCAACCTGCCCGCCACCGTGGCGCAGTACAACACCGACTGCGCCGCCGGCAAGGACAGCGTCTTTGGCCGCACCGATAACCTGCTGCCCCTGGAGGGTGATACCACCTANNACGCCGTTCTGACCTGGCCCTACCTGATGATGACCGCCGGCGGTCCCCGGATCAACGNCGACGCTCAGCTGGTTCGTGAGGACGGCTCCGTGGTGGGTGGCGATTACCTNGCCGGNGAACTCATCGGCTCTGCCAACATTGCCGGTCACAACACCATCGGCGGCATTGGCCACGGCATGTGCGCCACCTGGGGCCGGATCGCTGCTGAGAACGCCTGCAAAAACGCCGGCGTAACCAAGTAAGTTCCCCCCTCTTAAAGTCCGACTGTAAACGAAGGATCCCGGTTTCCGGGATCCTTCGTTTTTCTGTCCCAGGGCGTGGAGCCCGGGCACNGGAAGCTCTTGTTTTTTCCCTTTCTTTGTGCTATCATGTTGTTATCTGTATCTATGCCGTTCTCCCTCTCATTAAGGAGGCGTCTGACTTGCATAAAAAGAGCCTGTCTCATCTGTTGGAGCCCAGCTTCCGGCTTTACTTCATCTGCCTGGCAGCCTTCGCCCTGGCCACCGCCCTGGCGGGCCACTACGGCCTGGCCATGGCCGAGGCCGCCATCGTGCTGGTGCTCCTCCTCTACTTCCGGGGCCGCAGCGACGCCCGGCGCAAGGAGATCCTGGGCTACATCGAGAATATCACCTACAACATGGACGTGGCCGCCAAGGACACCATGGTCAACGCCCCCCTGCCTATGGTCATCTTCCGGCCGGAGACCGAGGAAGTCATTTGGTCCAATGACCGCTTCCTCCAGATCACCGGGGAGCGGGATCACCTCTTCGACCGAAAGATCACCGAGGCGGCCCCCGGCTTTAACACCCGCTGGCTCATGGAGGGCAAGACCCAGTGTCCCAGCGAGGTCTGCCTGGATGGGCGGCGGTTCCTGGTCTTCGGCCACCTGGTGCGCACCGACGACANAAACGCCCGCAGCTATCTGGCCACCACCTACTGGGTGGACGTCACTGACTTCTCCCAGATCCGCGACCAGTTTTACGAGACCCGGCCCGTGCTGGCCATCCTCAACCTGGACAACTACGAGGAGCTGTTCAAGGGGGTCNGCGACAATGTNAAGGCGGCAATGCTCTCCGACNTCAACCGCTGTCTGGACGCTTGGTGCGCCCCCACCGAGGGCCTTCTGTGCCGGTACGACCGGGATCACTACCTGCTCAGCTTCGACGAGCGGTTCCTCCCCAGCTTTGTCGAGANGAAGTTCGACATTCTCGATCAAGTCCACGAGGTAGTCAACCCCAACGGGCTGCCCTCCACGCTCTCCATCGGCGTGGGACGGGACGCGGAAACTTACGCCGACCTGTTCCAGTTCGCCTCCCTCTCCCTGGAAATGGCTCTGAGCCGCGGCGGCGACCAGGCGGTGGTGAAAAACCGGTTTAATTTTGAGTTCTACGGCGGCAAGCGGGCCAGCGACACGGAAAAACACACCAAGGTGAAAAGCCGGGTCATGGCCAACGCCATCAGCGAGCTGGTGGGGGACGCCTCCCAGGTGTTCATCATGGGCCATAAGTTCCCCGACCTGGACTGCATCGGCCCCACCGCCGGCCTTATGGCCGTGGCCCGGAAGCGGGGCGTCACCGCCCACATCCTGCGGGACAGCGACGCCAATCCTGCCGAGCAGCTTGTGGAGGAGCTGTGCGCGCTGCCGGAATATGAGGGGGTCTTTCTCTCCCCCGCCGACGCCATGGTCATGGCCGACGCAAACTCCCTGCTTATCGTAGTGGACACCAACCGGCCTGAGCAGGTGCTCTCCCAGGAGTTTTTGGAGTCGGTGAACAAAGTGGCTGTCATCGACCACCACCGCCGGGCCGCCAGCTACATCGAGGGGGCCGCCCTCAATTTCCACGATCCCGCCGCCTCCTCCGCCTCGGAGCTGGTGGTGGAGCTTCTGCAGTACATCCTGGAGCCCCGGGATCTCCTCCAGCGGGAGGCCGANGCCCTGNTGGCGGGCATCGTGCTGGACAGCAAGAACTTCACCACCCGCACCGGCTCCCGCACCTTCGAGGCGGCGGCCTTCCTGCGCCGGGCGGGAGCAGACACCACCGAGGTGCGCCGCTTCTTCAAGTCCGATCTGAAGCAGACCACCGTCCGCTATGAGATCATGAAGGAGGCCCGGATGTACCGGGAGACCTTGGCCATCTCCGCCATGGATCACCCGGTAGACCGCATCGCCGCGGCCCAGGCCGCCGACGAGCTGCTCACCCTCTCCGGCGTCACCGCCTCCTTCGTCCTCTTCCCCGGCGCCGACGGCCGGGTGATCCTCTCAGCCCGGAGCGTGGGGGACTTCAATGTCCAGGTGATCCTGGAGGCCCTGGGCGGCGGCGGCAACGCTGCCGTAGCGGGGGCGCAGATCTCCGGCAAAACCCTGGACGCTGTCAGGGCCGAGCTTCTGGCNGCCATCGACAAATATTGTNAGGACAACGAGACATAAGGTCGACCACATACAGAAAGGATGTTTTGACATGAAAGTCATTCTTCAGCAGGACGTGAAGGGCCAGGGTAAGAAGGGCCAGATGGTGGAGGTCAGCGACGGCTATGCCCGCAACTTCCTTCTGCCCAAAAAGCTGGCGGTGGCCGCCACCGCCGAGAACGTGAACACCATGCGCCAGCAGGAGAAGGCCCGGCTGGCCCAGGAGGCCGCCGAGCGGGCCGCCGCCATGGAGATCGTGGAACAGCTCAAGGGCTGCATGGTCAAGANCCCCGCCAAGGCGGGCAATGGGGGCAAGCTCTTCGGCTCTGTGACCTCCAAGGAGGTCTCCGAGGCCCTGAAGGCCCNNTTCGGCGTGGACATCGCCAANACCAAGATCGTCCTGCCGGAGCCTATCAAGGCCTTCGGCACCTATCAGCTCAAGNGCAAGCTGGGCTATGAGATCAGCGGCACGGTAAACGTAGTGGTGTCCGAAGCGTAAAGCAAAGGCCNGCGAGGGAGCTTGGACTGTAGCGAGGCCGAGCGGAAAGCCGCAAAGCGGCTTGCAGACCAGGCCGAGTCGGAGGGAAAGCGACCGAGCGGCCAGGCCTTTGCGGCACGTGACATGGCAACCTATCATTTTCAAGGAGGTGAACCCACATGGACGAGCTTCTCTCCCGCCAGGCGCCCCACTCCGTGGAGGCCGAGCAGGCGGTGCTGGGCTCTATGCTCATCGACGAGCGCTGTATCCCCACGGTGGTGGAGGCGCTGAAACCGGAGGACTTCTACCTGCGGCAGAATCGGGACATTTTCGAGTGTATCTGCTCCATGTTCAACTACTCCGAGACCATCGACCCGGTGACCGTGCTGGACAAGATGAAGCAGAACGGGGTCTATGACGAGGCCGCCTCCTACGAGTATGTCAAGCAGATCATCCNCACCACCCCCACCGCCGCCAACGTAAAGGAGTACATCGNCATCGTCCGGGACAAGTCCCTGCTGCGGCGGGTGGCGGACACCGCCGGGGCCATCTCCGGCATGGTGCAGGAGGGCACCGCCACCGCCCAGGAGGCTCTGGAGNCCGCTGAGCAGCGCATCTACGCCATCCGCCAGGGCCGCTCCGCTCAGGGCCTGGNGCACATCTCCAGCGTCATCTACTCGGTCTATGACCGGCTCAATGAACTGGCGGCCAGCGGCTCCGCTGTGCNNGGGCTGTCCACCGGCCTGACCGACGTGGACGCCGCCATCTCGGGCCTCAATAAGTCCGACCTCATCCTTCTGGCGGCCCGGCCCGGCATGGGCAAGANCTCCATGGCGCTGAATATTTTGCTCTACACGGGCAAATTCTCCGGCAAGAGCGTGGTCTACTTCTCCCTGGAAATGAGCCGGGAGCAGCTGGCCACGCGGCTGATCTCCGGAGAGTCCTTTGTGGACAACAAGCGGCTGGTCACCGGGCGGCTGAATGAGAACGACTGGGCCAAGATCGCCGCCGCCTCCGCCGCGCTGAACCAGACCCAGATCTACATCGACGACAACCCCATNCTGTCGGTGTCCNACATGAACGCCAAGTGCCGCCGGGTGGATAACCTGGGTCTGGTCGTCATAGACTACCTCCAGNTCATGACTTCCGCCGGCGGGCNCGNCCNCTCCGGGGACAGCCGCCAGCAGGTGGTCAGCGACATCTCCCGCTCGCTGAAGATCATGGCCAAGGACTTGAACGTGCCCATCCTGTGCCTTTCCCAGCTCTCCCGGGCCAACGAATCCCGGGCAGACAAGCGCCCCATGCTCTCCGACCTGCGGGAATCCGGCGCCATCGAGCAGGACGCCGACATCGTCATGTTCCTCTACCGGGAGGGCTATTACGATGCCGACACCGACGACCCCAACCTGGCCGAGTGCATCATCGCCAAGAACCGGCACGGCGAGACGGGCACCGTNCCCCTCCAGTGGCTGGCTGAGTACACCACCTTCACCTCCGTAGACCGGCGGCATGAAGAATACTGAGCACCGCCTCCCCCATGCGGAGGCTTTCGCGCGGGAGCACCATATGTTCCCCCCCGGCTCCAAGGTGCTCTGTGCCGTCTCCGGGGGAGCTGATTCCATGTGTCTGCTCCACTGGCTCTCCCGGCGGGAGGATATCACCGTGGTGGCCGCCCACTTTGACCACCAGCTCCGGGGCGAGGAGAGCGGCAGGGACGAGCGGTTCGTTCGCTCCTGGTGTGAGCAGCACGCCATTCCCTTCCACCTGGGCACNTGGGACGTGAGGGCCGAGGCNGGGCNCCNCAAGATGGGTATCGAGGAGACCGCCCGCGCCCTGCGCTACGGCTTTCTCTCCCAACTGGCCGTACAGCTCCAGGCCGACCGCATCGCCACCGCCCACAACGCCGGCGATAACGCCGAGACGGTGCTCATGCACCTGCTCCGGGGCAGCGCTCTTCCAGGCCTCACCGGTATTGAGCCCGTTCGATGGAAGTATGTCCGTCCCTTTCTCACCACCAGCCGGGAGGAGATCGAGACCTATCTGGCGCAGCACCGCGTCCCCCATGTGGAGGACAGCTCCAACGCCGACGACTCCTATACCCGCAACCGGGTGCGCCATCAGCTCGTCCCCCTTTTGGAGGAGATGAACCCCGGCTTCGTCCGCCGCCTGTGCGCCGCCATCCCCCGGCTGCGCGCCGACGAGGAATATCTGGGCGCTCTGGCCCAGGATCTCTTCCGGCTGGCACAGCGGCAGGGGGAGGACTTGACCATTCCCGCCGCCGCCATTGCCCAGGCCCCTCCTCCGGTGGCCGCCCGGACGGTGCGGCTGCTGCTGGCCGAGGCTGCCGAAGGAGACTGGGACTGTTCCGCCGCACACATCGGGGCGGTGCTCTCCCTGTGCCGGGGCGACAGCCCCTCCGCCCGGGTCTCCCTCCCCCATCAGCTCACCGCTCTGCGGGAATACGGCGACCTTGTCTTTACCCATTCGCCCCACCCTGAGCCCGTAGAGGAATTTGTCCCCCGGGAGGGAGACACCCCCCTTCCCGGCACGGACTGGCTGGTGAGGCTGGCCGGCCCCCCCTGGCCCGGGCTTGCGATCCGCTCCCGGCAGACGGGAGACGAGATCACCCTTTCCAACGGCCACAGGCGGAGCCTGAAAAAGCTCTTCATCGACCGGAAGATCCCCAAAGCGCTGCGGGACAGCTTTCCCGTGGCCGCCGACGGCGACGGCGTGATCTTCGCCGCCCCTTTCGGCCCCAATCCAGCCCACCCCCGTTACAGGGATATCCAAATTATAGAAACAAGGGAGAGAATGGAATGAACACCATGGAAGAGGACATTCAGAAGATACTCATTGACCAGGAGACCCTCAAGGCCCGGGTGGCCGAGCTGGGCAAACAGATCAGCGCCGATTACGCCGGCAAGGAGCCTTTGCTGGTCAGCGTCCTGCGGGGCTCGTACATCTTCATGGCCGATCTGACCCGGAGCATCGACTGCTTCTGCCGGGTGGATTTTATGGCCGTATCCTCCTACGGCGCGGGCACCGTGTCCTCCGGTCAGGTGAACATCATCAAGGATCTCAGCGACTCCATCGAGGGCAAGGACGTCATCGTGGTGGAGGACATTCTCGACAGCGGCAACACCCTGAGCTATCTCATCCAGGTCCTGAAGGCCCGGCACCCCGCCTCCATCCGCCTGGCCGCCCTTCTGGATAAGCCCTCCCGCCGCACCAAGCCCATCACCGCCGACTATGTGGGCTTCGAGGTGCCCGACGAGTTCGTGGTGGGCTACGGCCTGGACTATGACGAGCTCTACCGCAACCTGCCCTACATAGGTGTTTTGAAGCCCTGTGTGTATGAGAAAAACTGACCTTGTACTTCGCGCTTCCTTTAGAAAGGATGTGATTCTCCTTTGAATAAGAAGATGGACGGAAGAGACCTGGGCTTTCTGGGCCTTGTCGTGCTGATCCTGCTGGTCACCGTCTTCGCCCTCCGTGGGCTGGACGCCTCTGAGTCTCCCTCCTGGGCGGACATCCGCTCCCTCATCGAGACCCAGCAGGTCAGCGAGGTGCGCATCAAGAACAACGTGCTGACCATGAAGCTCAAGCAGCCCTGGAACGGCCAGGACACCGTCACCACCAAGCTCTATTCCACGGAGCTGTTCTACCTGGAGTTCAACGACACCCTGGCCGCCCAGGATCGGGCCGGCCTTCTCACCGACTACGACTATCCCTCCTCCACCACCGTCCCCTGGTGGGTCTCCTTCCTGCCCTGGGTGGCCATCATCGGCCTGTTCGGTCTTCTGTGGTACAACATGATGGCCCGGCAGGCGGGGGGCGGCAGCGGCGCAGGCGGCCCCAACCCGGGCCGGTTCAGCCGGGCCCGCACCCGCACCGCCGACGGCGAGGGGAAGAAGGTCACCTTTGCCGACGTNGCGGGGGCCGANGAGGAAAAGGCNGAGCTTCAGGANGTGGTGGACNTCCTCAAGGATCCCCAGCGCTACCTGGAGTTAGGCGCCCGGATCCCCAAGGGCATCCTGCTGGTAGGCCCTCNGGG
Organism: Oscillospiraceae bacterium; assembly: GCA_905219705.1. Lineage (GTDB taxonomy): Bacteria > Bacillota > Clostridia > Oscillospirales > Oscillospiraceae > Vermiculatibacterium > Vermiculatibacterium agrestimuris. The sequence goes on along the minus strand of CAJMXB010000036.1, from coordinate 1,819 downwards.
CACCGGCAAGACCCTCCTCGCCAAGGCCGTGGCCGGCGAGGCCGGGGTGGGCTTTCTGTCCATCTCCGGCTCCGACTTTGTGGAGCTCTATGTGGGCGTGGGCGCCTCCCGCGTCCGCGACCTCTTTGACCAGGCCAAGAAGGACTCCCCCGCTATCGTCTTCATCGACGAGATCGACGCCGTAGGCCGCCAGCGGGGCGCGGGCCTGGGCGGCGGCCACGACGAGCGGGAGCAGACCCTGAACCAGCTNCTGGTGGAGATGGACGGCTTTGCCGCCAACGAGGGCGTTGTTGTTCTGGCCGCCACCAACCGGGTGGACATTCTGGACCCTGCCCTTCTCCGTCCCGGCCGTTTTGACCGGCAGGTCTATGTGGGCGCCCCCGACGTGAAGGGCCGGGAGGAGATCCTGAAGGTTCACACCCGCAACAAGCCCCTCAGCGAGGACGTGGATCTGGCCATCCTGGCCAAGACCACCGCCGGCTTTACCGGCGCCGACCTGGAAAACCTCTGCAACGAGGCTGCCCTCCGGGCCGCCGGAGCGCGGCAGAAGTTCATCTCCATGGACGACTTCCAGCAGTCCGTCATCAAAGTCCTGGCCGGCCCCGAGAAGAAGAGCCGGGTGGTCATCGAGCGGGAGCGGAAGCTCNCCNCTNACCNCGAGGNGGGCNACGCTCTGGTCATCCACGCCCTGCCCACCCAGGATCCGGTGCATCAGATCACCATTGTCCCCCGGGGCATGGCCGGCNGCATGACCATCCACCTGCCCAAGGAGGATAAGTCCTTCCTGTCCAAGGCGGAGCTCACTGANCGCATCGCCGTCTGCCTGGGCGGCCGCTGCGCTGAGCAGCTGGTGCTGGGGGACATCTCCACCGGGGCGGGCAGCGACCTGCAGACCGCCAGCAACATCGCCCGGAACATGGTCATGCGCTACGGCATGAGCGATAAGCTGGGCAACGNGGTCTTCGACTCCGGTCACNACGAGGTCTTTATCGGCCNCAGCATGGCCCAGGCCAAGACCTACTCCGAGGAGGTCGCCGCCCTTATCGACGAGGAGGTCAAGGCCCTGCTGGACAGGGCCTATCAGACCTGCGAGACCATTCTCAAGCGGGACCGGGCCTACCTGGACAAGGTGGCCGGGTATCTGCTGGAGCACGAGACCATGGACGCAAAGACCTTTGAAGAGATGCTTCTTGCGGAAGAATAAGCTCCGGAGCGCGCATCCTCTCCCCCCACCGCCCACACTTCGGAAAGGAGGTATGNCCATGAAGCGGCGTTTTGNGACGCTTTTGTGCGCCGCGGCCCTGTTGTTGGCCCTGGCCATCCCCGCCAACTCCGTCTCCTCTGAGCCGGTGTACCTTCTGGCGGTGAACGACCGGATGTGCGATCTGCCCAACGGCACCCNGCCCATCTCCAACGGCGGCGTGATCTATGTGCCCTTCACCGTCTTTNANAAGGACAGCTCGGGGGTGGATCTGGGGGTCTATTACGGCATCAGTCAGGATCGGGGCGCCGTCCTCACCCTTTACGCCCTCTCCGGCCGGCTCNNTTTCACCATCAACAACAACACCTGTGTGGACGGCCAGGGCAACTCCCTGAATTGGCCGGCCATACTCCGTAACGGCATCCCCTACGTCCCCGCCGCCGCTGTGTGCGGCTTCTTCGGGCTCAATTACTCCTTCCTGCCCACCGCCGACCGGGGCACCCTCATCCGCATCACCAACTCGGCGGCCACCGCCTCGGACAGCAGCTTTTTAAGCTCTGTCACCCTCCATATGACCACCCGGTACAACAACATTATACAAAGCCGGGAATCCCTCCC
>CAJMXB010000035.1 GCA_905219705.1 Oscillospiraceae bacterium | reverse complement strand
TTCCTGGAGACGGCGGGGGCCGCCCTGGCCCTGCTGGCCGCCCTGCCGCTGGTGGAGGCGGTGTTCACCACCTTGGGAGGTCTGCTGTGAGGCCCCTTCTCACCCTCCTGGCCCTGCTCTTCCTCCTTCTTCTCCCCGCCCGGGCGGCCGGATTGGAAGAGGCGGCCGGGGTGGAGGAGTTTCGCCGGGCCTCGGAGCGCTACCTGGACGGTTATCTGGACATTGAGGAGGCCTCCTCCGGGGATTTTGCCGCCGGGGCCAGAGCCATTCTGGATACGGGCAGCAAGGAGCTGCCCGGCATCCTCCGCCGCTCCGGCCGGAGTGGGGCCCTGCTGCTGGCGGTGACCCTGCTGTGTGCCGTCAGCGAGACCCTGCGGGAGGAGCTGGGGGGCGGAGGACTGGATCCCATCCGTCTGGCGGGGGCGGCGGCGGTGACCGCCATCGCCGTCATCGACGTCAACGCCCTGCTGGGGCTGGGTCGGCAGGCCATGGAGCGTATGGACGACTTCTCTAAGCTGCTGCTGCCGGTGGTCACCGCCCTGTGCGCCGCAGGGGGACAGCCCGCCGCCGCCGTGGCGCGGCAGGGGGCTACCCTCTTGTTTCTCAATCTGCTCTTGACGGTGGCGGAGCAGCTCATCCTGCCCCTGATCTACGCCTATGTGGCCGCCTGCGCCGCCCACGCCGCCCTGGGAAACGACGGGCTGAAACGGGTGGGAGAGCTGCTGAAGTGGGCGGCGGGGGGACTTTTGTCCCTGCTCTTCACCGGCTTTGTGGTTTACCTCACCGTCAGCGGCGCGGTGGCGGGCAACGCCGACGCGCTGACCCAAAAGGCGGCCAAGACCGCCATCTCCGGTATGGTGCCGGTGGTGGGCGGCATCCTCTCCGACGCCGCCGAGACGGTGGTGGCGGGAGCGGGCGTGCTGAAGGGGACGGTGGGAGTGGCGGGTTTGCTGGCGGTGCTGTGCGTCTGCCTCATCCCCTTTCTCCAGCTGGGCTGTCACTATCTGGTGTACAAGCTTGCCGCCGCCCTGTGCGCCACGGTCTCCCCCGGCCCCACCGCCGGACTGGTGGACGCCATCGGCTCCGCCTTCGCCCTGGTACTGGGTATGACCGGCGGCTCCGCCATGATCCTTTACATAGCCCTCATCACCTCCATCAAGGCGGTGGGCGGATGAGCGCGGTGCGGGAGTGGCTGCTGGGGGTGACGGCGGCGGCCCTGGCGGTGGCGCTGGCTCAGGCCCTCACTCCGGAGGGGGCGGTGAAGAAGGTGGGCCGGCTGGTGGGGGGTATGGTGCTTCTGCTGGCGGTGGCGAAGCCCCTTTTGAGCCTGGAGCCGGGGACGCTGGCGGTGACGGCGGGCGCCTGGGAGCAGGAGGCGGCGGCCCGGACGGGAGAGGACGTGATGAAAACCCTCATAGAGGAAAAGACAAGCGCATATATTGTGGACAAAGGCGGCGCGCTGGGGATGGAATGTACGGCGCAGACCCAGGCGGAGGACGATGGGAGCGGCTGGACGGTGCCCTGGCAGGTGACGGTGCGGGGAACCTGGAACGAGAGCCAGCGTCAGGCCCTCAGCGATCTCATCGCCCGGGAGCTGGACATTCCCCCGGAACGTCAGAGCTTTCAAAAGGAGGGAACATGAAGGCAGCAGAGGCGGGCCTGCGCTGGATGGAGGCCCTGAAACGGTACAAGTATGTTTTCCTGGTGGCGGCGGTGGGAGCCCTGCTCCTGCTGTGGCCGGGCGGGGAGACGGCGGAGAAGGCTGCCCCGGCGGAGGAGACGGATCTCNTCCAGGCGGCGCAGCTGGAACGGAAGCTGGAAAAGGCCCTTACCCAGGTGGAGGGGGCGGGAGAGGTGACGGTGGTGCTGACCCTGGACGCGGGCCCCCGTCAGGTCATCGCCCAGGACGGAAGCGCCACCCAGGAGGGGGAGAAGACCAGTCGGGAGACCACCTCCGTGCTTCTCTCCAAGGGCGACCGTACACAGGAGGCGGTGCGCCTCCAGGAGCTGGCCCCGGCCTACCGNGGCGCGCTGGTGGTGGCCCAGGGGGGCGACGATCCCCTGGTCAGGCTGGCATTGAACCAAGCGGTCTCCGCCCTCACCGGATTGGGCGCGGATCAGATCTCGATTTGTAAGGGAAAGTGAGGAAAAAAGCTANGAAACTCTGGAAACGCAATGCGGTGGTGGCCGCCATCGTCCTGTTCGTCTGTGTGGCGGTGTATCTCAACTGGTCTTATGAAAAGGAGAGCACCGATGNGGGCNAGACCCTGGGACAGGCGGCCCTGGTGGACGGGAAGACCAACGACCCCCTTCTGCCTGCAGTGACCCCGGCGGAGACCCCCGCAGAGAGCGCTCCGGCGGGCGCCTCCACCGGCTANTTCGCCTCTGCCCGGCTCAACCGGCAGCAGGCCCGTGACAGTGCCCTGGGGATGCTCCAGGAGACTCTGGGCAGCGACACCGCCGAGGACGCCGCCAAGGTGGACGCCGGGGCGGCCATCGAGACCCTGGCCTNCACCANCGTCTCCGANGCTCAGATCGAGAACCTGGTGGTGGCCAAGGGGTACGCCGACTGTGTGGCCTTCATCAGCGACGGGGGCGTCTCCGTGGTGGTCTCCNCCACGGAGGAGGGCCTGCAGGACGCCGATGTGGCCCNGATCGTAGAGATCGTCACCGGGGAGACCGGCGTTCCCGCCAGCCAGATCACCATCATTGAGGCCCAGGGGTAAAAAAGTGATTGTAATTTCCTTTTTTTGTGGTACAATGAGAATAAGCACAAGAATAAACGCCACAGGAAAGGGAGCGTGAAGTATGGCGGATGGGAAAGAATATGTCTCCTGCCCCGACGAGCTGGGCAGCATCCATATCTCGGAGGACGTGCTGGCGGTGACCGCCGCGGCCGCCGCTTTGGAGGTGGAGGGTGTCGGCAGCCTGGCCGCCAATCTGGGCAGCGACATCGCCGAGCTTTTCAGCGGCCGGAAGAATCTGAGCAAGGGCGTGCGGGTGACCGTGGGGGAGAGCGGAGTCGCCGTGGATATCTCCCTGCTGGTCAAGTATGGCGCCACCGTGCAGGAGGTGGCCCGCGCCGCCCAGGACGCTGTGGCCGCCGCCATCGAGAACGCCACCAGTTTTCAGGTCACGGCGGTGAACGTCCATGTGGCCGGAGTTACGTTCGACCACCTGCGTAAGCCCAAGCAGGCGTAAAAGGGAACAAAAAAGCCCGGAGCGGGATCGCTCCGGGCTTTTCTTCTGTTTTGAACGGCGGAGAAGGTCACTTCTTCTCCGGCTGGGCGGGGAGGGCGGAGAGGAGAGCGCGGCGGCACAGAGAGCGGCGAGCGGTTTGCGAAGCTTCATGGCAGGTACCGCCTTAAAATTTATTTGAACTAGCATAAAGGCCCTGTGAAAGCAACATATGGGGACAGGAAACAGCGGCAAAGGCTTTCTTTCCCCAAAACCCCATTTTGGGGGTTTATTTTTTGCATATTATGATGNATACTACGGATATAGGAAAATGACCAAAAATGCCCTCGGGAGGGATCCCTATGACAAGAAGCAGTGCCCGTGAGATCGCCGTCCACTTCGTGTTCGAGCTGGGCTTTTCCCATATGACCGCCGACGAGCTGCTCGCCGCCGCCCTGACCCGGCCCGCCTTTGAGCTGCTGGGCCAGGAGGAACCGCTATACGCGGAGTTTCCCAATGNGGAGCAGAAGGCGTACATATCGNAGTTGACGCGCGGNGTCTATGGCCGCGGCGGAGAGCTGGACGAATATATCTCCAAGTACGCCATCGGCTGGAATTTTTCCCGCATCCCCCGGGTGGTGGTGGCCATCCTCCGGGTGTGTATGTACGAGATCCTGTATATGTCCAGCGTGCCCAACGCCGCGGCCATCAATGAGGCGGTGGAGCTGACCAAACGTTATGAGGAGCCGGAGCTGGCCGCCTTCGTCAACGGCATCCTGGGCTCCTTCGTCCGGGAGAGGACTGCGGGGGAAGGGACTGGGGCGGAATGACCACCCTGGGACTGGACACCAGCAACTACACGACCTCGGCGGCCTTCTTTGACGGCCGGGCCGGCGGTAACGCCGGCAAGCTGTTGGAGGTAAACGCCGGGGGGTTGGGCCTTCGCCAGTCGGAGGCCCTTTTCCAGCANGTGAAGGCTCTGCNCGCACGCATCGCCCAGCTCCGGGAGCAGGGAGGGCTGGAGAAGCTCGCCGCCGTGGCCGCCTCCACCCGTCCCAGGGCGGTGGAGGGCTCCTATATGCCCTGCTTTTTGGCGGGGGAGAGCTTGGGGCGCAGCCTGGCCGCGGTGCTGGACGTGCCCTTCTTCGCCGTGTCCCACCAGCAGGGACACCTGGCCGCCGCGGCCTGGTCGGCGGGGCGCATGGAACTTCTGGACGCGCCCTTCCTGGCCTGGCACCTGTCCGGGGGCACCACCGAGCTGCTCTACGTGGAGCCGGAGGGGCGCAATGTGAAAGCGCGGCGCATCGGCGGCACCGCCGACATCTCTGCCGGTCAGCTCATCGACCGCACCGGGGTGCTGCTGGGTATCCCCTTTCCGGCGGGAAAGGGCCTGGACGAGCTGTCCCAAAGCTGTCAGGACAGGCCCAAGNCCTTCCCAGTGAAGCTCGCCGGCCTGGAATTCNCCCTGTCCGGCATGGAGAACAAGGCGAAGGAGCTTCACGCAAAGGGGGAACCGCCGGAGCGGATCGCCGCCTTCACCCTGGACACGGTGGCCCAGATCGTGCGCCGTNNNACGNTGGCGGCCCAAGACCGATACCCCGGCCTGCCGCTGCTCTGCTCCGGAGGGGTGGCCTCCAACAGCCGTCTGCGCTATATTCTCACCGAGTTTTGCCAGGCCATCTTTGCCCAAAGCCAGTATTCCACCGACAACGCCATGGGCGTGGCCATCCTGGCCCATCGGCTGCTCTGATTTGAAATGAGAGGAGGCCCTTTTATGGAATATCCCGTCTATTCGGTCTCCCAGGTCAACCATCATATTAAGAGCCTTTTGGACTCCGATGCCGCCCTCTCCGGGCTTTTTATCCGGGGAGAGGTGTCCAACTATAAGCTCTATCCCTCGGGCCACCACTACTTTTCCCTGAAGGACGAGACGGGGGCCCTCTCCTGCGTCATGTTCCGCAGGGAGGCGGCCTCTTTGCGCTTCCGGCCCCAGAACGGCATGAAGGTCGTCGCCTTCGGCTATGTGACGGTCTACCCCAGAGACGGCAAGTACCAGCTCTATGTCTCCGCCCTCACCGCCGACGGGGTGGGCGACCTCCACGCCGCCTTCGAGCAGCTCAAGGCCAAGCTGGCCGCCCAGGGCCTGTTTGACCAGGCGCATAAAAAGCCCATTCCCCGGTTCCCCAAACGCATCGCCCTGGTCACCTCCCCCGCGGGGGCGGCGGTGCGGGATATGCTGCGCATCCTGGGGACGCGCTGGCCCATGGCGGAGGTCTTTGTGGTGCCCTGCCGTGTCCAGGGGGCGGAGGCCCNGGCTGAGATCGCCGGGGCCATCTCCTGGGTCAACGCCCAGAGCCTTGCCGACCTTATCATCACCGGCCGGGGCGGTGGCTCCATGGAGGACTTGTGGTGCTTCAACGACGAGGGGGTGGCGAGGGCCATCTACGCCTCGAAGATCCCCGTGATCTCCGCGGTGGGGCATGAACCCGATGTGACCATCGCCGACTATGTCGCCGACCTGCGCTCGGCCACCCCCTCTAACGCCGCCGAGCTGGCGGTGCCCGATCNGAANGAGCANTATGCGCTGCTTGCGCATTTGAACCGGCGCATGGCGAAGGCCATGGAGCGCCGCGTCGCCGAGGCAAGAGCCGCCCTGGAACAGGCGGGGCGGAGCCGGATGCTTCACGATCCCATGTCCTGGGTGGACGACCGCCGCCAGCTCCTTGACCGCCAGCGGGACAGGCTGGGCCATGGCCTGAGCCTTTCCATGGCCCGGGACAAGGAGCGCTTCGGCCGGCTGGCCGCCTCTCTGGACGCGCTGAGTCCACTGAAGGTGCTGGGCCGGGGCTATTCCATCGCCAAGGGGCCCGGGGGCCTTGTGAAGTCGGTGAAGGATGTGTCCCCGGGGGAGGAGCTGGAGCTCCGTGTTGCCGACGGGAGCATCGTCTGCGAAGTGAAATAAGGGCCCGAGCCCATAAAGGAGTGACCCAAATGAGCGCGAAAAAGCTGGATTTTGAACAGGCTATGGCCCGTTTGGAGGAGATCGTCACCGCCCTGGAGCGGGGGGACGCTCCCCTGGAGGAGGCCCTTTCCCTCTTTGAGGAGGGAGCCGCCCTGATGAAACAGTGCTCCTCCGCCCTGGACAAGGCCGAACAGAAGGTCTCCAAGCTCCTCGCCGGTGCGGATGGGGCTGTTGTCAAAGCCCNCATGGAGGAGATGGAATGACCTATCAGGAGANGTATGACCGCTATAAGACCATGGTGGAGACCCGCCTCGTCCAATTCTTTACCGGCAAGGGACTGGAGGAGGTCATGCGCTACAGTCTTCTGGCCGGGGGCAAACGCATCCGGCCCGTCCTCGTCCTGGCCTTCTGCGAGGCCGCCGGAGGCGACCCGGCACTGGCCCTGGACTTTGCCTGCGCCGTGGAGATGCTCCACACCTACTCCCTGATCCATGACGATCTGCCCTGTATGGACAACGACGATCTGCGCCGGGGCAAGCCCACCTGCCANAAGGTCTACGGCGAGACGGCGGCGGTGCTGGCGGGGGACGCCCTCCAGGCCGCGGCCTTTCACACCGCCCTTATGGCCCCCGGCCCCTGGGTGAGGAGCGACGNGCCCGCCCNGGCCGCCCGCATCTTGGCGGANGCGGCGGGGGAAAGGGGCATGTGCCTGGGCCAGTATTGGGACACCCTGGGCAAGGAGGGCCACGACGACATCGAAAAGCTGGTGCAGATCGACGATAAGAAGACCGGCGACCTGCTGCGGGCGGCCTGCCTCATGGGCGTGACCGCCGCGACGGGACAGAGGGAGACAGACTCTCGCTGTGTGGACGCCGCAATGGGCTATGCCGCCAGCTTGGGCCTTGCCTTCCAGATCCAGGACGACCTTCTGGACGTGACCTCCACGCCGGAGACCCTGGGTAAGCCCATCGGCTCCGACGCCGACAACGGCAAGACCACCTATGTGACCCTGGCCGGGGAGGAGAAGTGCCGCCAGGNGGTGGAGCGCTATACCCAGCAGGCCAAGGCCGCCCTGACCCAGGCCCGTTGGCCCGGCGGCGGGGANCAGTTCCTGCGGGATCTGGCGGATGAATTGGGAAGAAGGGAGAAATGAGCCGATGGACAAAAACGCGGTGAGCTTTTTTACCGGAAATCTCATTCTGAACCTCTCCATTTTTGCCTGGGCCGCCGCCCAGGTTCTGAAGCTCTTTGTGGTGCTCATCACCGAGCGGCGGTGGGATTGGAGGCATATCCTCTCCAGCGGCGGGATGCCCTCCTCTCACTCCGCCACCGTCTGCGCCTGCGCTTCCTCGGTGGCCTACCTCTACGGCTACACCTCGCCCCTGTTCGCCCTGGCTGCCCTTTTGGCCATCGTGGTGATGTACGACGCCTTCAACGTCCGGCAGGAGACGGGCAAGCAGGCCCGAATCCTCAACTACATGATGGAGCACTGGGCCCAGATGAAGCCGGAGGAGCTGTTCGACCGGGCGCTGAAGGAGCTGGTGGGCCATACGCCGCTCCAGGTCTTCATGGGCGCCGTGCTGGGGATCGCCATGGGCTGGGGCGGGGCCTGGTTCTTCACCCATTGATAGACTGAACTTACCACGAAAGAGGGCAAGGGCCTTGCTGGATATCCCCAACAATCTGCATCTTATCACCGACGCGGAGGCGGAGAGCCTCTGCGCCGCGCTGCGTCAGCGCCTGGTGGAGGTGGTCTCCCGGTCGGGAGGCCATTTGGCCTCCAACCTGGGGGCGGTGGAGCTNACCGTGGCCCTTCACCGGGTCTTTGCCCCGGAGCGCGACCGNATNGNTTTTGACGTGGGCCACCAGTGCTACTGTCATAAAATACTCACCGGCCGGGACGGCCTGATGGACACGCTGCGCTCCTTTGGGGGCGTCAGCGGCTTTCCCAAACCGGGGGAGAGCGTCTGCGACGCTTTCTCCGTGGGCNATGCCTCCACGGCAGTGTCCGTGGCGGTGGGCATGGCCCGCGCCCGCACCCTGCAGAAAAAGGACTACCATGTGGTGGCCCTTTTGGGGGACGGCGCCCTCTCCGGGGGCCTTGCCTATGAGGGGCTGTCCGACGCCGGCGACAGCGGGGAGCCGCTGCTGGTCATCCTCAACGACAACGGTATGTCCATCACCCGCAGTGTGGGAGGCGTGGCGGAGCATCTGGCCCGGCAGCGGCTCAAGCCCCAGTATCTGAGCTTCAAGAAGGGCTACCGAAAGGTGATGGGGGCCTTCTCCCTGGGCCGTCACGTCTACAAGGTGACCCATAAGATCAAGACCGCCGTGAAGGAGACTCTTTTGCCCTGNTCCCTCTTCGAGGATATGGGCTTTACCTACCTGGGGCCNNTGGACGGCCACGATGTGAAGGGTCTGACCCGGCTTTTGAAATACGCCAAAGACCTGGAGGGGCCGGTGCTTCTCCATGTGCGCACGGTGAAGGGGAAGGGCTACCTCCCCGCCGAGGCGGAGCCCGACCGCTTCCATGGCATCGGTCCCTTCGACCCCGTCACCGGGAAGGGCCTCTCCCAGCCCAGGCGGTGCTTTTCCGACGTGTTCGGGGAGAGCCTGTGCGCACTGGGGTCGAAGGATGGGCGCATCTGCGCCGTTACCGCCGCCATGCAGCCGGGAACCGGCCTGGACGGCTTTGCCCAGCGGTTTCCCCAGCGCTTTTTTGATGTGGGCATCGCCGAGGGCCACGCCGTCACCATGTGCGCCGGCATGGCCAAGCAGGGGATGATCCCCGTCTTTGCCGTCTACTCCACCTTCCTCCAGCGCGCCTACGATATGCTCCTCCATGACGTGGCCCTGCANAATCTCCATGTGGTCTTCTNCGTGNATCGCTCGGGCCTGGTGGGGGAGGACGGGGAGACCCATCACGGCGTTTTCGACGTGGGGTTTTTGGACACCGTTCCCGGCATGACGGTGCTGGCTCCCGCCAACTACGCCGAGCTTGCCTCCATGCTCCGCTATGCCATCCGGGAGGCGAAGGGCCCTGTGGCCGTCCGCTACCCCAGAGGGGGAGAGGGGGCCTACCGGGAGCCGTGGGACGGGCAGAGCGTCACGCTCCTCCGCCCTGGCGCCGACGTGACCCTGGCGGGCTACGGCACCCAGGTGGGCGCCCTGCTGGAGGCGGCAAGGCTTCTGGAGCAAGACCACATCTCGGCGGAAGTGGTCAAACNGATTATCATTACGCCCACCCCGGCGGGGGAGNTTTTTATGGACTCGGTGGAAAAGACCAAGGCCCTCTGGTTTTATGAGGAAGTCATGGATCAAAACTGTGTGGGCCGTAGGGTAGCCGCTGAGCTGGCCTTGGGCGGCGTACAGACACGGTATATTGCTTTGCGGAATCTGGGCAGCCGTGTCCCGCCCCAGGGCACGGCAGAGCAGCTGCGGCGGATGAATCGACTGGACGGCGAGAGCATTGCCCGGCAGGTGAAGGAGGTGGTGGGCCGTGAAACAGCGGCTGGACGTGCTTCTGGTTGAGCGGGGCCTTGTGGAGTCCCGCCAGAAGGCCCAGGCTCTCATTATGGCGGGCCAGGTCTATGTGAAGGAGCAAAAGGTGGATAAGGCCGGCGCTCCCACCGATCCCGAGGCCCCCATCGAAATTCGGGGGGGCGGCCTCAAATACGTGAGCCGGGGAGGCTACAAGCTGGAGAAGGCCATGGAGACCTGGCCCATCACGCTGACCGGGAAGACCTGCGNCGACATCGGGGCCTCCACCGGGGGTTTTACCGACTGTATGCTTCAAAACGGCGCGGCGAAGGTCTACGCGGTGGATGTGGGCTACGGCCAGTTTGCCTGGAAGCTGCGCGGCGATCCCCGGGTGGTCTGCCTGGAGCGCACCAACGCCCGGTATCTCACCCATGAAGAGATCCCCGACGAGCTGGACTTTTTCAGCGTGGACGTGTCCTTCATTTCCCTCAATCTCATTCTGCCTCCCCTGCGGCCTCTCATGGCTCCGGGAGGGCAGGGGGTCTGTCTTATCAAGCCCCAGTTCGAGGCGGGCAGGGACAAGGTGGGCAAGAAGGGGGTCGTCCGGGACAAGGGCGTCCACCGGGAAGTGCTGGAGCATTTCCTGGATCACGCCAGGGCCGCCGGGTTCGGGGTGAGGGGCATCACCTTCTCACCCATCCGGGGCCCGGAGGGAAACATTGAGTATCTGGGCTGGCTCTCTGCCGGAGAAGAAGAGGGCTGGCAGGGGGAGCTTGCCCAATTGGTGGAGGCCTCCCATGCCCAACTGTCAGAGCACGATACGCGAGGGGAGGAAGCGCGGTGAAAGTGGTATTAAGCCCCAACCCATACAGGGACAAGGGCCTGAAGGCGGTGCAGACCGCCCAGCGGGTGCTGAACCAGGCCGGGGCGGAGACCTGTCTGGCCCTCCCCTTTGAATTTGAGCGGGGAAGCGTAGAGGTCCCCGGTCATTTGAAATTTCTCCCCATGGAGACGGCGTTCCANAACGCCGACCTGCTGGTCNGTTTTGGCGNAGACGGCNCCATCCTCCACGCCGCCAAGGACGCCCAGGCCCACGGTATGCCCGCGCTGGGCGTGAACTTGGGCAGCGTGGGCTTCATGGCGGAGCTGGAGGTCTCTGAGCTGAACCTCCTCTCCCNGCTCCCCGAGGGAAAATACCAGGAGGAGGAGCGGATGATGCTGGATGTGGCGGTGCGCCGGGAGGGCCGGGTCATTTTCCGGGACACCGCCCTCAATGACGCCGTGATCACCAAGGGGGCCGTGGCCCGGATCATCGACCTGGACGTGCGCNCCGACGGCACGCTGGTGGGCCGCTTTTCCGGGGACGGCGTGGTGGTCTCCACGCCCACCGGTTCCACCGCCTACTCTATGTCCGCCGGCGGGCCCATTGTGGAGCCTGCGGCGGAGAATATCCTGGTGACCCCCATTTGTCCCCACGCCCTCCACGCTCGGTCATATGTGCTGGATCGGAACCGTCTGGTGGCGGTGAAGATGGGCAAGCTCTCCCGGAAGACGGCCTACCTGTCGGTGGACGGGGGCAAGGCCTTCCGTCTGGGCGGCAGCGACCAGGTGGAGCTGCGCCGCTCGGAGGCCAAGGCCCGTCTTGTCCGGCTGACCAACCGGAGCTTTTATACCGTTTTAAATCAAAAATTGGGGAGGACATGACCCATGAAAAGCAAGCGCCAGCAGGAGATACTTGACATTATTGCCGCCCAGGAGATCGAGACCCAGGAGCAGCTTCNGGAGTGCCTGAAGGAGCGGGGCATCACCACCACCCAGGCCACCATTTCCCGTGATATCAAGCAGCTTCACCTGATCAAGGAGCTCACTGCGGGAGGGGTCTACAAGTACGCCGCCTCCCGCCACCGCAACACCCTGAATTTCGCCGGGCGGCTTCGTACCATCTTCCAGGAGGGCGTCACCATCGACACCGCCCAGAACATCGTGGTGCTCAAGACCATGCCCGGCATGGCCAACGCCGTTGCGGCGGCCCTGGACGGAATGGACATCCCCGATCTGGTGGGCTCTCTGGCGGGGGACGACANCGTCATCCTCATCATGCGCACCAACGAGGACGCGGAGGAATNCCGGGTCGAGAGGCGCCAGATGCTCTCTCGAGAAAAGGGGCGTNACAGCTATGCTCTCTATTCTCCACATCGAAAATATCGCCGTCATCCAGTCGGCGGACATCGTCTTCGGCGCCGGCTTTAACGCCCTCACCGNAGAGACCGGCGCGGGCAAGTCCATCGTGGTGGACGCCATGAGCGCCGTCACCGGGGAGCGAACCAGCCGGGAGCTGATCCGCACCGGGGCCAAGTCCGCCCTGGTCAGCGGGACGTTCACCGGTGTGAAGCCTCTGTATTGGCTGGTGGAGAACGGTCTGGGCCCCGACGAGAACGGGGAGCTGCTCCTCCAGCGGGAGATCCTGCCCGACGGCAAGAACCTGTGCCGGGTCAACGGCCGGCCGGTGACGGTGGCCCAGCTCAAGACCCTGGGCCGCCAGCTGCTCAACATCCACGGGCAGCACGATGGCCAGCAACTGCTGGATGAGGGCTGCCACCTGGGCTATCTGGACCGGTTCGGGGCGCTGGAGGGGACGCTGTCGGCCTATCAGGAGGCCTATGGGGAGCTGGCGGCGCTGGAGAAAAAGATCGCCGCCCTTCAGATGGACGAGGGGGAGAAGGCCAGAAGGGTGGATACCCTGCAATTCCAGATCAATGAATTGGAGCGGGCCAACCTTGTAACGGGGGAGGAGGAGACCCTCAATGAGCGCCGGGATATCCTCCGCAACGCCGCTGATTTGGCCCAGGCCGCCCAGGGGGCCCATTTCGCCCTTTCCGGGGATGAGGACGCCCCCGGAGCGGCGGCCCTTTTGATGGAGGCGGAGCGGTGTCTGGAGGCGGTGGCGGGAGTGAGCCCCGCGCTGGACGAGCTCCGGGAGCGGCTCACCGACTGCCGCTGTCAGGCCCAGGACGTGGCGGACACCGCCCGGGATCTGTCCGGCGGCTTCGACTTCGAGCCGGGGGAGCTGGATCAGCTGGAGGGCCGCCTGGATCTCCTCTACCGGCTGAAAAAGAAGTATGGCGGCAGCGTGGAGGAGATGCTGGGCTATCTGGAGCGCTGTCAGGCGGAGCTGGACGAGATCCAGTTTGCCGACGACGCGCTCCTCCGTTTGGAGCAGGATCGGGCCAGGGCGCTGGCGGAGGCCCAGAAGAAGGGCCAGCTCCTGTCTCAGGCGCGGAAAAAGGCGGGGAAGGCCCTGGAGGAGCGTATCCAGGAGGAGCTGGCCCAGCTGGATATGCCCAAGGTGCGCTTTCGGGTGGAGATCCTCCCCTTGGAGAATGAAAAGGGACTGGGCGCCGACGGCATGGACGCCGTCCGCTTCCTTATGTCCGCCAACGTGGGGGAGGAGCTGCGGCCCATCCAGAAGATCGCCTCGGGGGGCGAGCTGGCCCGGATCATGCTATGTCTGAAAAATGTGCTGGCGGAGAACGACGACGTGGGCACCCTGGTCTTTGACGAGGTGGACACCGGCGTCTCCGGCCGGGCGGCCCAGAAGGTGGCCCAAAAGCTCTTTCAGGTGGCCCGCCGCAAGCAGGTGCTCTGCGTGACCCACCTGCCTCAGATCGCNGCCATGGCCGACGTCCACTTCTCGGTGGAGAAGGGGGAGCTGGGCGGGCGCACCTACACCCGGGTGGAGGAGCTCACCGACCAGCGCCGCAGGGAGGAGCTGGCAAGGCTCACCTCGGGAGACCACATCACCCAGACCGCTCTGGACAGCGCCGGAGAGCTGCTGACGGAGGCGGCGGGATACAAGAAAACGCTGAAATAGGCATACACTGGCAGGAAGGAGGGATCGCCATGACTTTGTTGGAAGGATTGGAAAAACGGCTGCGGGAGGAATGTCCCTTGCTGGAGCTGCGTAAAAACGAGCCCATGAGCAGGCACACCTCCTTCCGGGTGGGCGGCCCCGCCGCCCTGATGGCCCTGCCAAAAGGAGAGGAGATCCACAAGGTCATCGAGACGGCCTTTCACTGCAATGTGGTTCCCTTCTTCCTGGGCAACGGCTCCAACCTGCTGGTCTCCGACCGGGGCTATGACGGCTTTGTGGTAAAGCTGGGGGGAGTCTGCTGCGAGGGCGAGGTATACGCCAATGAGCTGATGGCAGGAGGGGGGATGCTCCTCTCCCAGGCCGCCAACCTGGCTTTGCAGTACGGCCTCACCGGCCTGGAGTGGGCCGCCGGCATCCCCGGAACAGTGGGGGGCGCAATCACCATGAACGCTGGAGCCTACGGCGGGGAGATATCCCAGATCCTCCATCAAGTTCACATCTTGGGCTTTGACGGCAGGCGTGAAGTCCTTTCCAACCGGGAATGTGACTTTGCCTACCGCCACAGCGCCTTCTCCGGCGGGCAAAGGCTGATTTTGGAGGCGGTGTTTCTTCTGGAGCCCGGCGACCCCGCCGCCATCCGGGCAAGAATGGCGGAGCTCTCCGCCCAGCGCAGNGCCAAACAGCCCCTGGAATACCCCTCGGCGGGGAGTACCTTCAAGCGCCCGCCTCCGGTGGACGGAAAGCCCGTCTACGCCGCCGCCCTCATCGACCAGTGCGGGCTGAAGGGCCTGACGGTGGGGGGCGCCCAGGTGTCGGAAAAGCACGCCGGGTTTATCATCAACCGGGGCGGGGCCACNTGCCGGGATATTTTGAAGCTCATGGAAGAAGTGACGCGCCGGGTACTGGCCGAGACCGGCGTGGAATTGGAGCCGGAAGTCAAGACTTTGGGAGTGTGAAGGTATGGAATTTATCGTGATCTCCGGCCTGTCCGGGGCGGGAAAGAGCCAGGTGGCCTCCATCATGGAGGACATCGGCTATTTTGTGGTGGACAATATGCCCGCGCCGCTGATCCCCAAATTTGCCGAGCTGNGCATGGCGAACCAGGCGGAGTACGACCGGGTGGCCATCGTCAGCGACATCCGGGGCGGCCAGACCTTTGACGGGCTTTTTGCCGCCCTGGAGGAGCTGACCGCCATCGGCTGTGACTACAAGATCCTCTATGTGGAGGCGGGGCCGGAGGTGGTCATCAAGCGGTATAAGGAGACCAGACGGCTCCATCCCCTGGCCAAGAACGGCCGCTCTCTTGACGAGGCGGTGCACCGGGAGCGGACGATCCTGGAGCCGGTGCGTGCCAGGGCGGAATATGTGATCGACACGACAGCCCTCTCCACCGCAAAGCTCCGGGGGGAGATCCTGCGGCTGTTTGCCTCCGGGGGGCCCCAGCGGGCCATGAATGTCAGCGTCATCTCCTTTGGCTTTAAGTACGGTATTCCCATTGAGGCCGATCTGGTCTTCGATGTGCGGTTCCTGCCCAACCCCTTCTATGTGGCTGAGCTGCGGCATCAGACCGGACTGGACGCCCCGGTCTATGACTTTGTCTTTGGCTATCAGCAGACCCGGGATTTNATGATCNACNTGGAAAACCTNATCGCGTTCCTGCTCCCCCAGTTCGTGGAGGAGGGAAAGAGCGCGCTGGTCATCGGCGTCGGCTGTACCGGCGGACAGCACAGGTCGGTGGCCATCACCAAGGCGCTGGCGGACTTCATCCGCCGGAAGGGATACGACGCCTCGGAGAATCACCGGGACATGACGAGGGCGCGGTGATGGAGCAGAGATTTGAGCGCCGTTGGGACAGGGGGCCCCGCATCGTGGCCATCGGAGGCGGACACGGCCTGTCCACTCTTCTGCGGGGGTTGAAGACCTACACCCGCAACCTCACCGCCATCGTCACCGTGGCCGACGACGGCGGTGGCTCCGGTGTGCTGAGAAATGACTTGGGGATGCCCCCGCCGGGGGATATCCGCAACTGCATGCAGGCGCTGGCCAACACCGAGCCGGTGATGGGCCAGCTTTTGGCCTACCGTTTTCCTGAGGGGTCGGGCCGGCTTACCGGTCAATCCTNCGGAAATTTGATCCTGGCCGCCCTGAACGGTATCACCGGCTCCTTTGAGGAGGCGGTGAGCGAGATGAGCCACGTCCTGGCCATCTCGGGCCGCATCTTGCCGGTCACCAGCGCCGATGTAAAGCTGGAGGCCACCTTTGAAAACGGCACCGCCATCCTGGGAGAGTCCAAGATCGCCGACTTCAAAAAGGCCCAGGACNGCCGTATCCGCAGCGTGCGCCTCCTGCCCGAGCGGCCCGCGCCCGTGTCCGCCGCCCTTGCGGCCATTCGGGAGGCCGACCTGATCCTCCTTGGGCCGGGGAGCCTGTACACCAGCGTCATTCCCAACCTGCTGGTGGACGGGGTGGCCCAGGCGATCTGTGACAGCGACGCCCTGCGGGTCTATATCGGCAATATTATGACCCAGGACGGGGAGACGGAGGGAATGACCCTCTCCGACCACATCGACGCGCTGCTCAGCCACGCCAAACCCGGACTGGTAGACCTGTGCCTGGCCAACTGCTCTCCCGTCTCCCAAGAGCTGCTGGAGCGATATCAGGAGGAGGGGGCGGAGCCGATCCGGGTGGACAAGGAGAAGACCGAGGCCCTCGGGGTGGAGGTGGTGGAGCGGCCCATGCTCTCCACCGGCACCCGCTACGCCCGCCATTCCCCCGACCGGCTGAGCCAGGTGGTGATGGAGCTATACGGGGAGCGGGCGGAGACCAAAATCTTTTAGACAAGAGAAGGAGGGTGGGGAATATGTCCTTTTCCGGCGACGCCAAAGCCGAGCTGTGCCGGGTGCCGCTGGCCCGGAAGTGCTGCGCCCAGGCGGAGTGCTACGGCATCCTCCTTTACGCCAACCGCTTCGACGAGGGGCAGGCCAGGATCGTCACGGAGNCGGAGCAGTTTGCCGCCCGGCTGCCCCAGCTGTTTAAGAAGGCTTTCCGGGTGAGCTTTGACCGGCTTCCGGAGGAGGGGATGGGCAAGCGGGTGTTTTCCCTGACGGCGGCGGACAAGCTCTCCACGCTCTCTGCCGTGTTTGGGTACGATCCCGGCTCCTCGGTGGCCCACCATATCAACTTCGCCGTACTGGAGGAGCCCCACTGCCGCACCGCCTTCTTTCGGGGGGCCTTCCTGGCGGGGGGCTCGGTCACCGACCCAAGCAAGGGCTATCACCTGGAGCTGGCCACCTCCCACCTGTCGGTGAACCGGGAACTGATGACCCTGCTGCGGGAGGCGGGCTTTGAGCCCAAGTCCGTCCGGCGGGGGGGCAACCACATGGCCTACTTCAAGCGCAGCGAGGACATCGCGGACTTCCTGGCCGCCATCGGCGCGCCCCTCCATGCCATGGAGCTGATGAACGCCAAGGCGGAGAAGGACTTGCGTGGGGGTGTGAACCGGCGGGTGAACTGCGACGCCGCCAATCTGGACAAGGNGGTAGACGCCGCCCAGACCCAGATCGAGGTCATCCACCGCCTCATGGCGCGGATGGACTTAGACGAGCTGCCTCCCAAGCTCTCCGAGGCGGCCAAGCTGCGCCTGGAGCACCCGGATCTGACCCTCACTGAGTTAGGGGAATTATGTCAACCGCCTATCACCAAATCCTCGCTGAACTACCGGCTGAAAAAGCTCTCGGAATTGGCGGGGGAGTAGGGCGCGAAAGAGAAAGAGAAGGAGGGGTGACCCATGTCCTTTGTNCACTTACACAACCACACGGAATATTCCCTGCTGGACGGCTGCTGCCGCATCCCGGCGCTGGTAAAGCGGGTGAAGGANCTGGGCCAGACCGCCGTGGCGNTCACCGACCACGGGAATATGTACGGCGTCATTGATTTCTACCGGGCCTGCAAGGCGGAGGGGATCCACCCGGTCATCGGCTGTGAGGTCTATGTGGCCCCCCGCACCCGGTTTGACCGTGTCCATGAGCTGGACAGCCAGGCGCGGCATCTCATTTTGCTNTNCAAGAACGAGGNGGGCTACCGGAATCTCTCCCACATGGTGAGCCAGAGCTACACCGAGGGGTTCTACATCAAGCCCCGCATCGACCTGGAGCTTCTCCGCACAAGGGCGGAGGGGCTTATTTGCNTGTCCGCCTGTCTGGCGGGGGAGCTGCCCCGGCGTATCCGCAACGGGGACTACGAGGGGGCTAAGGCCCACGCTGTGGAGATGGACGCCCTCTTTGGCCGGGGGAACTACTACCTGGAGCTTCAGGATCACGGCCTGGAGGCCGATCCCGCCGTGGTCGCGGGCCTTGTGCGCATCCATGAGGAGACGGGCATCCCGCTGGTGTGTACCAACGACGCCCACTATATTGAAAAAAAGGACGCCCGCACCCAGGATATCCTCATGTGCATCCAAACGGGGAAGACCGAGGACGACCCCAACCGGATGCGCTTCGAGCGGGAAGAGATGTACGTCAAGAGCACCGAGGAGATGGAGGCGCTTTTCGGCAAGTACCCGGGGGCCATGGAGAATACCCAGAAGATCGCCGATATGTGTCAGGTGGAGTTTGAGTTCGGCAAGTACCACCTGCCGGAGTTTCACCTGCCGGAAGGGGAGAGCGACCCGGACGCCTACTTTGAGAAGCTGTGCCGGGAGGGCTTTGCCCGCCGGTATCCGGACAGGCCCGCCGAGTATGAAAAACAGCTGGAGTATGAGATGGGAGTCATCCGGCAGATGGGGTTTGTGGACTACTTTCTCATCGTCTCCGACTTCATCGGCTACGCCAAGCGAAACGGCATCCCGGTAGGCCCCGGGCGGGGCTCCGCCGCCGGGAGCATCGTGGCCTACGCCATGGCCATCACCGAGATCGACCCTATGAAATACGGCCTGTTTTTCGAGCGGTTTTTGAACCCGGAGCGGGTGACCATGCCCGATATCGACGNGGACTTCTGCCCCCGGCGAAGAGAAGAGGTCATCGACTACGTCCGGCGCAAGTACGGAAGCGACCATGTGGCCCAGATCGTCACCTTCGGCACCATGGCGGCCCGGGGGGCCATACGGGACGTGGGCCGGGTGCTGAATATGCCCTACGACCAGGTGGATCAGGTGGCGAAGCAGGTGCCCATGGCGCTGCATATCACCCTGGAAGAGGCCCTGAAGCTCTCTAAGCCTCTGCGGGACATGTATGAGGAGGACGAGCAGGTCAGGCTGCTCATCGACACCGCCCAGGCCATCGAGGGCATGCCCCGCCACGCCTCTACCCACGCCGCCGGCGTGGTCATCACCCGGCTGCCGGTGGAGGACTACGTCCCCCTGGCCAAGAACGATGAGTCGGTGGTGACCCAGTTCACCATGGTGACCCTGGAGGAGCTGGGCCTTCTCAAGATGGACTTTTTGGGCCTTCGCAACCTGACGGTGCTGGACGACACGGTGAAGCAGGTGCAGAAGACCCGGCCGGACTTCACCCTGGACAGCATCCCGGACAACGACCCTGAGGTGCTGAAAATGCTCTCCGAGGGCCGCACCTCCGGGGTGTTCCAGATGGAGTCGGCGGGGATGACCGGGGTGTGCGTGGGTCTGAAGCCCAAGGACATTGAGGATATCTGCGCCATCATCGCCCTCTACCGCCCCGGCCCCATGGACTCCATCCCCCGGTTCGTCTCCAGCAAGCACGACCCCAAGCTGGTGCGCTATAAGCACCCCATGCTGGAGCCTATCCTCCAGAGCACTTACGGCTGCATCGTCTACCAGGAGCAGGTCATTGAGATCTTCCGCAAGCTGGCGGGCTATTCCCTGGGCCAGGCGGACANGGTTCGCCGGGCCATGAGCAAGAAGAAGGCCAAGGACGTGGCGCGNGAGCGGGAGGCCTTTCTCCACGGGGATCCGGGACGGAACATCGCCGGCTGTATCCACAACGGCATCCCCGAGGATGTGGCCCAGTCCATTTACGACGAGATCTACGACTTTGCAAACTACGCCTTCAACAAGGCCCACTCCCTGGCATACGCGGTGGTGGCCTATCAGACCGCCTGGTTCAAGTGCCACTACACCAAGGAATATATGGCCTCTCTCCTCACCTCGGTGCTGGACTCCAGCGAGAAGGTGGCGGAGTATATCGCCGAGTGCAAAAACTGCGGTATCGACCTGCTGCCCCCCGATGTGAACCAGTCGGAGACCGACTTCACCGCCGTGGAGGCGGGTATCCGCTTCGGCCTGGCGGCGGTGAAGGGGGGGGGCCGGGGCTTCACCCAGCAGG
>CAJMXB010000034.1 GCA_905219705.1 Oscillospiraceae bacterium | reverse complement strand
TTCAGATCAAAGGTAGACATAATTCATTTTACATAATTTTGCCACATAATGAATTTTTTTCAAAAGGGGCTTGCTTTGTAGAAGAAAGTAGATTAAAATAGAGCTACACTGTTCGATGCGATTTTCACTGGAGGCATGGTCTTGTCCTCACCGGCATAGATTTCTTCTATGGAGGTGAGCGCCATGGGAAGAGCAGTTACGGGATTCTGGTGGTCGCCGACGACAGAGGGCACCCCAACTCTTGTCGTTACGGCGGTCTTTTTTGCGTTCGGAGGACTGGCCGGCTGCCTGATCGCCTTAAGTGTGGCGGGGGGCGGCGCCGAGGCTTTGCAGATCTATCTGGAAAGTTTCCTCGCCGCGGCACAGACCGGGGCCATGACCACCCCGTCCACAGTTGAGGTATTGTGGAGAACCTTCCGTTGGTTCCTGGCGGTCTTTTTATTGGGATTCACCGCCCTTGGGATCTTCGGTATCCCGGCGCTGGTCTCCGCCCGGGGGTTCTTTCTGGCTTTTTCTGTGGCTGCCTTTGCCCAAGCCTATGGACGCCGAGGGCTCACTATCGCATTCTTTCTGATGGGGATCCCCGGTCTGTTCTCGATTCCGGCCCTCTTCCTGTTATCGGCCCAGAGTCTTCACGCCTCTTGGCGGTTGGCGCTGCGCGCCCCGGGACAGGGCAGGCGCGAGCTTCCATACCATCGCGATTATTTTTTACGTTGCGGCTTTTGTGCCGCCGCTGTGTGTTTTGGCTTTCTTTTGGAGCGATATCTGGTTCCCGTTCTCGTGACGGGCGCCGCAAATGTTATGCTCCGATAGAGGGTACTTTGGCAAAGGAAGAGGGTGAGAAAATGGATCTGTTGGCCGCCTACCAACACTTTTTGACGGAGGAAAAGGGTTCTTCCGAGAATACCGTCAGTTCCTACGTCCGCGATATCAGTCAATACCTCCATTGGCTCACCAGCGAAAGCATCTCTTCGGAGGGCGCCACACAATCCGATGTGGATCGCTACACCAAATATTTATTGAGCCTGGGGAAGTCCAACGCCACTGTTACCCGGTCTCTCGCCTCTCTCAAATCCTTCTACGCCTATCTCCAGCGGGAGGGGATCGTCCCCGCCAACCCCGCCAAGGGCCTCTCCCTGGAAAAGGTGGAGCGCAAGCTGCCCCAGATCCTCACCAGCAAAGAGGTGGAGCTCTTCTTGGAGCAGCCTGACCCCCGGGACGCTAAGGGCTGCCGGGACAAGGCCATGCTGGAGCTCCTCTACGNCACCGGCATCCGGGTCAGCGAGTTGATCAACCTGAATCTGGAGCACTTAAATTTGAGTGCCGGTTTCCTTCGCTGTGCCAACCGAAAGAAAGAACGCGTCATTCCTCTGTATTCCACTGCTGTCCGTGCCTTGGCCGATTACATAGAGCATGTCCGTCCCCAGCTCATTGAGCAGCCGGATGAGCGCGCCCTCTTCGTCAATATGAACGGCTCCCGTATGTCCCGGCAGGGTTTTTGGAAGATCATCAAGCACTATCAGGATCTGGCCGGCATCCAAAAGGAGATCACCCCCCACACCCTGCGCCATTCCTTCGCGGCCCATCTGTTGGAAAACGGCGCCGACCTTCACTCCATTCAGGAAATGCTGGGGCATGCTGATATCTCTTCCACGCAGGTATATACCCGGGTCATCAATCCCAAGCTGAAGGACGTTTACAACAAGGCCCATCCCAGAACGTAAAAAGACGGTTTTCCACTGTGGAAAGCCGTCTTTTTTCATGGGATAAATATTGAGCTTATCACATCTATAAAAAAGTTCGTTTTCCTGTTGAAAAAAGTCTATAAACGAGATATACTATATGCGTGCAACAACGACTTTTACCATTTGGAGGTAACATATCATGGCACAGATCACCAAAGATACCATCATTGGCGATATCCTGGATATCGCCCCTCAGTCCGCTCCTCTTTTCATGTCTATTGGCATGCACTGCCTGGGCTGCCCCTCCTCCCGCGGTGAGACCGTGGAGCAGGCCTGCATGGTTCACGGCGTGGATGTGGACGCTCTGCTGGCAGAGATCAACAAGCTGATCCCCGCCGCCCAGTAAGTTCCAAACCTGAAAGGGGAGCGGCATCGCCGCTCCCCTTTCTTCTTTTGAAGGGAGGCCCCATCGTGAAACGTCCGTTCTCTCTCTCTCCGCGGCTCCAGGCGGTGGCCGACCTGGTGCCCCCCGGCGTCCGTCTGGCCGATGTGGGCACCGACCACGGGCGGCTGCCTGTNTGGCTGGTTCAGCACGGCCGCGTTGATCGCGCTATATGCTCCGACCTGCGCCCCGCCCCCCTGAACCGTGCCAGGGCTTTGGCTGCGCGCTGGGACGTCTCAGACAAGATCTCCTTCCGTTTGTGCGACGGTCTTTCCGACATCCCCGCCCAGGAAGCAGAANTGGTCACCATCGCCGGCATGGGCGGCGAGACCATTGCCGACATCCTCCACGCCTCCCGCTGGACAGGGGAGGCCGGACACCGATACATCCTTCAGCCTATGAGCGGGACGGATGGCCTGCGCCGCTATCTCTCCGCCAGTGGGCTTGCCGTCTTTCAGGAGGTATTGGTACCGGAGGGGGAGACGCTGTACGTGATCCTGCTGGCTGAGCCGGGAGAGATGAAGCCGCTCACCGAGGGAGAAATATGGGTAGGCCGGCAGAGCCGGGGCATGGAAAGCCCCCTGCGTGGCCGCTATTTGGAGCAGGAGCTTCAAAGGCTCCGCCGGGCGGTGATTGGGCTGGAGCGGGCNCAGCGTCCGGAGGANGCGGAGAAGCGGAAATGGTATGAACTTGCCGCTTGGGAGATCGNAAACATGAAAAAGGAGTGGGATTCATGGCAGCAGTAAAGGAAATCGAAGCATTTTTGTTCTCCAAGGCCCCCAAAGACCTGGCCATGAGCTGGGATAACGTGGGACTTCTGGTGGGGTATCCGGATCGCGAGGTCAAAAAGGCACTGGTCGCCTTGGATATCACAGAGGAGGTCGCCGCTGAGGCCGCCGAGCTTGGCGTGGAGCTCATCGTGGCCCATCACCCCGTGATGAACTGCGCCTGGGAAAAGGTGCAGACGGTGCGCGACGACACACTTCAGGGCCGTATTCTTATCAAGCTGCTCACCAACGGCATTTCCGGCATCTGTATGCACACCAACTTAGACGCGGTGGAGGGGGGCGTCAATGACGCCCTGGCCCATCGGCTGGGCCTGAAAAATATTCGGCAGCTCCACCAGGAGGGCTTGGATCCCCAGGGCCGGCCCTATGGCATCGGCCGGGCGGGGGAGGTCGGTGGTTTTGACGATCTGCACGCCTTTGCCTCCTTTATTCGGGATACGCTGAACGCCAACGGTCTCCGCCTGGAAGACGCAGGCCGGCCCGTCCGCAGGGTGGCGGTGGGCGGCGGCGCCTGCGGGGATATGCTCTCTGACGCAGCGGAGCTGGGTTGTGATACCTTTGTCACCGCCGACGTGAAATATAACGTCTTTCTGGATGCCCGCGCCATGGGGATCAATCTCATTGACGCCGGCCACTTCTCTACAGAAAATGTGGTCTGCCCTGTGTTGGCGGATTGGCTGGGAAAGGGCTTCCCAAATATGGAGATTTTCCTCTCAAAGCGGCATAAAGAGGTATTTTCCTCCCTTTGNCCCGTTGCAAAGCGTTTCTTTTTGTGGTAAACTATACCCGCAATTTTTCAAGAAGGGATAGATACTATGTCTGGACATTCCAAATGGCATAACATCCAGAAGACCAAGGGAGCGCAGGATGCCAAGCGCTCTGCCGCCTTTACCAAGATCGCCAAGGAGATGATCGTGGCGGTAAAGCAGGGAGGCAGCGGCGACCCCGCCAACAACTCCCGCCTGGCCACTGTGATCGCCAAGGCCCGGGCAGCCAATATGCCCAACGACAACATTAAGCGCACCATCGACCGGGCCCTGGGCTCCGGCAACACGGACAGCTACGAGAGCGTCACCTACGAGGGGTACGGCCCCTCCGGTGTGGCCATTATTGTAGACGCCCTCACCGACAACCGTCAGCGCACCGCTCCCGAAGTCCGCCACCTGCTGGATAAGTACGGCAAGGGCCTGGGCGCCACCGGCTGCGTGTCCTGGTCTTTCGACCAGAAGGGCGTTATCGTTATCGAGAAGGAAGACCTGGATGAGGACACCGTGATGATGGACGCGCTGGACTGCGGCGCCGAGGACATGAGCGCGGAGGAAGAGGTTTTTGAGATCACCACCACGCCTGAGGATTTCGGCTCCGTACTGGAAAAGTTGGAGGCCAAAGGTTANGCCTTCCTCAGTGCCGCTGTGGAGATGGTTCCCCAGAACTACGTGAAGCTGGAGTCCGAAGAGGATGTAAAGAACATGGAGAAGCTGGTAGAGCTCCTGGAAGCCAACGACGATGTGCAGAATGTCTGGCACAACTGGGATCAGAACTGACACTCACAATTACAGTATTTGAACGAAAAGGAAGGCCCGGCAAGATCCTGCCGGGCCTTCCTTTATCGAATAGAGGGTGTACAGAGGGGTTATTGCGCGCCGGTGGCGATGGCCAGGGGCATGGCAATGGCCGCACAGCCGGGCAGTGACCAGAAAAAATCTGAACGCACATATAAAAAGGGCGCCGCTGTATGAGCGGCGCCCTTCCATATTGCGCAAGTAAGCCTGTAAGCCGGGTTCTGTCTTTTAAGACAGCCATCTATCTCGACGCGCCGTTGCCAACGCGCTCCAGCCGCCTCCTGAACACAGCCGGGCCGGCTATATGTGTTCCCACGGCGTTGCTCCGGATAGAGTTTACAGCGATGGACGCTTCCACGCCATCGGGTGAGCTCTTACCTCACCTTTCCACCTTTTCCCGCCCTTTCAGGCAGGTAGTCTATTTCTGTTGCACTTTTCCTGGGGTCGCCCCCGGCGGGTGTTACCCGTTATCCTTGCCCTGTGGAGCCCGGACTTTCCTCAGAGCGGGCCTTTCGGCCTCGCCCCGCGGCTGCCCAGCTTGCTTGCCCATATATTTTATCTGATTCCCCCTTGAAAGTCAAACTTGTTTTCATTGAAATTCGGGATAAAACCTACTATAATATCCCTGTATGCCGCTTATAATAGTTTTGCCAATATTTTCTGTGAGGAGGAAGTGCATATGAGCCTCACCATGCGAGATTATCTCAATACGCTCAAGGGAAAACAGGTGGCTGTGCTGGGCCTCGGCGTTTCCAATGTCCCCTTGGTCAAGCTGCTTTTGAACGCCGGGATCTCCGTTACTGCCTGTGACAAGCGGGAGGCGGCCGATAGCCAGATGGAGGCCCTTGCGCGGCAGGGGGCCCGTCTCTGCCTGGGAAAAGGCTATCTGGACGCCCTGGACGGGTACGATGTGATCTTCCGCACCCCCGGCATGCGGCCTGACCTGCCCCAGCTTCTGGATGCGGTAAAACGTGGAAGTGTGCTCACCTCCGAGATGGAGGTTTTTTTCCAGGTCTGCCCCTGTCCCATCATCGGCATCACCGGCAGCGACGGAAAGACCACTACCACCACCATTATTGCCGAGCTGCTGAAGGCGGCAGGATACACCGTTCATCTGGGGGGCAATATCGGCAAGCCCCTTTTGCCTGAAGTCGAGCAGATCGCTTCCACTGATTTCGCTGTGGTGGAGCTCAGCTCCTTTCAGCTTATGACCATGGATATGAGCCCCCACATCACCGTGGTCACCAACCTGGCCCCCAACCATCTGGACGTACACAGATCCATGGNGGAATATNTCTCCGCCNAGGNNAACATCTTCACCCACCAGAGCAGGGAAGACCGCCTTATTCTCAATGCCGACAATGACATCACCCACTCTTTTATCGGCATGGAAAAGGGCNCCCTCACGCTCTTCAGCCGCAGGGGAGAGCCGCAAGGCTNCGCGGTGTTCNTCCGGGACGGCGTCATCTGTCTTCGAGACGATCGAGGGGAGAGGGCCGTNCTGCCCCGGNACAGCATCCTGCTCCCCGGCGACCACAATGTGGAGAACTACATGGCGGCCATCGCCGCGGTGAACGGTCTGGTGTCCGACGAGGTCATCCGGGCCTTTGCCGCCAAATTCAGCGGAGTGGAGCACCGCATCGAGCTGGTGCGAACGCTGAACGGGGTGCGCTACTATAACGACTCCATTGCCTCCAGCCCCACCCGCACTATGGCAGGGCTCAAGTGCTTCCCGGAAAAGGTCATCCTCATTGCCGGCGGCTATGACAAGCACATTCNCTTTGATGTGCTTGGCCCTTCTATTGCAGAGCATGTAAAGCTTCTTATCTTGACGGGCGATACCGCCGCTAAGATCCGTGCCGCAGTAGAGGCCGCCCCGGACTATTCTCCCGGCCGCCCCGTCATCGAGGAGTACGACAGCCTTGCCGAGGCGGTAAATGCCGCGCATGCCGCAGCTCAGAGCGGCGATGTGGTGCTGCTCTCTCCGGCCTGTGCCTCCTTCGACAGATTCAAGAATTTTATGGAGCGCGGAAATACCTTTAAGCGGTTGGTGCAGGCGCTGGATGACTGAAAAGGAGCAAAAGAATGGAGCTTTATGACACGCTGAACCATTTGTGTTCTCTTCCCGGCCCATCCGGCTTCGAGTTCCCTGTGGCCCAGGCCGCCCGAGAGCTGCTGGCCCCTTGGGTGGACGAGGTCTCCATCGACCGGATGGGGAATGTCATCGGTCTTCGTCGGTGCGGCAGGCCCAACGCCAAGCGGCTTTTGTTGGACGCCCATCTGGACGAGATCGGCCTCATCGTCACCGGGATCGAAGAGGGATTCCTCCGCTTTGCGCCCATTGGCGGCGTGGATCCCAGAATGCTTCCCGCCAGGGAGCTGACCATTCTCACCAAGCCGAAGCCCCTCTTTGGCGTTGTGGCCTGTCTGCCGCCGCATGTACAGACCGCCGCCGACCAGGACAAGGCAGCGGCCATCGAAGACCTGCGCGTAGACGTGGGCCTTACCCAGTCCCAGGCGGAAGCCCTTATCCCCATCGGCACCCCCATGGTCTACCGGGAAAGCTGCACCCCCTTGGCCGGAGGCCAGGTCTGCGGCAAATCTCTGGATGACCGCTCCTGCTTTACCGTCCTGCTTCGAACGGCGGAGCTTTTACAGAAGGCCGAGCTGGATGTAGACCTCTATATTATGGGCAGCGTCCGGGAAGAGATCTCCGGGGCAGGAGCCATTGTGGGCGCCAACGCCATAGCCCCGGACTGGTGCGCAGCGGTGGATGTGACCTTTGCCCGCACACCCGGCCTCTCTGAGGACGACGTCCCCTGCAAACTGTACGGCGGCCCTGCCATCGGCGTGGGGCCAAATATGACCCGGAGCCTGACCCAGCGGCTGATCTCGAAGGCCAAAGTGGGAGATATCCCTTATCAATTAGAGGTCATGGAGGGTCATACGGGCACCAATNGCTGGCATATGNAGATCTGCCGGNAGGTGATCGCGNCGGCCGTGGTATCCCTGCCCCTGAAGTATATGCACAGTCCCATTGACGCCGTGGCGCTGGAGGACATGGAGCACACCGCCCGCCTCCTGGCCGCCTTTACCCAGGATATCGGAAAGGAGGCGGTCTGAGTGCTGCTGGACACCTTGAAGGAGCTGTGCGCCCTTAGCGGCCCCTCCAGCTTTGAAGCCCCTGTCCGAGACTATTTGAAGCGCCGTGCCCAGGCCGCCGGAGCCAAGANACGNGTCGACGGCATGGGAAATCTCATCTGCTTCAAGGCGGGGGCCCAAGCCGCCCCCAACCGGCTGATGCTCTGCGCCCATATGGACGAGGTCGGTCTCATCGTCAAGCGTATTACCGACGAGGGTTACCTGAAATTTGCCTGCCTGGGCGGCGTCGACCACCGGGTGCTTATTGGAAAACAGGTTTTTCTCGGAACGGCGGGCGTCCCCGGGGTCATTGGACTAAAGGCCATTCACCTTACCACCGCTGAGGAGCGAAAGAAGACCCCCGAGTTGGAAAGCCTCTTCATCGACATCGGCGCCAAGAACAGGGAGGAGGCAGAAGCTCTCACCTATGTGGGAGATTTTGGTGCCTTTTCCGGTGAGATCGTGGAATATGGCGACCGTATGCTCAAGGCCAAAGCTATCGATGACCGCATCGGCTGTGCTGTAATGATCGAGTTGCTGGAGCGGGAGCTCCCCATGGACGTGACCTTTGCCTTTACCGTCCAAGAGGAGGTAGGCACCCGCGGGGCCTTTGGCGCGGCCTTCTCCGTGACGCCGGAACTGGCGCTCATCCTGGAGGGCACCACCGCCGCCGACACTCCCGCCACCGAACCCCATCGGCGGGTCTGCCGCCCCGGCGGCGGGCCGGTGATCCCCTATATGGACGGCACCACGGTCTACGATCTTGAGCTTTTCTCTCTGCTGTGTACTCTGGCGGAGGAAATGGGCATTCCCTGGCAAACCAAGGAGTACCTCTCCGGCGGCACTGACGCCAAAGCTGTCCAACGTACCAAAAGTGGTGTGCGGGTAGGGGCGCTCTCCGCCGCCGTTCGATATCTCCACTCGCCCTCCAGCGTGGCCGCTATGGCCGATTTTGAGCATATTCAGGCGCTTGCGTTTCACTTCATCGAGGCCGTCGCCCAGGGGAGGATCTCATAATGAAAATGGAACTTTATGAATTATTCACACAACTCGCCGCCATCCATGGCCCTTCCGGCCGGGAAGGGCCAATATCCCAAGCTATTTCCAAGCTGGCCACGCCCTTTGCCGACGAGTTGACCACCGACGTGATGGGAAATCTTATCATCCACAGAAAGGGAAGTGGCCCCAAACTGATGATCTGCGCCCACATGGATACTGTCGGCCTGGTGGCCACCTATCTGGAAGACAATGGCTCCATTCGCTTTGGCAGGTTGGGCGGCACTCAGCCCCAGGCGCTGGTGAACGTCCCAGTCCTCTTTGAAAACGGTACGGCCGGCGCGGTGAAGCTCCAGGGCAGCAGTGACAGCGCCAAGCCCGCTTTAGACGACCTCTACGTGGATATCGGCGCGGGGAGCCGGGCGGAGGCCGCCGCCCTGGTCAACCCCGGCGACACCGCCGTCTACGCCGGGCAGACTATGAAAACAGGGAACCGGATCATTTCCCCCCATTTGGATAACCGGATCGCCTGCGCCGCCCTCCTTAAGGTATTGGAGCGGCTAAAGGGCAGGGAAAATGACCTCTACTTCGTTTTCTCTGTCCAAGAGGAGGTGGGGCTGCGGGGCGCCAAGCCCGTGGCCTACGGGATCGATCCGGATTACGCTCTGGTGGTAGATGTCACCGGGGCTTACGACTATCCTGACGCGCCCAAGGTCGGCAGCGCCCAACTTGGAAAGGGCGCCGCCATCNAGGTCATGGACACCTCTGTGATCTGCCATCCGGCCATGGTGGAACGGCTTACCACGCTGGCCACCGAGCAGGGGATCCCCGCCCAGATGGATGTCCTCACCAAAGGCGGCACTGACGCCGGACCTATCTGTCACACCCGCCTGGGCGTGGTCACCGGCGGCGTATCCATCCCTTGCCGGTATATTCATACCCCCACTGAGGTCGCAGACCTCTCCGACGCAGCGGCGTGTGTCAGGCTTATATCCGCGCTGGCAGAAAGCACTTTATAAAGAAAAATAAGGATGTGTAAAATAAAATGGCTTTACAGATAAGCGAGAAGACTCGCCTTTTGGGGCAGCAGGCAGAAGCTGACCTGGCAGAGCAGTTTCATCTTGTAGACACCATTGCTCAAACCAATGCCGAGAAGGTCTTGGAGGCCTTCCAGGCTCTTCGGGTATCGGAGGGCGACTTTGCCGGCACCACGGGCTATGGCTACAATGACCAGGGGCGGGACAAGCTGGAGGCGATCTATGCCCATATTTTTCGTACAGAGGACGCTTTGGTTCGTGTTCAATTCGTCAACGGCACCCATGCCATCTACTGCGCTCTCTGCGGTGCCCTAAAACCAGGTCAGACCCTTCTCTACGCCGTCGGAGCGCCCTATGACACCATTCAGAGCGCCATTGGCATCACCGGCAATGCTCCAGGATCCCTCAAGTCCTATGGTATTGGCTACCGTCAGGTAGATNTCACTACCGACGTANAACCTGACCTGGAGGAGATCGCACAGGCGCTTCGGTCGGACGATTCCATCCGGGCAGTAATGATCCAGCGCTCCAGAGGCTACGCCACCCGGGCATCTCTGTCTGTCGCGGAGATCGGCGCCATCTGTGATGCTGTCCACAGCGTTCGGCAGGATGTGTCTATTCTTGTAGACAACTGCTACGGNGAGTTTGTGGAGCTTCTGGAGCCCACGGAAGTCGGGGCTGATCTTGTGGTGGGTTCTCTCATCAAAAACCCCGGCGGCGGATTGGCTCCCACCGGGGGATATATTGCCGGCCGCCGAGATCTGGTCGAAGGCGCCGCTNTGCGCCTCACCGTCCCCGGCATCGGGAAGGAGTGCGGATGCAGCTTAGGCAACAACCGCAGTCTCTATCAAGGGCTTTTCCTTGCACCCCATGNGGCGNCGCAGGCGNTCAAGACCGCCCTTTTTGCCGCCCGTATGATGGAACTTCTGGGCTATGACGCCAATCCCGCATCCAGCGAGATCCGCCATGACATCATCCAGATGATCCGTTTTGGATCGCCGGAACCATTGAAAAAGTTCTGTAAAGGAATTCAGCTTGGCGCTCCTGTGGACTCTTACGTAACTCCTGAGCCCTGGGATATGCCGGGCTATGACGATCCCGTCATTATGGCGNCGGGCGCTTTCATTCAGGGCGCCTCTATCGAACTGTCCTGCGACGGCCCTATGCGCGCTCCCTACACCGCCTACCTTCAGGGCGGATTGAGTTACGAATCCGGCAAGCTTGGCATCCTTTTGGCTGTGGAAGCTCTGAAGTCCTGAAACAAGCCCCTTTCCGCATAGTCTTTTTCAGGAGGTGAGATTATGCAGATAAGGCGGCGTATTCCCTTTCCCTGGCTGCGACCGGCAAGAGGCCGCCGTGAGGGGAGGGGACAGCTTTTTCTTTCCGTCCTCCTTGGCCTGGGACTGGCCCTTTTTCTTATTCATCAGTTTGACGCCGCTTTGCGGCCGCAATTGATCGCCCTGGCGGAAACTCGCGTGCGCAACAAGATCACTCTTATCGCCGACCAAGCGGTCTCTCAGGCGCTGTCTGACCAAGCGCTTTCCTATACGGATATGGTACGTCTGCAGACAGATGGGGGCGAAATTGCCACCCTCTCCACGGATACTGTCCGGCTGAATCTTCTTCGCACCTCGATCCTGGAGGAGATCGTTACCCAGGTCGAAGACCTGGACAGTCACTTCCTGGATGTCCCTCTGGGAGCTCTCACTGGGATCGACCTGCTCTCCGCGCTGGGCCCCGCCCTTCCTGTCCAGGTGCTCTCCGTGGCCTCGACAGAAGGGAGCTACCGCAATGACTTTACCAGCGCCGGGGNCAATCAGACGATTCACCGCATCCTGTTGGATGTCTCTATCACCGCACGGCTCCTTCTGCCCGGCGGCATCGTAGAGACCCAGATCGACACGCCCGTATGGATTGCCGAGACCGTTATCATCGGCCAGCCGCCCCAGACCTACCTCAACCGGAACCAATGAAAGGGGGGAAGTGGATGTCCACTATCGCCTCATACTTCATCAAAATGACGCTTCCCGCCATAATGGGAGCGCTTCTCTGGGCCATCAGCCGCCCGCTGCGAAAACGCCGCCTGGCCCTTCAAGGCCGGCGGGCGGGCTCCGCGCGTGAAGGGGCTCTGCTGCTGCTTTTCATGTTCGTGTGCGGGCTTTTATGGCTCACCCTTACGCCGCCGGATCTAAACTATTTTCTCCGCACCGGCCAATGGCTCTATACTCCCGGGGTGCCATTTCAGGGCGGGATCAATTTGATCCCGTTTGCGGAAAGCCTGCGGCTATTTCAGTTCTATGTCAAAAACGAGATGTGGAGCGCCATTTGGGTCAATTTTCCCGGAAATGTTATCATGTTTTTGCCCATTGGCTTCTTTGCCGGCCTTTTATCGGACAAGCCCAAATGGTGGAAAAGTACGGCTATTACCGCTTTTTTATCCCTTTTTATTGAATGTTTTCAGATTTTTGTCGCCCGGGGAACTGATGTGGACGACCTCATTTTGAACACCTTGGGCGGGATTTTGGGCCACAGCCTTTTTTTGTTGCTTCGTCGGATCGATCCCGGCCTTGTACGCCGCTGCCAAAAGGTATAAAGGAGAATCGCTTGATATGGATATCAAACAGGAGATCGCGCAGCTCCGAGACGAGTTGGAGCGGGCCAGCTACGAGTATTACATGTTAGATGCTCCCACAATGTCGGACTACGAATTCGACCATAAGCTCCGCCGTCTGGAGGAACTGGAGGCCGAGCACCCCGACCTCATTACCCCCGACTCGCCCACGCAGCGAGTGGGGGGACGGGTGGCGGAAGGCTTTACCGAGGTGACCCATCAGGTGCCTCTGGAAAGCCTTCAGGATGTCTTTTCCATGGAGGAGCTATCCGAGTTCGGTCAGCGGGTAGGGGAGGCCGTAGAGGGCGTATCTTACGACGTGGAGCCCAAGGTGGACGGACTCTCCGTTGCCTTGGAATACGAAAACGGCGTTTTTGTGCGGGGCGCTACCCGGGGCGACGGCAGGGTGGGGGAGGATGTAACGCAAAATCTGCGCACCATTCGCACCATTCCCCTGCGTCTTCCCGAGGCCCTGCCCAGGCTCATCGTACGGGGAGAAGTCTTCATGCCGAAATCAGTCTTCCATAAGCTCAATGAAGAGCGGGAGCTGAACGGTCAGCCTCTTTTCGCCAATCCCCGGAACGCCGCCGCCGGGTCTCTGCGGCAGCTGGATCCCAAGATCGCCGCGGAACGGAAGCTGGACATCCTGATCTTCAACATCCAGCATGTAGAGGGGAAGTCCTTTACAGCCCATCTCGAAGCCCTGGAATACCTGGAATCCCAACATTTTCGTGTGATCCCACACATACGTTGCACTTCCATCGATGAATGCTTTGGGCATATTCAAGCCATCGGTGACAATCGCGAAAGGTTTGAATTTGATANTGACGGCGCTGTTGTAAAGGTAAATTCCCTTGCAGATAGAGAGGCCCTCGGCAGCACTGCTAAGTTCCCCCGCTGGGCCGTCGCCTATAAATATCCCCCCGAACAGAAGGAGTCTACAGTTGTAGGCATCCTTGTCCAGGTAGGCCGCACCGGGGTCTTGACCCCGAAAGCGGTGGTAGCTCCGGTACGGCTGGCGGGCACCACCGTCACCAATGCCACACTGCACAACCAGGACTTTATAACGGAAAAGGACGTTCGGATCGGAGACACTGTCCTCGTCCAAAAGGCAGGGGAGATCATCCCGGAGATCGTCTCTGTTCTCAAGGAGCGGCGGCCGCCGGACACCGTGCCTTATCATCTGCCGGATCACTGTCCTGTTTGCGGGGCTCCCGTGGTTCGGGATGAGGATGGCGCTGCTCTGCGCTGTACCGGTGCCGAATGTCCCGCCCAACTTCTCCGGCACCTGGCACATTTTGCCTCCCGGGATGCCATGGACATCGAGGGGCTGGGGAGTGCCAATGTGGAGAATCTGGTCAACGCCGGCCTTCTGAAGACCCCCGGCGACCTATACAGTCTTCGGGCCGAAGACGTTGCCAAGCTGGAGCGCATGGGGAAAAAGTCGGCGGAGAACCTTATCTCCGCCATTGAAAAATCTAAGGAAAACGATCTTTCGAGGCTTCTTTATGCCTTTGGCATTCGTCAGGTCGGCCAGCGCGCCGCCCAGCTCCTGGCCCGCCAGTTCGGTTCTCTGGACGCCCTGATCGCCGCTACAGAAGAGGACCTGGCCGCAGTGCCCGACATCGGCCCCGTCACGGCTCAAAACATCACCGCCTGGTTCGCCGATCCACAATCTCAGCATTTGGTGGAGACCCTCCGNACGGCTGGGGTAAATATGGAAAGTCGCGCCCAGCCGGTGGGTGACAAGTTCTCCGGGCTTACCTTTGTCCTCACCGGTGAGCTGACCGGCTTCACCCGGAAGGAAGCAGGGGAGCGTATTCAGGCGCTGGGCGGGAAGGTCTCCGGCTCCGTATCCAAGAAGACCTCCTATGTGGTCGCGGGCGAGGCTGCCGGCTCTAAGCTCCGCAAGGCCCAGGAGTTGGATATTCCCATATTAGACGAGGCTGCCTTCCTCCAATTATTGGAGCAATAACATATCTAAAAACACCCCTATGGGCCTGTTCCCAGAGGGGTGTTTTTTCAACGACCCTTGACTTTTTTCAAATCATCTTCTTTTTGATTGTGAAAAAGTTTGACAAGTTGGCTCGGATAGGGTAGACTTAGTATAGAAAGACGCAGAAACAAGGAGTTGCAAATACCATGAAGAAGGACAAAGTTTCCAGCGCTGTTATCCGCCGCTTGCCCCGATATTACCGGCATCTTAGCGATCTGGCCCGGCAGGGCGTTGTGCGGATCTCCTCCAGTGCTCTGGGCAAGTCCATGCATCTCACCGCCTCCCAGATCCGTCAGGATCTCTCCTGCTTTGGCGAGTTCGGACAGCAGGGGTATGGCTACAATGTGGAGTCGCTCCGCAAGGAGGTCGCGGATATTTTAGGCATGAATCAGGGCCACACCGCAGTTATCCTGGGCGCCGGCAATCTGGGGCGGGCCCTGCTGGAAAACTTCCACTTTGACCGCAGCGGTGTACGTCTCACCGCCGCCTTTGACGTGTGTCCGGAGCTCATTGGCCACGATATCTCCGGCGTGCCCATTTACCCCATTGAGGAGCTTGAGCACTATCTCAGCGCTCACCCCACCAGCATCGGTGTTCTTACCGTTCCCGGCTCTGTAGCAGGGGAGATGTCGGAGCGTCTCATTGCCGGCGGCGTAAAGGGGATCTGGAACTTTACCAACTCAGAACTCCATGCAGATTCCGGCATCGTGGTGGAAAACGTCCACTTTGCCGACAGCCTCCTGGCGCTGAGTTACTTTATTTCGGAGGCGTCATGAAACACCGAAAGGTAATGGCCTTGCTGTTGGCAGGGACTCTCATCTGCGCCGGCGGCGCCATCGCCGCGGATCCCGGCTCTGCCGCCGATCCTCTCATTGCCCTGGGCTGGCTGAAAAGCACCTTCATTCCCAACGCTGTCACCCAGGCAGACGCCAGGGCAGAGGAGCGCATAGACGCATTGGAGAACTCCTCCACCTCCAGTGGTACTGAGCTGCGCATCAAGCGGGGAGACGTGCTTCGGTTGGACAGTGGCGCGGCCCTAACTCCACTGGCAGGGGGACTTTCGCTCTCCAGTGCCGGCACGGTAGTGGACATCACCACCGGAGAAGAGCACACCGGCTTACCTGTGACCGGCCATCGCTATCTGGCTGCGGAGCAGACCCAGGCCGCTTTCTCCGTCACCACCGATACGGCGGTGGTACGTCTCATCGGCCCCTATCAGCTCAGTCCCAGCACTGAGACGGACTACAACGCCCTGGCTGACGCATTGAAGACCATGGGCCTTTTTAAGGGCACTGACACACCCTATGGCTCCGGCTACGACTTGGAGCTGGCCCCAACCCGCATTCAGGGCCTCGTCCTTTTCCTGCGCCTGATGGGGGAGGAGCAGTCCGCGCTCAGCTACCCCGGCAGCGGGATCCACTTTACCGACGTCCCTGACTGGGCGCTGCCCTATGTCGCCTATGCCTATGATAGAGGCTATACCAAGGGGCAGGGCGTAGACGAGCAGTGGCGGGTCATCTTCGGCAGCGACGCCCCCATCTCCGCTGGAGACTACACCACCTTTCTCCTGCGGGCTTTGGGCTATATGGAGGGCAGTGATTTTCAGTGGGAGACCGCTTTGACCGACGCGCAGACCTTGGGCGTCCTGACCGCAGGGGAGGGTACGCTGCTCGCGCAAAAGCCCTTCCTGCGGGCACAAACCGTCTACCTGTCCTACTTCGCCCTATCAGCAAAAACCGCAGGGGAGGGGGGAGGCACCCTTCTGGAACGCCTGGCTACAGCGGGCGCCATTGACGCCGCCACTGCTCAAAGTGCCATGTCAGGTCTTTCTTCTCAGCGTTTGTAAAGGGAATTGCCTTTTCGTCATTTATAATTAAAACCGCTGCCGAACGAATTCGGCAGCGGTTTCTTTTTCTTCTGCGGCGGCATAGGATGGCGGGAAAGGAGGGATGCTTATGACCACTCTCACGCTCCCTTACGACCGTGCTGCCGCCGTGGCCTACGCCCACCGATGGGCATATGGCCGCAATCCCAAATTCTATGACTACGAAGAGATCGGCGGCGACTGCACCAACTTCGCCTCACAGTGTCTTTACGCCGGCACCGGCGTGATGAATTACACCCCGACCTACGGTTGGTATTACATTGATGCCAACAATAAGGCCCCCGCCTGGACCGGAGTCGAGTACTTCCGCAACTTTCTCCTGCGCGGCAAGCCTACACCAGGCCCCTTTGCCACCGAGGTCGGCCTTCAGGATCTGCTGCCTGGCGACTTCATTCAGCTCAATTTCAAGGGCGAGATCTATTCTCATACACCCATTATAGTATCCATAGGCCGCCCGGCCACGCCGGAAACGATACTCCTGGCCGCCCATTCCTATGACGCGGACTACCGGCCCCTGAGCACCTATACCTATCAGGCCATCCGATATCTCCACATATTGGGGGCAAACCCGCCGGACAATTTTACTTCGGCTCCTCCTGACCGGCCGTCTTTTTCTTCTTTGGGCTGACTTTTCCCAGGGGGTTGGCCATGGCCGCCAGACGGAGGTTTTCATTGTCCACGTGGGTATAGATCTGTGTGGTGTTCAGGTTGTCGTGACCCAGCACCTCCTGAAGCGTACGCACATCCACACCACTCTGAAGCATCAGTGTCGCGGCGGTGTGACGAAGCTTGTGCGGTGAGTATTGACTGGCGTCCAGTCCCGCCTTTGTCAAATACTTCTTCACAAGCTTCTCCACTGCCGCCTTAGAAATGCGCGTCCTGCGCCGGCTGAGAAACAGCGCCCGCTTATCAATGGCCTGNTCAGAACCCCTAACCGTCAAATAGTCCTGAATTGACTGGATACAGGCATCATTTAGGTACAAAATCCGCTCTTTATTGCCCTTGCCCAAAACCCGGAGCTGATCGCCCCGCACATCGGTTAGGTTTAATCCAATTAGTTCCGAAATCCGAACTCCGCAGTTCAAAAACAGGGTCAAAATGCACCGATCCCGCTCCTGAAATGGGCCGTCAACGCTTTCCAGCAGCTGGATCGAGCTATCCAGATCCAGATACCGGGGCAGCGATTTTTTCATCCTGGGGGAATCCAGATCCTGCATGGGATTTTCAGTAAGCACTTTGGCCTTATTGGTGAGATATTTATAAAAGGATCGGATCGCCGCCACTTTGCGAGCCCTGGAGGTGGCTTTGAGGCCATATCCAGTCTGATCGCTGTTGGGATGCTGCGCCCGGTCGCGGCTGAGATAGTTCATATAGGAGTAGACGTCGGACAGGCTCACAGAGCGGACAAGCTCCAAGTCCACATCTCCGATGTCAATGTCATCCAGTTCGGCTATTCTGGGCACAAGACCTTTTTCCAGTTTGATGTAACGAAGGAAATTGCGCAGGTCTAAGAAGTATTCATCCACAGTTTTCTTGGAGTGTCCCTGAATACTTTCGTGGTAGGTCAGAAAATCCCGCAGAATGGGTGGCGCTTCCGTGCGATAGTCCATATTGTCCATAGAGGCTTTGAAGAGAGCAAAACGACCCATTTGGTCAAAAGCCCTGAAACCAGGCCCTTTTTCCCTCCCCCGAAGTAAACAAAATTTTTATTTTGTTTACTTTTGAATCTACCTCCAAAACCTCCCCTCTGTTTTTCATGGGTGCCCGTTTTCTGTCATAACACCGCCGACAGTACCTCCCGGATATTCCGCACCTTGATCAGTTGCAGACCGTCAGGCGCAACTACCTTGCCGCAGCGGGACGGGATCATGCATTTCGTAAAGCCAAGCCGCCGCACTTCGCTCAGGCGCTGGTTCAGCGCGTTCACGGAGCGAAGCTCGCCGGTCAATCCGACCTCGCCAATGGCTGCCAGGTCGCCGGGAACGCTCTTATCCCGGAAGCTGGACGCCAAAGCGATCACTGTGGCCAGGTCAACGGCGGGCTCTTCCAGCTCCAGACCGCCCACCACATTCACATAGGTGTCGCAGGAGTGAACTAACAGACCTCCCCGCTTCTCCAGCACCGCCAGCAAAAGCATGGTGCGGTTAAAGTCCACGCCGGACACCATCCGCCGGGGCCGGTCGGAGCTAGTGGGCGTCAGAAGCGCCTGCACCTCGGCCAGCACCGGCCGCACGCCCTCCATGGCACAGGTGACGCAGGTGCCCGGCGTATCGGTGGGCCGGCCCTCCAGCAGCATCTCAGAGGGATTCGGCACCTCGGTAAGCCCGGTATCCGCCATCTCAAAGACGCCGATCTCGTTGGTGGCTCCAAACCGGTTTTTGGCCGCCCTGAGGATCCGGTAGGTCGTCTGCTGCTCCCCTTCAAAATAGAGCACGCAATCCACCATATGCTCCAGCACCTTGGGCCCCGCAATGGAGCCCTCCTTGTTCACGTGTCCGATAACAAATACCGTAATCCCTCGCCCCTTGGCGATGTTCATCAGCGCCAGAGTACAGTCCTTCACCTGGCCCACGCTGCCCGGCGAGGTGGTCAGATNGCCNTTATAGNGGGTCTGGATAGAATCCACGATAAGGACGTCGGGCTTGAGCTCGTCCACCGCCTCCAGAATGTTCTCCAGATTGGTCTCCGCCAGCAGGTAGAGACCCTCCCCCCTTACCCGAAGCCGCTCTGCGCGCAGCTTGATCTGCCGCTCTGATTCCTCACCGGAAACATATAAAACATTGGCAAAACGGCACAAACTATCACAAATTTGCAGCATAAGTGTGGATTTCCCGATGCCGGGAGCTCCGCCCACCAGCACCAGAGAGCCCTTCACGGCGCCGCCGCCCAGTACCCGGTCAAGCTCGTTCATCCCCGTCTCAAAGCGAAGCTCATCCGTAGTCTCCACCTCGGCAATGGGCCTGGGGTGGGCATAGCTCAGGCCCCCGCCCTCCCGCCGTCCTGAGGTGGACTTGGGCGCCTTGCTCTTGGGCTCGGCGGGCTGCTCTACGATGGTGTTCCAAGCGCCGCAGGCCGGACATTGGCCTTGCCATCGCAGGACTTCATTGCCGCAATCGGTACAGTAGAATACAGTCTTGGCTTTGGCCATTGCTCTCTCCCCTGTTTCTTCATTGGTTTGTTCGATTATAGCACATTCTCCCCTATTTCGCCACCCACTTGTTGGGGAACCGGAAAACAATTTTAAAGGGGCGGCCATTCCTTTCGGATGGCCGCCCCTCACTTTTTTCAAATATTTGATATCTCAGGCGTTCCTTCCCCGCCGGCCTCTTCCCCACTCCTTAGAAGTGCCGAGGTAATGCACAGCGCCAGTTGGGTCTGGTAGCCATCCTGCCGAAGCCTTGCCTCCTCCCCAGCGTTGGACAGAAAGCCACACTCTATCAGGATCGCCGGGCAATTGATATGCTTCATCAGATATACTGAGTCGGGGATCTTGGTCGGCGTGCGCTTATTCTCCGGGTCGAGGCCCTGCCGCAGCGT
Organism: Oscillospiraceae bacterium; assembly: GCA_905219705.1. GTDB lineage: Bacteria > Bacillota > Clostridia > Oscillospirales > Oscillospiraceae > Vermiculatibacterium > Vermiculatibacterium agrestimuris. Next base: position 484 of record CAJMXB010000034.1, on the reverse strand, counting down.
TTCCTGGGTCAGCTTTGCCAAGGCTTCACTTTCCTCCCCCTCCCGGAAAAAGGTCTGCGCCCCATGATAGGCTGGATTGGAAAAGGTATTCTGGTGGATGCTCACAAGCAGGGCGTTCGGTGTGGATTCCACTGTAGCCACGCGATTGTGGAGGTCGGAGACCTTCTTCTGCCGCAGCGTTTCGCAGCCCGGATCATAGAGGGACACGTCGGTCTCCCGCAGCAGGATGGGCGAAAGGCCGTAAAAGCCCAAAAGCTGATCCAGCTTCAATGTCACCGCCAGGTTGATGTGACTCTCCGGCACCCCGGTGATAGAAACCGCGCCGCCGTCCTCCCCGCCATGGCCCGCGTCTAAAATGAGCTGCCGCTGTGTAAGCCGCACTGGGGCAAAGCTCTCCACCGCGCGTCTCCGCCGTCCGCCCACGCCCACAGAAGCCAATACCGCCACAGCAAGCATCATGGCCAAAACTTTTTTCCCGCTCCAT
>CAJMXB010000033.1 GCA_905219705.1 Oscillospiraceae bacterium | reverse complement strand
GGGCGGGGGTCACCCCGTAGCCGCTGCGGGGAGCGGACTCCAGATATCCCTCCGCCGTGAGCAGTCCATAGGACTTTTCCACTGTGGTCAGGCTCACCCCCAGATGCTCCGCCAAAGCCCGCTTGGAGGGCAGCTTCTCCCCCGCCGGGAGGGCCCCGGAGCGGATCTGGGCCACGATATAGCGGTAGAGCTGGTCATAGAGGGGGCTCCCCTCCTCAAAGCGGGGCGTCAGCTCGGTCATAACAGCCTCCCATCTGACCCCTTAAAAAAGTTTAAAACTGGATATTTCAAAAGGGCCAGTTTTTGCTATGATGATAGCAGAAACCCGCCCGGGCGTCAAGGAGGTCTTTTTTATGAAAAGAAACGAACAGCTTCGGACACTGGTGCTCTCGGCCCTCTTCGCCGCCGCCGTCACGGTGACCACCGCCTATATTCTCCACTTTCCCCTGCCCACCGGAGGATATATCCACATCGGAGACGCCCTCATCTACCTGGGGGCNTGCCTGCTGCCTCTGCCCTGGGCCATGGCGGCGGGGGCTGTGGGAGGCGCCTTGGCCGACCTGCTCACCGCCCCCATGTGGGCCTTGCCCACATTCTTCATCAAGGCCCTCATCTGCCTGCCCTTCACCCGGAAGGACGAGACGCTGCTCTCCCGCCGGAACCTGGCGGCGGTGGTGGTCTCCGGACTGCTCTCCCCTGCCCTCTATGGGCTGGTAAATGTGGCCTTCACCGGCCTTTGGAGCGCCTTCCTGCCCCAGTTTCTGGGCACCCTTCTCCAGGGCGCAGCCAGCGGTGCGGTGTTCCTTGTCCTGGCCGGCGGCCTGGACAAGGTGGGCTTGAAGCGGCGGCTGGCCCTGTAAGGGGCTTGCAAACCCCGGCGGAAACGGGTATCATAGAGGTACCCTGCTTTTGAGGTGAGGCCCCATGCGTCTGTTCGACACCCACGCCCACTATTACGACGACAAATTTGATCCCGACCGCGCCCAGGTGCTCGCCGCCCTCCCCGGCAAGGGGGTGGAGCGGGTGGTCTGCCCGGGATGCGACCTCCCCTCCTCCCGGCAGAGCCTGGCGCTGGCCGAGCAGTTCCCCTTCCTCTATTTCGCCGCCGGGCTCCACCCGGAAAACCTGGAGGGAGCGGAGCTTTCCGACCTGGACAAGGTCAGGGCTCTGTGCGCCCACCCCAAGTGTGTGGCGGTGGGGGAGATCGGCCTGGACTACTACTGGGTGAAGACCCCGGAGGAGCGAAAGCGCTCCCGTGACTTCTTCGACGCCCAGCTCTCCCTGGCCGAGGCGCTGGACTTACCCGCCATCGTCCACGACCGGGACGCCCACAAGGACACCGTGGACATCGTCCGCGCCCACCCCGGTGCACGGGGGGTGTTCCACTGCTGCGCCCTCTCCGCCGAGGACGCCAAGGTGGTGCTCTCCTTGGGCTGGTACGTCTCCTTTACCGGAAACGTCACCTTCAAAAACGCCCGGCGGGCCCTGGAGGTCATTGAGGCGGCCCCTCTGGAGCGCATTATGATCGAGACCGATTCCCCCTACATGGCCCCGGAGCCCTTCCGGGGACANCGGTGCGACTCGGGCTATGTCTACCGGGTAGCAGAGACCGTGGCCCAGGTAAAGGGCCTGCCCACGGAAGAGGTGGCGGAGGCCACCTNCCGGAACGGACTGNAATTNTTTGGATTGGAGGACACTTCTCTATGATGACCATTTCCTATGAGTACGAGGGCTCCCTCTACGTCAACCTGACCAACAAGTGCGACTGCGCNTGCGTGTTCTGCCTGCGGCACAACGGCCACAAGGGCAGCATCTACGCCGACGACCTGTGGCTGGAGCACGAGCCCAGCCGCCAGGAGGCCCTGGACGATCTGCTCGCCCGGGACATGAGCCGGTACCGGGAGCTGGTGTTCTGCGGCTTTGGAGAGCCCATGTTCCGCTGGGAAGATGACGCCTGGCTCATCGACGAGCTGAAAAAGCGGGGGGTGAAGCTCCCCCCGGTGCGCATCAACACCAACGGCCACGCCAACCGCATCCTGGGCCGGGACATCACCCCCGAGCTCTCCGGCCGGGTGGACATCATCTCCGTCTCCCTCAACGGCGCCACTCAGGCCGAGTACACCGCCGTCACCCAACCCTCCACCGGCGAGCAGGGCTGGACGGACATGCTGGAGTTCACCAAAAAGGCGGCCNAGTACGTCCCCTCGGTNGTCATGACCATCGTCAACAAGGACAAGACGGAGGCGGACATCGAAGCCTGCCGCAAGNGNGNCGAAAGTCTGNGGGCCAAGCTCCGGGTACGGGAGTACATTCCCGACTGAACAGACAATAAAAAAGGGCGCGGTTCAAAAGAACCGCGCCCTTTTTTATTGGTATTTTCACATGTAAGCGCTTACCGTGGCAGATCTCTTTGACTCAGGAGCAGTGGGCGGTACGGGCAATGATAATGTCCTGCACGCCCTTGTCCAGCTCGGTAAAGTAGGCCATGTAGCCCGCCACACGAACCACCAGATCCCGTTAGTCCTCAGGATGCACCTGGGCGGCCCGGAGGGTGGCGTCGTCTACCACATTGATCTGGATGTGCTCGCCGCCCTCCATAAACTCCTTGACCACGCCGCCGATGATCTGCACGCCGCTCTCTCCCGCCACGCCCCGGGGGTCAAAGCGCAGGTTGTAGAGCACGCCGCCGTGGCAGACCTTTTGATTCAGATGGGCCACGGAATTGGCCGCGGCGGTGGGGCCGCTCACGTCCCGGCCCATAGCGGGAGAGGCGTTATCACTGAGGGCCGTGAACGCCTTGCGTCCGTCAGGGGTAGCCCCCACATGCTCGCCCAGGNTCACATTGTAGGTCTGGGACAGGTTGCCGGGGGAAAAGTAGCCGCCCCGGGCGTCCTTGATCTTGCACACGTGGGTCNCGCCAGCCTCCACAATGTCGGAGACGATCTTGTCCACCTCGGGGATGTCGTTGCCGAACTTGGGACACTTGTTGACCAGCATCTGGCGAATATCCTCGGCGCCCTCAAAGTTGGTGTCACACAGGTGGATCATCTGCTCCATGGTCAGCAGCTTTTTCTGGAACACCGCATAGTCGATGGCGGCGATGGAGTCGCCCACCGTGGCAGGGCCACAGATAAACGTATTCACATAGCAGTGGACTGGGCCGCCCTCCTGAATGGACTTGCCCTTCTCAATACAGCCGTCGATGNGAGAGGAGGNGTAGATGGCNGGCAGGTTGGTCTGGATGGACTGGGAGATACAGTGCTCACGGGTCAGCAGCTCCCAGGCGTAGCAAACCTGTTTCTTCACCGCCTCCACCAGATCCTCTTTACAGGTGAAGGTAGTGGGGTCGCCGGTCTCCAGGCCAAGCTTCATGCCGGTGACCGGATCAACGCCGTTGTGAAGGGCCATCTCCAGGCACTTGGGGGCGCTGACATAGCCGCCCACAGGGCTGCCGTCGGTGTTGCCCATGCCGGGGTGGGGCTNGNTGCAGCCGATGATGACCCAATTGCGGGCCTCCTCCAGAGAGCCGCCCTTATCCAGCACCTGCTCCATGGCCACCTTATCGCTGAAGAAGGCGGGATTTGCCTGGCCGTCCTGCACCATTTCGATCCCCTTGCGGAACAGGGCCTCCGGCGTGCCGTCATGGACGCGCATGGCCACAGCGGGCTGGGCCAGCTTGACCTCGCTGGCGGCGTCCAGCACCAGATCAGAAAGGTCGTTTGTCACATCGTCGCCGTTGGCGTCCACGCCGCCAATCATCAGGATCTGCCACATGGGATAGCCCGCATCGGCACGGCTGTAGTAGTTATCGCTCATGTTGACGATGGCGGTGACCTTGATANACAGCAGCTCCAGCAGCTCCTTGGCCTCCTCGTCGGTAATGAGCCCCCTGGCCTTATCGGCCTCCAGGTAATGGCCCAGGTTCACGTCAAAACGGCCCAGGCCGGTGGCGTANGAGTTNGCCTNCACATTCAGCCCCATCTNAANGAACCATTGGNACTGCAGGGCCTCGCGTANGGTCTCCGGGGGATTCTCCGGTACCTTGCGGCAGATGCCGGCAACCTGCCGCAGCNCCTGTGCGCGCACCGGGTCGGCGCAGCCGGCGGCCTGGCGGTCGGCCTCGTCCGCCAGGCGGTGGGCATAGCCGATAAAGGCCTCCAGTACGATAATCGTGGCCTCCCAGTACTCCACCTGATGGATCTTTTCCACCGTCATTCCAGTGGAGGCCGCCTCTTCGATCAGAGCCTTGCAGCGGTCGATCTGGGCACGGAAGCCGCCCTTCATCATCCGCTGATAGTTGGGATGTACGTGGCCCGACACGCTGCCCTTGTTGCCCGACTTATAGACCCCGGCATTCTCATGATCCAGCAGATACTGGGGAATGTGAGACAGGGTCAGCTCCTCAGTGGCCTTGCCGTCCCAGTAGTGGAGCAGCTCCACCGCCTCGGCNACCTCCTCAGGGGAGATCTCANAAGGATCATGGGGCCGCTCAGAGATCATAGGCAGGGTCTCATAGAGCCACAGCTTGCCCGAAGCATACTCCGGGAAGATGTCCGCCGCCCGAACCTTCTCGGTGACGGTGCCCACCAGCAGCTCGCCGTCATAGATCTTCACGCTCTTATGCTGGAATACGTACTCCAGGATCTTGGCCCGGTAAATGGGGGTGGGGGCGCCGGAGAACATCTTGGCCGCCTCCGTCTCCAGGCGAAGCCGCTCTATACTCAGGGCGGGCTTTACGCCCAGCAGCTGCTTACGCAATTTTTGCACTCGTTCCGTCATCGTAGTCTCCTCCAATCACATCAAATGGTCTATTCAGCGCACGTGGCGCTGCTCCATAGGAATGTCAAGCGGTCTTCCGCCTGTCCAGCCGCCGTCCACATAGATCACCTGGCCGGTGACATAGTTGGAGGCGGAGGTGGACAGATAAATAGCCAGTCCCAAAAAGTCGCTGGGCTCGGCAATGCGTCCCGCGGGATGCTGCTCAATAATACGCTGATAGGTGTCCCCCTGGAAGCCCTCCAGCATGGGCGTATAGACCCAGGTAGGCGCGATACAATTAACGTCGATGTTATACTTTGCCCAGGTCACCGCCAAGGAGCGGGTAAGCTGATGAACCGCGGCCTTGGAGCACTCATAGGGCATGGACAGATAGGTGTGGCAGTAAGCCCCCGCAATGGAGCCGATGTTGATGATCTTGCCGCCTCCCTGTTCCATCATCACCTTCCCCACCTCCCGGCAGATGAAGATTGTGCCGTTGAGGTTCACATCCACCACCTGGCGGACTACCTCAGGGGGATAGTTCTCCGGCTCGGAGTGGGCGCCGATCCCGGCTGTGTTGACAAGCACGTCGATCCGTCCATACTTGCCGGCAATGGCCGCCACCACCGCGCGCACCTGCGCGTCGTCGGTGACGTCCAGCTGGTAAATATCACAGGAAAGGCCCTCCTGCTTCATCTCGGCCTGAACCTTCTCCGCCTTACCCAAGGTGGTGTTGGTAAAAATGACCCGGGCGCCGTTCATGGCCATTCCCCGTCCGATATAGGCTCCCAGCCCGCCGGCTCCCACCACCAGCACTACCTTTCCCTCCAGGGAAAACAGCTCGCTGATCTTGCTGGTATTCACGACCTCGCTCAAGGTGTCCGCCTCCTTTTACTGGATCTCTTCCCCCAGGATATCAGTCCTGATCCCATGCTCCTGAAACAGCTTGCGTATCTCATGGAGCCGGGCGCTGTCGGGGGGTGCGAAATTTTCATAGTCCTGACCCAGGCTCTTGTATTTGGATATCCCCAATTCATGGTATGGGAAGAGCGTCACGTAGGTCAGGCGGTGCTCTTNGTAAAACTCGNCGGTACGCCGAATGATGTCCTCGGTATCGTTGAGCCCCTGAATCAGGGGCATCCGCATCCAGATCTTTCCGTTGATCTCCGGGGCGTCCGCCAGCCGGATCAGATTTTCCAGGATCAGCTTGTTGGAGCGTCCGGTGGCCCTCTGATGCACCTGGTCGTCGATGGACTTCATGTCATAGAGGATATAGTCGGCCTTTTGNGCCATACGGTACAGCCGGTCTCCGTCGCCAAAGCCACAGGTATCCAGCGCCACGCCGATCCCCTCGTCTCTGGCCGCGTCCAGCAGAGCCTCGGCAAAGTCACACTGCATGAGCAGCTCTCCGCCGCTGATGGTCATGCCGCCGCCGGTACGCTCATAGTAGCCCTTATCCTGCCGAACCAGCATGATGACCTGCTCCACCGTCATCTCCTCGCCCGCCAGGCGCAGAGCCTCGCTGTAGCAATACTCCACACAGGAATAGCAGCGCCTGCACCGTTCAGGGTCAATTTCCACCCGCTGCCCCAGGTGCCGCAGCGCTCCGGTGGAACAGGCTTTGACGCAGTTGCCGCAGCCGATGCACTTCTGGGCAGTAAATAGAAACTGCCGCTCCCGCTCAAGCAGCTCTGGATTGTGGCACCAGCGGCACCGCAGGGGGCACCCCTTTAAAAAGACCGACGTCCGAATCCCCGGCCCGTCAGAGGTGGAGTATTTTTGTATGCCCCCCACGCAGCCTGTCAACTGCTTCATGCCAACCTTTTCCTCCATGCGTCCTCTCATGCTGTTTTTACTATAATTTTAGTCCGGACAAAAGTCAATTTTCTTTTTCAAAAATGAGATATTGTGATCGTTCGCCCATCTTTTTTTCATTTTCATGAAAAAAAGATCAGGTTCTCAGGCCGGAGGAGTAAAACCACAGGCTCACGCAGGGCCCCTCGTCCCGCCGGCGAAAGCTGTGGGCGGCGTGGGGCGGAATAAAGAGGCAGTCCCCTTCCTCCATCTCATAGCCCTCATCCTCCATCACCAGCTCCATACGCCCGGAGATCAGATAGCACAGGATCCCCCGGCTGTCTCCGGCAGGCACCTTGATCCAGTCCCGAAACGCCGGATCCATCGTATAGCAGGTGCAGCGGTAGAGATCATTCTCCACCGCCACGTTTTCCAAAACCCCGTCCTGCTGGGCGTAGATCCGGCGGCGCTCTCCTTTCCTCACCAGGGNAGAGGNGCTCCGATCCGCCTTCAAAAGCTCTACGATGTCCACCCGCAGCGCGTTGCAGAGGATATCCAGGGTGGCAATGGTAGGGCTGGCGGCGTCCCGTTCAATGTTGCTGAGGTATCCCACTGAAAGATTGGTCTTTTGCGAGAGCTCCTGAAGGGTATACCCAAAGCGCTTTCGATGCTGCCTGAGCTTTTCTCCAAGCATACCGCTATTTTCCCCTTTCCTCTTCAGCTATGGGCCGCCGCTCCCCTCAGCTGTCCTGATACTCAAATACCCGGCTCACGCTCCAGCCGCCGTCTACCAGGAAGGTCTGCCCAGTGACATAGCTGCTGGCCGCGCTNGCCAGNAAGAAGACCATTCCCAGATAGTCCTCGGCATAGGACACCCGCCCCATGGGGATNGAGGCGGCCGCCTNTTTCATGTNGTCCCCGGGCCGCTTGGCCATCATAGGCGTCCAGATCCACACCGGCGCGATGCCGTTGACGGTCACGCCCTTATCCGCCAGGCTCACCGCGAAGTTCTTGGTGGCCTGCATCAGCGCCGCCTTGCTGCAGGCATAGGACATCCCGTCTACACAGTTNACGGAAAAGGCGTCGATGCTGTTGATGTTGATGATGCGGCCGAACCCGTTGCGTACCATCACCTCACTGACGGTCTTGTCGATGTGGATGCTGNCCAGCAGATTGGTCTGGAGGGTATCCTTGAGCTCCTCCTCATCGGGATCCAGCGTATCGCAGGTTCGGGCCACCGCCGCGGTATGGATCAAGATATCAATGCGGCCAAAGTCCTTTTCGATCTGCTGGGTGACCCGTTGACAGTCCTCCGCGCTGCGCACATCCAGGGCGTAGCTTCTGCACACACAGCCCTCTTTTGTCAGCTCCGCGCACACCCTGTCGGCCTTTTCCCTGGTGCGGTTGGCCAGAGCCACCCTGGCGCCGTTGTGCGCGAAGGCCGCGGCAAAGCTCTCACCCAAGCCGCCGGCGCCGGTGATAAAGCACACCCGATCCTTCACGCTGAACAGCTCCGGGATCCGGTCGCTGGGGATCACATTATGAAGCTCCANACTTCTNCTCCNGAAAAATTATTCTGCCTGTTCTCCGCCCTTTGCGCCCACACCGAACCAAAAAGCCAGCCCCCCGCCCAGCGGAAGCAAAGAGAGGGCAAGAAACACGGCGGGCAGCGGAAGCCAAACGCTCAAAAGGCTGGCCGCCAGGCTGCCAAAGACCATAGACGCGCTCAGGCTTACAGATGAGGTGAACAGCTGAGCCATGGCGGTGTACCGGGCGTCCACATGGCCGGCGGTATAGCTCTGCAGGCAGGGCACCAGAGTCCCGAAGCTCAAGCCCTGAAGCAGCATGGCCAAAATGGCGCAGGTATAGTTTGGCGAAAGCCCCACCAGCACACACTGAAGCGCATGAGCGAGCAGACAGACGGTAAAAAGCCGCCGAAAGGAAAAACGCTCCAGCAAGGCTCTGGACAAAAACATAAAGGGCACCTCGGCAATGGCGTAGGCAAAGTTGCCCACGCCCACCGCCGTGGCGCCGGCCCCCATGATGGCCAAATAGGCGGAAAAGTAGGCGTTGATCCCGGCCACACCGGCCATGGCAAAAAAGCCGCTGAGCACCACAAGCATATATTCCCGCTGCCCTGTCAGCACCCGCAGCCCTTCCCCCATGCCGGGCCCTGGGGCGTCCTCCGCCGCGCGCGGCAGCGCCTTGGGTCTGGGGATGGTAAAGGAGACCGCGGCGCAGCACAGTCCAGCCAGGGTCATTCCGCCCACCAGGCCTCTATGCCCAAAGCGTTCAAGTGCCCAGCCCAGCGCCACGGCCATAATGGCGAAGGCCAGACTGCCGCAGCTGCGGGAGACGCCATAATTGACGGCGCGCCCCTGGGCATTGAGGGCGGCCACCCAGCCGTTGCCCATATTCTGAATACAGTTGATGAACATTCCCGACAATGCCGCGCATACCGCCAGTTCCGCCGTTGTGCCCGCCCGGATGATCCACGTATACACGACCAGCATGGCGGCGGCGCTGAGCAGATAGAAGCTCCGGTAGCAGCGGCGGCGGTCACACAGCAGCCCCCACACCGGTTGCACCAGTGTGCTGACACATGACGTCAGCCCNCCCNGCATGNCGATCAGCACATNGGTGACGCCCTNCTGCAGCAGAAGGTAGGAGAAAAACGACGTTCCCGCATAGCCGGCAAAAAAGCAGCCCTGAAGGGCGGCAAACCGCCTACCCAGGCTTTTGTCGGCCCTTACCTGCGTGTGAGCGCCCCCTTCCCCGTTCATTTCAGCAGGGAGGGTAAGAAGGTCGCGATGGCGGGCACATAGGTCACCAGGATCAGGGCGGGCAGCCACACCCAGAAAATCAGCTGGAAGGTGGGCTTGAGCACATCGGCCACATCGGTATTGCTCAAACGGGCACCCAGATACATCAAAGGTGCGCAGGGCGGCGTCACGCAGCCCAGGCTGATGTTTACCGCCACGATGGCGGCAAAGTGGATGGGAGAGACCCCCACAGACTCCACCACGGGCAGCAGGATGGGCACGCACAGCAGGGTGGCGCTGGTATCGTCCATCAGCATACCAATAATGATCATAAAGATATTGACGATGGCCAGTACCGCGACCCTGCTGGTGGCCACGGAGCCCAGAGCGTCCATGATCATGGAGGGCACGTCCTCCATAANAAAGATGCGGCTGAGCATCATCACCGTAAAGAGCATGACCATGATCACGCCGATAGTGTTGGCGCTGGAGATGAGCACGTCCTTGATCTTGCTCCAGGTCAGCGTCCGGTAAATGAAAAGTCCCACCAGCAGCGCATAGACCAGGGAGACGGCGGCGGACTCCGTGGCGGTCATGATCCCGGAATAGATACCGCCCAGAATAATGATGGGAAAGATGATGGCGGGGATGAACTTTACCAGCCGCACCTTAAATTCCCGCTTGAACTCGGTCTTCGGCAGCTTTTGCGCCACCTCCATCCCCTCGTCCTTGCGCACCATAAAGAAATAGGCCACACAGAACATCGCCGTCATCAGAAGGCCCGGGCCAAGCACTGCCAGGAAGCACTTGAGCACGGACTCCTTGGCCAGCCACGCGTACATGATCATCAGGGAGCTGGGCGGGATCAATCCACCCAGCAGACAGCTGCTGGAAATGAGGGCGGCGGACTTTCCCTTGCTGTAGCCCGCCTGCTCCATCCGCGGCCACATGATGGAGCCGATCACAGACATGGTGGCACAGGCGGAGCCGGTGACGGAGCCGAACAGGGCGCAGGCGATGACCGCCACCATGCCCAGCGAGCCCTTCACCCTGCCCACCAACAGATTGACAAAGTTCACCAGATGGGCGCCCAGGTCGCTGCGCTCGATGATCCCTCCGGCTATGATGAACAGAGGGATCGCCAGAAGCACAAAGTTACTGGTCTTGGAATAGGCGTAGGGCACCAGAAAATCCAGGGAATAGCCACAGGAAAACACCAGGAAAAGGGTGGTACCGAAGAAGGCGGCGGGAACAGGGATCCCCACCATCAGCAAGACGATCAAAAGGACGATGGCGATCATAACAGGTGCGCTCATCTCTGCCCCTCCTCTCCGGTTTCCCCATAATGGCGGAATTTTTGAAAATATCTGACGCAGTGGGCCAGCGCGTAAAAGGACATCAAAAACAGGCCGATCAGAATAATGGTATACACGATCCACATGGGCAGCTTCAGGCCCGTAGTCCGGCTCCCCTCTCCCAGCACAAAGATCATCTCCTGGGTGGAGAGCACCGCGCAAATGCCGATGAGCACCGCGTCCACAAGGTTCTGGAACGCGCGCAGCAGCAGCATCTTTCTCTGATCCTTGATAAAGAGGCTCATCACATCGGCGGTGATCTGAGTTTCCTCCTTGCTGCCCAAAGCCCCGCCAATAAAGTANATCCCAAAGGCAAAGAGCATGATGAGCTCCTCCAGGCCCAAAATGCTCACCTTAAACATACGGCGCATGGGCACTGTGATAAACACCAAAAGCACCATGGCAATGCAGCAGACCACCACCACAACGTGCTCCGCCTTCAGCAGTTTTTCGCCGAAGGACTTCACAAAGTTTTTCATAGGACTTTCCTCCCTGAATGCAGGGGACGGATCAGGAACCTCCCTCCCGATCCGTCCCTTTTTTCCGTGTATACTTCTCAGAGCAAGCGGCGGAAGATCACTNGGAGAGGCTCTCGATCAGGCCGNCNAAAANCTCGTCGTTGCCCATGCTGTCCCGCAGCTTGGGCCAGACCTCCTCGCGGCACTTGGCTCCAAACTCTTCCAGCACGGCGTCGTCGGGCTTGATGACCTCAATGCCGTAGTCGGCCATCTTCTCCAGATATTCGTTCTCGGTCTCCTCGCCCTTGGCCAGGCTCTCCTCGAACACCCAAGCCGCCGCATCCTCCAGCGCCTTCTGCTGGTTCTCGCTCAGGCCCTCGAAGACCTCCTTGTTGATGCTGACGGTGGCCACCTCAAAGAAATTGTTGATCTGGATGTAGTACTTGATCACGTCCCGGAACTGGTCATAGCAGACAGGGGGATGTCCGCCCACAAAGCCGTCCACCACGCCGGTCTGTACAGAGGTGAAAAGCTCAGACCAGTTGACCGCCTGAACCTGGTAGCCCATGGCGGCCATGGGCACGGAAACCGTATCGCTGTTGGGCACCCGGAGCACGAAGCTGTGGTTGGCGCCCCAGACGTCCCAGTCCGTGGGCATCTTTGTGCCCGCCAGACCGCCGGCGCCCACCAGATGCAGGCCCAGCAGCTTGATCCCCACATCGTCGCACAGCTTAGTCATGGTGTCGTTGACGTAGGAGCCGGGGGCAAACAGCTCGCTGGCCTCCTCCCAGGTGGCTGCCAGATAGGGCATATTCCAGATGTTCAGCGCCTGTCCAAAGGTGGTGGAGTTACAGCCAAAGGTCATGTCGATGCTGCCCTTGGACACTTCGTCAAACACGGTGGTGTAATCTCCCAGAGAGCCGGCATAATAGGGCTTCACGGTCAGGGTGCCGTCGGTGGCCTCGCTGACCTTCTCACAAAACTGGGCCAGGATCTGGGCCGTGGGGTGATCCTCCGTATAATCGCAGTGGATCTTCAGTGTGACGCTCTTTTCATCGCCGCCCTTTTTTCCGTCGGAGCCCGCCTGTCCGCCGCAGCCGGACAGTACGCTCAGCAGCATTGCGCAGCTGAGCAGGGATGCCATCACTTTTTTCATTTTGTCTCCTCTTTTCCATCACTTTATTTGTTGTTTACTTTTCACTTTTCCACTTTGCGGTGATAAAGTGTAGGGGTGAAAAAACGCGTCTTCAGACGCCTTTGTCTGTCACCAAGACAGCAACTGGAAAGGGTACGAAGACGCATCGTTCTTTCTTGTCAGTGTCCGTAAACAACTATTTTCCACATTGTACTCGTATTTGCGGAAAAAATAAAACTGGAAAATCCAAAGGGTTTTTATAGGAAAATTCTATAGTTATCTATCTTATATAGATAACTGGCTCTCCCTGGCCCTCTTGATCTCCTCTTTGCACAACTCCACGCACCGTCTTCCGATGGCCGAGAGCTCGTGGTTCCTCTTTTTAATCCAGATAATGGTATTATCGGAGATATCTTCCACAGGGACTGTGGTGAGCCCCAGCTTTTGAAATACCTCGGGAATGATCCCGCTCCCAATGGAAAAGCAGTCGGTCTCCTGAAGCAAAATGGTCACCGCTCCGTTGTCCTGGACTACCAGCTCTCTATCCCATCCCCCTTCCTCAAACCACTCCTCAGAAAACTGCCGTGGGATCAGCGGGCCCTGAAAGAAGGTACACCGAGGATATGACTTCAACTCTTCCATTTTCAAGGTCTTCCGCTTCGCCAGAGGATGGCGGACGGAGAGAAAGGCCGCGGGTGTCAGGGTGCCCAGCACATGATATTCCAGCCCGCGGTTTTTTAACTCCCGGAGGATGTGGCCGCGGTTGTTGTCCTCCTCATAGTAGTTGAGGATCCCCAACTCGCTGACCCCCCGGGCCACCTCCTCGATCACATCCAGCTTTCTGCTGTCCAGATGCCGGAGGCTGCATTTTCCCTCCAGTTCCCTGGCTATGCGCGCAAATACGGCCTCTGTAAAATAAAAGTGGGTGGAGCTCATAGAAAAGCGGTGACATTCTTCGCTGTGCTTTTCATATCGCTGCTCCAGATAACGCATCTGCTCGATCACAGACTGAGCGTCCGTCACAAACATCTCTCCGTCGGCCGTCAAGGTCATGCCCGAGCGGCTGCGGGCAAAAATGCTGAAGCCCAGCTCCCGCTCCAGGTTCTGGATCATTTCCGACAGGGTGGGCTGCGCCACATAGAGTCTCGCGGCGGCCCTGCTCAGCGAGCCGCATTGTGCCACCGCCAAAACATATTCCAGCTGCTTTACCGTCATCGCTGTTCCCTCTTTCCGCGTTCTGATACCGAAAGGTCGTCCCTTTCCCCCCGGGCCTTCTCAAAGGCGGCCTTTACCGGGCCGGAGGGNAGNTTCATATTGTTCCGTTTCNGGATATTGNCGATCTCCACCCGGGCCTGCTCCACCTCACTGCGCAGCTCCGGGGCGGACATGCGCAGGGCTCCGTGGCCCAGAATAATAAACTGGATCGGGCCGTCGGAGGTTGCCACCCGCACCCGGACTCCCTCCTGGGAGAGCCGGTAGCTGGCCTTCTCGATATAGCTGTCCGCCGTCTCCGCCTCCTTGGTGTAGACCACGTGAATGTTGTGGTACCTCACCACCGAGCCGGTGCCTTGAGGCACCTTATAGGCGTCGAAAACCAAAATGACCCGGTTATTTTTGAAGCCCTGGTAGTTACTCAGAATGTCCATCAGGGTCTTTCGGGCGGCGTCCAGGTCGTCCCTGGCCAGGGTCTTCAGCTCCTCCCAGGCAAAGAGAATGTTGTAGCCGTCCACCAGCAGGTATTCCGGCCCTGAGGGCAGCGGCTTCCCCTTGGGAGGCTTGGCCGCCTCCCGGCTCTCCCGCCGGGGCGGCACGGGGGGCGGAGGGTGGAAGGCGCGGGGCTTCACCGCCCCGTAGGTCTTCTCAAAAATGCCCATCAGCTCCCTGTCCGCCTCCAGGCCCCCGGAGGGCGGCACGGCGCGGCGCGGCTGCTGGGGTTCGGGTCTTTCCTCCGTGGAAGGCGGGCCGCCCAGCTCCAGCGCGGCCAGGTGCATGTGCTTCTCCACCTCGTTCCAGGGCACATTGTATCCCGCGCCGTGGGCGCAGAACACCGAACCCGCCGGGTCGTCCACGTCCCGCTCCGGGTCGTAGCCCAGCGCCTCCACCACCTTGTCCTGCTCTCCGCAGGGCCGGTAGAGTCCGGCGGTGCAGGTCAGGCGGCCGCGCCCCTTNGTGTAGGCCGCCAACTCCGCGGCATAGTCCCCCATGGCGGACACCGGGACGGAGCCGGTGAGNACGGCCTCCTCCCCCAGGGGCTGGGCCGGCCCGGTCTCGCCCCCCATGCGCTGTATGTCGCTCAGCGCCCGGCCCAGGCTGGCGGCGGGCAGCTCCAGCCGGAAATCGTACCAAGGCTCCAAAAGGATGCTTCGGGCCTTCATCAGGCCCTGGCGCACCGCCCGGTAGGTGGCCTGGCGAAAATCGCCCCCCTCGGTGTGCTTTTCGTGGGCCCGGCCCGAGACCAGGGTGAGGCGCACATCGGTGATGGGGCTGCCGGTGAGCACCCCCCGGTGGCTCTTCTCCGCCAGATGGGTCAGAATGAGCCTCTGCCAGTTCACTGCCAGGGCGTCCTGGTCGCAGGCAGAGGCGATCTCCACGCCCCTGCCCCGGGGCAGGGGCTCCAGCAGCAGGTGCACCTCGGCGTAGTGGCGCAGAGGCTCAAAGTGGCCCACTCCCTCCACCGCCGCGGCGATGGTCTCCCGGTAGACGATGCTGCCGGGGCCAAAGTCCACCGCCAGGCCGAACCGCTCCTGGATCTGCCGTTTCAGCACCTCCGCCTGTACCTGGCCCATAAGCCGCATATGGATCTCCCCCAGATCCTCCTTCCACTCCAGGCACAGCTGGGGATCCTCCTCACACAGCAGCCGCAGCCTGGGGAGGACGGCGTGGGGGTCGGCCCCCTGGGGCAGAATGAGCTGATAGGTCATCACCGCCTCCAGCGCCGGCGGCGCCCAGGGCCTCTCCGCGCCCAGGGCCTGCCCCGGGGCGGTGCCCTTCAGGCCGGTGACGGCGCAGACCGTCCCCGCCGGGGCCTCCTCCACCGGGGTANACTTGGCCCCGGAGTAGATCCGGATCTGCTCCACCTTCCNCTCCACGCCCGNAAGGGTGGATTTTACCCGGAGACTGCCCCCGGTGAGCTTCAGGTGGGTGAGTCTCGCCCCCTGGGGGTCTCTGGAAATTTTGAACACCCGGGCGCCGAATTCCGCCCCCCACCGGGGCCGGGGGGCGAAGCGGGAGAGGCTGTCCAAAAGCGTCTCCACCCCCTCCAGCTTCAGGGCTGAGCCAAACAGGCATGGGAATACCCTGCGGCGGGCANTAAGTCGCCGCAGGGTATGATCGGTGAGCCGGCCCTGCTCCATGTACTCCTCCAAGGCCTCCTCGTCCCCCAGGGCGGCCTCCTCCCAGAAGGAGGCGCTTCCGTAGCCGGAAAAATCCAGAATACCATCAGAGAGGGCGCCGCGCAGCTTGGAGAGCAGAGACTGTCTGTCCACGCTGGGCTGATCCATCTTGTTGAGAAAGAGGAAGGTGGGCACCCCGTGGCGCTCCAGCAGCTTCCACAGGGTGAGGGTGTGGCCCTGGGGACCGTCGGGGGCGGAGATGACCAAAAGAGCGCAGTCCAGCACCCCCAGCACCCGCTCTGCCTCGGCGGCAAAGTCCACGTGCCCGGGGGTGTCCAGCAGGGTGAAGTCCACATCCTCCAGCGGGAGCACCGCCTGCTTGGAGAAGATGGTAATGCCCCGCTCCTTCTCCTGGTCGTCGGTATCCAGAAAGGCGTTGGCATGATCCACCCTCCCCAGCGTGCGCAGCGCGCCTCCCTTGTAGAGAAGCGCCTCCGAGAGGGTGGTCTTGCCCGCGTCCACATGGGCCAGGATGCCCAGGGTCAGTTTATCCAAGCCGCCGCCCTCCTTCCGCGATGCACAGCAAGCGCCCTTGGTGAAATGTCCTTCTAAACACTAAAAAGCCGGTTACTGTTTCCCCAGGAAATAGCCCATGGCGGCCTCGTAGCCATAGAGGCCCAGGCCGCAGATCTGCCCCACGCAGGCGGGGGCGGTGACGCTCTTGTGGCGGAACTCCTCCCGCTGGTGGACATTGGAGATGTGCACCTCCACACAGGGCACACTCACCGCCTTCAGGGCGTCCAGAATGGCGNTGGAGTAGTGGGTATAGGCCCCGGGATTCATGACGATGGCGTCGTAGNCTCCGTTCGCGGCGTGGATGGCGTCCACGATAGCCCCCTCATGGTTGGACTGGAAGCACTCGGCGGTGGAGCCGTGGGCGGNGGCGAAGGCCTTGACGCGCTCNCAAAGGCTCTCGTAGTTCTCCTCCCCGTAGATGCCCGGCTCCCGCTGCCCCAGCAGATTCAGGTTGGGGCCGTTGATGATGAGAAANTTCATATCCCTTCTCCTCCNTTATNTTCTTCCCAGGACGCAATGGTCTCCACCGCCTCTTTCACCCGGGCGGCAGTGGAGACGGCAGAGGTAAAATCATGGATGGTGGCGTCGGCCCACTTTTCATAGATGGGGGCGCGCTGGGCCGCCCGCTCCAAAAAGGCCTCCCGGCCCGCCTGGGCCAGGGGACGGCCGGACATATCCTCCCCGTCGAAGATGTCCCCGGCGTCCCGGTCGAGCCAGATCACCACGCCGCTTTGCTTCAGGGCGGCCATGGCCCCCTCCTGGAGGGGAAGGCCGCCGCCGCAGGCGATGATGAGGTCGTCTCTCAAACTGAGGGCCTGGGCCACCCCCATCTCCAAAGAGCGGAAATACCCCTCCCCCTGGGTCTCAAAGATCTCCGCCACGGAGATCCCCTCCCGGGCCTCGATGAGCTTGTCGGTGTCCACCAGTGTGCGCTTGAGCCGCATGGCGAGCAGCTCGCCCACTGTGGTCTTGCCACAGCCCATCATGCCGATGAGAATGATATTTTTCATCTCTCATACCCCTTAAAATTTCCCAAGATGCGAAAATCCGCCGAGAGCTGGCTGAGCTCATGGAGCACCCCGTCCATGCCGGGGGCGGTGAGGTCGCCGGTAAACTCCACAAAGAAGCGGTATTCCCAGCCCCGGTCGGAGATGGGGCGGGACTCCAGCTTCACCAGGTTCAGTCCGCTGACGGCGAAGATNGTCAGGATCTCATGGAGGGAGCCGGACTGGTGGGGCAGGNAGAAGACGGCGGAGATCTTGTCCCGGCCCCGGCGCAGCTCCAGGCTGGGGGAGACCACCACAAAGCGGGTGAAGTTGGCGGTGTTGTGGTTGATGGGCGCGGCCAGCACATGGAGGCCGTACAGCTTGGCCGCCCGCTGGGAACAGATGGCCGCCGCCGTCCGCTCCCCCCTCTGGGCGACCTGCTTGGCAGAGCCCGCCGTGTCCAGCGCGGGCACCTGCGTCCAGCCCCGGTGCTCGTCCAGGAACCTGTCGCACTGCTGAAGGCCCTGCTCGTGGGAGTAGACCGTCTCGATCTCCTCCATACTCANCCCGGGAAGNGCGGCCAGGCAGTGCTCCACCTTCACCTGCCACTCTCCCACCAGGCAGAAGTCATACTGGGCCAGCAGGTCGTAGACCTGGCGGATGGAGCCGGTGGAGGAGTTTTCGATGGGGAGCATGGCATAGTCCGCCTCCCCCCGGGCCAGGGCCTGGAACACATCCCCGAACCAGGGAAGGCCCCGGGCCTCCACCCCCTCTCCGAAGAAGCCGGCGGCGGCCTCCTCGGAATAGGCCCCTGGCTCCCCCTGGTAGACCACCCGGGGATTGGCCACCGGCTCCCGCTGCTGGCTGAGCTGGCCCAGCCAGCGGGCATAGCCCGCGTCCTCCGCCCCCTCCTTGNCGATCTTGTGCTGCTGGCGGCGGGAGAGGGTCATGATGGACTCAAAAAAGCGGGCCACCGCCGCCCGGTCGGCGGGGGTGGAAGCCAGAGCGGAGCGGCGGGCAATGACCTCCTGCTCCCTCTGGGCGTCCAGCACCGGCAGCTTGGCGCTGCGCTTATATTCCCCCACCTGGGCGGTGACCTCCATCCGGCGCAGGAACAGCTCGGTAAGGCNNCCGTCAATNGCGNCCAGCCGGGCGCGGTATTCATCTAATTGGGACATGGTGATCTCTTCCTTCCTTTTTCTGGGCTTGCTTTTTNCAGCGGGCGGCAGACCCCTCCCCCGCGTCAGATCCCTAAAACCTCACAGGCGGCAAGGGCCGCCGCCGCCTCAATGACAGGCACCGCCCGGTGGACGACGCAGGGGTCGTGGCGGCCCTTGATCTCGAGCTCCACCTCTTCCCCGGTGCGCAAGTCCACACTCTCCTGGGGCAGGGCGATGGATGGGGTGGGGCGGAGGGTGACCTCAAAGAGAACAGGCATCCCGTTGGTAATGCCGCCGTTGACGCCCCCGGCGTGATTGGTCTTGGTGACCACCTTACCGTCCTTTATCTCAAAGGGATCGTTGGCCTCGGTGCCCCGCATATAGCTCAGAGCCACCCCGGCCCCGAAGGAGACCGCCTTCACCGCCGGGACGGCGAAAAGGTACTGGGAGAAGATCCCCTCCACATTTCTGCCGAAGTCAGGGGCCCCCAGCCCCGCCGGGAAGCCCACCACGGCGCACTCGATGGAGCCGCCCACGCTGTCACCGTCGTTCTTTGCCTCCAGAATAGCCGCGCGCATCTCCTCTCCCCTGCCGTCGTCCAGCACGGGGAAGGGCTTGTCTGCCAGGGTGCGCAGGGCCTCCACACCGTCCAGCGCGGCGTCGCTGATCCCATAGATGGCGCTGATGTGACTGCCCACCCAAATGTTTTTCTCCGCCAGCAGCTGCCTGGCCACCGCCCCTGCCGCCACCAGAGGGGCGGTGAGCCGGCCGGAGAAGTGGCCGCCCCCCCGGTAGTCCAGGTTCCCCTTGCTCTGGATGAACCCGGCGTAATCCCCGTGGCTGGGCCGGGGGGTGNAGCGCAGGGCCTCATAGTCGGTGGAGTGCTGGTCGGAATTTTGAATGACCAGGGCCAGCGGCGCCCCGGTGGTCTTGCCCTCAAAAAGCCCGGAGAGGACGTGAACTTCGTCCGCCTCCCGCCGGGCGGTGGACAAGCCGTCCTTCCCCGGGGCCCGGCGGGCCAGCTGGCCNGCCATAGCGNTTATGTCCAGCGCCAGCCCGGGGGGAACTCCCTCCAGCACCACGCCGATGGCGCTGCCGTGGGATTCGCCGAAAATGGTATATTTCATGCCCTTTCCTCCTGAATTCTCCCGCCCAGGCGGACGTATTCTTCCCAGAAGCTGGGGTAGGATTTGTTCACCGCCTCGGCCCCCGTAAGGGTGATGGGCCTTTGGCACCGGGTGGCGGCGATGGCCGCCATCATGGCGATACGGTGGTCGTTATAGCTGTCCACCGTCACGCCCCCGGGGAGGGCCTCCCTGCCCCGGATGACCAGGAAGTCCTCCCCCTCGGCCACGTCGGCCCCCAGGGCGGCGAGCACCGCCGTGACGGAAGCGAGCCGGTCGCTCTCCTTCAGCCGCAGCCGGGCGGCGTTCACCAGCCGGGTCTCCTTCCCCGGCCGGAGGGCGGACATCACCGCCAGAGGGGGCACCAGATCGGGACAGCCGGACACATCCACGTCTCCGTCCCCCTCCCGGCCCAGCCGGGCAAAATGGTCGGCGATGACCTTGTCCCCCTGGACGGAGTGGGGATTCAGGCCCTGTATCTCCACCGGGTTGTCCAGGTACATGGCGGCGTACCAGAACCCGGCCTGAGACCAGTCNGGCTCTACGGTAAAATCCCCGACGGAATAGCTCTGGCCGCCGTGGACGTAGAAGTAGGGGCAGCCCTCCCTCGGCTCCTCCGCCGCCACTCCGGCGGCGAAGAGGGCCTCCATGGTCATGAGGATATAGTCCCAGCTTTCAACGGGGGTGGTGGGAATAATATAGCTGTCCCCCTCCAGCAGGGGCAGGGCATAGAGAAGGCCGGTTATAAACTGGGAAGAGACATTGCCGGGCAGGCGGTACTCTCCCGGGGTCAGCCGCCCCTGAACGGTGAGAAGGCCGTCCCTTTGCCCATAAGAGATGCCCTTCTCCTCAAAAAGGTCGAAATAGGGCCGCTGGGGCCGTTCCATGAGCCGGCCCCGCCCGGTAAATGTCCCGCCCCCCCGAAGGGCCAGAGCGAGGGGGATGAGAAAACGCAGGGTGGAGCCGGACTCTCCGCAGTCCAGACGGGGATAGGCCATGCGCCGGAGGGGACAGGCGGCGTTTGCCCCCAGGCCCTGAACGATGACGGCGTCTCCCCGCCGGGTAAATTCTGCCCCCAGCTCCTCCAGACAGCCCAGGGTGGCCTCCATATCCTGGGAGTGGGATACGCCGCGGACAACGCTCTCCCCCGACCCCAGCGCCGCGGCGATGAGCAGCCGGTGGGCCTGGGACTTGGAGGGGGGCGGAGTGACCGCTCCGGCCAGCCGGGAGGGTGTGATGGTGAGGGTCATCTCAGTTCCTCCAGCAGCTCTGCCTTGGGCATCTTCTTCACCACAGCCCGGCCCATCTCCTCCAAAAGGATGACCGAGATGTCCCCGCCCGTGCCCTTCTTGTCCCGGCCGATGGCGGCGGCATAGGTCTCGGCGTCACAGTCGATGTGGGTGGGAAGGGCCAGTGCCTTCAGAAGGGCCTC
>CAJMXB010000032.1 GCA_905219705.1 Oscillospiraceae bacterium | reverse complement strand
CCCCCGGCCTACCGAGAGTCCCAGGCCGACGGAAAGCCCCCGGCCCAGTGAGACGCCGGAGCCCACAGAGAGCCAGCGACCGGAGCCTACACCCGCCCCGCCTCCCGAGCCTACGTCAACTCCCTTGTCGGCAGAGACGGGTGAGCTTCGCTATGGTATCGTCACGGCTGAAAACGGTAGGGTGCGCATAAAAGACGATGTCTATTACAGTTATGTAGTGGCTTCCAATGGGGAAGAGTATGAAGTCTGTTTGCCGGATGATGTCTTGGACAGAGGAATGTTGGTTTCCTTTGCGGAAACCGTGGATAATATCTATACAACGGATGGCATTACAGTTTACACGNAGAAAAACGCTTTGGTCAGCTGGGTAAAAGAGTTTAGTGAAAGAGATAAACTTTTGATCGTCTATACTGATATAGCGCTGGATGACAGCGGCAGTTATTATATAGGACAGGAACCACAGGCATATGCAGTTGCCNNNGATTGCGTGATTATTTATGNTGACGCTTACAATAAAAGATCTGAAGTTGATACAAGTATCGTTGCCTTTGACCAGTTGACCGGGTATAAAAATGTTGTTGTCGTGATGGATGAGGATAAGGCAGTGACTGCTATTTTTGCAGAGATATCCAACGAATGTGATATCCTGCCTTAAGAAAACTCACAAAACGGATAAAAAGACCGGACGGCCCGCTTTCCGCGGGCCGTCCGGTCTTTTTGTAAGTCAGTTCTTTTTCACGTTTGTTACTTCCTCGATCCGGGGGTCGGTTTCGGGGGCCACCCGGCGCTCGTAGTCTTCGGCCATGGTGCGGTGGGGCCGCTGGGTGATGATCTCCCGCCAATCCCCCAACCATTGGCGCAAGACCTTGAGCCCTGCCTCGGACAGGGGGAAGATCTTTTCCTCCTCGATCTGGGAAAATTCATAGGCCCAGGGGCCCTCCCACACCTGGGCGGTGAGGATGCAGTCGGCCTCCACCTCCGCCAGGGAGGGCACCACCCGGTAGCGCAGGCGGCCGTCGCTGGCAGTCCAGGGATTGCCGTTGAGGAAGTGGGACAGCACAGGGAGGAACAATTCGGCCATGGATATGCCTCCTTTTCGCTTTAGTATGTATTCAGGGGGATATCCCCGTCATTTTGGCCCTTTTCAATGGCCCGGATGACCATGTCATAGCCGTAAGTCTCGTCCACCTGGATGTGGACGACATCTCCCAGCTTTTTCCCCATGAGGGCCTTGCCCACCGGAGATTCCAGACTGATCAGGCCGTGGAGGGGATCTTTGCGCATGGTGGTGACGATCTGGAACTCCTCGGTCTCGTTGTCCTCNGGGAGAAAGACGGTGACCTTGTCGTAGAGGGCCACGCCATCCCCCTTGGGGCGNTCGTCCACGATGTGGGCAGTGCGGATCATATTCTCCAGGTAGCGGATGCGGCACTCGTTCCGGTTTTTTTCCTGCTTGGCCGCCTTATACTCAAAATTTTCGCTCAGATCGCCGAAGGCCCGGGCCACCTTGACGGCCTCCAGCAGCTTGGGCCGCAGGACGATGCGCCGCTNGTCCAGCTCCTTTTTCATCAGCGCNATGTCCTTGCGGGTCAGTTCGTTATGCATCGTATCAACTCCATGTGAATTTATCGGGAGCCCCCACCAAGATTTTGGNCNAGCAGGGGGGGAGGGTGAGCCAGGTGCGGCCGCCGTCGTTGTTGTAGATGGCGTCGCCGTTCAAAACGTCCTGGAGCACCGGCTCCGAGTGGGGAAATTCCAGGGAAAACGCGTCATGGGACAGGTTGAGCAGGACATAGACCCGCTGCTCGCCGGTGGCCCGTCTAAAAACCAGCTGCTCGTTTTTGATGACCACGTTCTCATAGCCGCCATAGCGCAGGGCGGGGAAGGCGGCGCGGATGGCGGAGAGCTTGGCCAGGTGGGCGCACAGGCTTTGATCCCGCTCCAGCATCTCGGAAAGCTCCAGGCAGGGGCGCAGAGGGGCGTCGCTGCCGTTTTGCTTTTTGCCCTCCAGCGCCCACTCGCCGCCATAGTAGAGGGAGGGGGCGCCGGGCATGGTGTAGAGCAGGGAGTAGAGGTTGTTCAGGTGGGCGGGATCGCTCAGCGTAGAGGCCAAGCGGTCTACGTCGTGGTTTTCCGTGAAGTTATACAGGCACAGGCTCTGGTAGATGCCGCCGGGGCCGAACTGGCGGTTCAGGGAGTGGGCAATCTCGAAATAGTTCTTGCTGTTGTGGGCCGACCACAGACCCTTCCAGCACTCGTAGTTGGTCACCGAGTCCAGCGTGTCCGGGTTGGCCCAACGGGCGTAGTCACCGTGGATGATCTCNCCCATGAGCCAAAAGCCGGGATCCCGGCCCTTGACAAAGGCGCGCAGAGTGCGGAAAAAGTCCATGTCCACGCAGTCAGCGGCGTCCAGGCGCAGGCCGTCGATGTGGAAGGCATCCATCCACATGCCCACCGCCCCCAGCAGGTGCTCCACCACCGCCGGGTTGCGCAGGTTCAGCTTCACCAGCTCATAGTGTCCCTGCCAGCCGGTGTACCAGAAGGGGTCGCCCATGGGACTGGGGCCGCCGAAGTTCAGGTCGTGGAACCAGGAGCAGTAGGGAGAGCTCTGGCCGTGCTCCTGCACGTCCCTGAAGGCCCAGAACTCCCGCCCCACATGGTTGAACACCCCGTCCAGAATGACCCGGATGCCGTTTTGGTGGAGCTCGTCGCAGAGCCTGGCGAAGGAGTCGTTGTCCCCCAGGCGCCAATCCACCTGGTAATAGTCCCGGGTGTCGTAGCCGTGCCGGGAGGACTGGAACAGGGGGCCCAGATAGAGGGCGTTGACCCCCAGCTCCTTCAGGTGGGGGATCCAATCGGAGAGCTTGTCCAGCCGGGGAACGGGGGCGGGCTCGGTATTATACTCCGGGGCTCCGGCAAAGCCCAGGGGATAGATATGATAAAAGACAGCGTCTTGGCTCCAATGGGACATGGATTCGCCTCCTTAAGGGAAATACCCTCTCATTATACGCCTAATTTCCCGGAATGTAAAAATGAATTTATCCGATTTTTGCAGAGCTTGGATGTATCGAATCGTCAAAGCGGCGGGGGCGGGGAGAGAGAAAATAGAGTCCACAAAAGAAANAGGAGGGGAAGAAATGACGGAAAAGGAACTGCGCCATAGCGTGGCGGACATCCTCTGCCAGTGGCAGGGGGCCAAAAAGGGGGACGACAGGCACCGGCACATCATCGACGTCTACAACNCCCACAGNCCCCTGCCCCGGGGCGTGCGGATGAGCTATACCATGGACTGGTGCGCCGCCGCGGTGTCGGCGGCAGGCATTGNGGCGGGGCTGACGGACATCATGCCCCCGGAGTGCTCCTGCGGAGAGCTCATCAAGCGCTACAAGGCCCTGGGCCGGTGGGTGGAGGACGACGCCTACCGCCCCCAGGTCGGCGACCTGATGCTCTACGCCTGGGACGACGACGGCAGGGGAGACTGTGCCAAGGCGCCCAACCATGTGGGCATGGTGGTGGATACCGCGGGAGAGACCATCTGTGTGATGGAGGGAAACATGGGCTCGGACAGCCGGGTGGGGCTGCGGGAGATGCGGGTGGACGGCAGGTACATCCGGGGCTACTGCTGCCCCGACTATGCCGCCGGGGCGGCCCGGCGGGAGACGGAGGAAGAAAATATGAAGATCTACAGGTATGTGGCGGAGATGCCGGCCTGGGCCCAGGCGGNGGCGACCAGGGCCATCAATAACGGGGTGATCAAAATGGATGAGACCGGAGCGGCGGGGGTCTGGGAGCAGAACCTCCAGCCCCTGGTATGGATGGACAGGCTGGGGCTTTTTGGCGGCCCCGGCGGAAGAGCGTGAGGGGGCCGGGGCGATGGAAGCTGTCATTGCGGCGGTCATCACAGGCTCGATGACCCTGGCGGGGGTGCTCATTGCCAACAGCAGAGCCCAGGCCGTCACCGATACCAAGCTGGAGGAGCTGACGAGGGAGGTGCGAGCGCACAACAACTTTGCCCAGCGGGTGCCGGTTCTGGAGGAGCAGATCAAGGCGGTGAACCGCCGCCTTGCCAATTTGGAGGACGACCATAAATAGATGGAGGGGAACAGGATGGATCAATATTGGAAAGCGTGGTTCCGGGCGGCGGGCGTCCGGGCGGTGAAAACGGTGGCTCAGACCGCCGCCGCGACCATTGGCACAGCGGCGGTCATGGGGGAGGTCAACTCGCCGGCGGTGGTCAGCGCCTCGGCGGTGGCGGGGATCCTGTCCCTGCTGACCAGCATGGCGGGACTTCCGGAGGTAGAGTGAAAAAAAGAGGCCGGGGAGCTGGGCTCCCCGGCCTCTTTTTTTGCCCGGACGCCGCAATGAAAGGCCGGCGGCGCGCTTCCGGACAAAATAAATGGGCAGCGTGTAAGCCACGCTGCCCATGTGATCCCGTTTATACAGAGGAGAGGATCAGATCCAATCCTCCTCGTACATATTTCTATGGAGCTTGACCATCTCAAACACTCCTTTCTGGTTAAATTCTAAATCATATTATGCCCATTGTCAAGAAAATTCTACTGCGCCCCGGCGGGAACCAAACTTTTTTCGAGAATGGTGANCGCTACGCCGTCCTGGGTAAAGATCCAGTCGTTGAGCTCGATGGAGGCGGAGGGGGTGTCGTCGTGATGATTAAAGGAGGAATTTCCGTCGTCAATAAAGCCGAAGGCGCTCAGGGCGACCCGGTATTGATCCTTGTTTTCCCCATCCATATCGAAATGGAATTTGAATTTCCGGCAGGGGGCGCTGACCCGGCAGATGTAGGATTTGTCGTTTTTGGGCACGACGGTGGTGTATTCCACCTCCACCACGGCCGGCTTTGTGGGAGTCAGGGAGAGGGTGCGGGCGTACAAATGCTTCATGGTCGCGGTATATCCGCTTTTTTTGGGCAGCGGATCGGTGAGCTTGGTTTTTTCCGAGCGGATGTCGTCCTCCAGACTGCAGTCCCGGCCGTTTACCTTCAGAAGAGAGACCTGCAGAAAGTCCTGATTTTCGATCTCGGGAAAAGAGGTGATGCACAGGGGAAAATCGGAAAGGGTCATGGGCTTGTAGGACAGGATGCTGGTTTTCTTCAAAATGGTCTTTCGAATGAAATCTCCCTCAACGGAGCACCGTACACTATATTCGCAGGAGGTGAAGTAGTAGTCCGCTTTCAGGGACTGGTTGTTTATTTTCCTGCGGATACTGGCGTACATGTCTCCCTTTGCGGGGTCAGAATCAAAATACACGGCGGACTCCAGGGTCTGCAGCACATCTCCCTTCTGCTCGTCGGTCAGGGAGTCGAAAAGCTGGGGCGTGCGCAGCACATCGCCGGTCAGCAGCTGCTGGCACAGCGTGTTTTTTCCCNGCACCTCAATCAGCGGCACGGAGATGATGGAGGTGGACAGCACGGAGATCAAAACGATCAAAATATTTGCGATGATCTCCAGCGCCACTCCTCCGCCGCCGTTCCCCTGGGCATACAGGCAGCAGAGGTATAGGATCAGGGCGAGAATGTCGCCGCAGAACAAGCAGCCCATCCCGATCAGGGAGGTTTTATACTTCTTCAAGCCCTTCATACACGATCGCCTCACACCTTCTGTTGGATATTATTATACACCGACGGCAAAAAATGTAAAGAAGTTTTGAAACCGGTCGATTTTCGCCGCCGGGCGATCTCATTGATGATCTCAGTTTCAGTCTTCAGGTAAAGCCGGATCAGGCGCTTCTCATATTCATTCATGGCTTACCCCCTGAAAATGGGCATAAGAAAAGCACAGGCCAAAGGCTCTGTGCTTTCTCTTTTGGTTTATTTATTCCTCTTCCCTGTCCATCTCGTCATCGCCCACGATCTCAAGAGGCGGGCAAAGGTCACAGATGAATTGATCCAGTTCTGCAAATGTTGCGTTGGGATGGTCATTGAGATAGTTTTGTACTGCCTCTTCTAAATCATATTCCCCGATTGCAAGAACATCGCAAATAATAAGATCTTTTTCAGCAGAATCTCTCTTTCCTACCTCAACAACTTTTTTCTCCAATGCCGTTAATTCATCCATATAGCTCCCTCTCTATCGCGTCAATTTTCCCTTCATTTCCCATTATCTTCAATCGCCTGGAAAATTTGTACTCTCCAGGCCCCTTCACCGTGAAAGTGTAATAGTACGAATCGAAAAAATAGCTGTGCAACTCTCCCGGTTTCCAGGTCNGGTGATCCGTTAGGATCCCGCTGCTCACCCGATGTGCTTCCTTCTTGCTCATTTTAGCACCTTTGGGGCGTTTCTTCAAGGAAGACTTTGACCCTTTCCCCAGTTTTCCAAAGGTAAATTTGCCGTCTTCCTCCCGCGGCTGCCCCGGATAGTCAAGCGTCAGCGCGTCAGCCGCGGGGCCTTCAAAAGGGGCGAATACCTCTCCCCCTATTCCCGCCATGGGATCCTTCAGGCTCGTCACGTCCTGGTAGCTGCGGCCCTTCGCCGCGGCGATGGCGTCGTCGCTGATGCTGCCAAACATTCCCGTCTCATCCAAATATCAAAAAAATCCCCAACCTTTCGGTTGAGGATTTTTCCTTTGGTGCACGAGGTGGGACTCGAACCCACACGTCCTTGCGAACACCGGCACCTGAAGCCGGCGNGTCTACCAATTCCACCACTCGTGCGTTCTATTGCGCCGTTCAGCGCAAGAGATATGTTACCATAGCCGCCCTATTTTNGTCAAGCCCTTTTTCGGCACTTTTTTGGGAAGAAGCTCACAGGGAGGAAAAGTGCTCCTTCAGCCTCTGGAAGGTCTCGGCGCTGACGTCGTGCTCCACCCGGCAGGCGTCCACGGCGGCCTGGGCTTCGCTGACGCCAAGCTCGGTAAACCAGAGGGTGAGCAGACGGTGCCGCTCGTAGATGCGCTCAGCGATCTCCCGGCCCTTGTCGGTCAGCTCAATGGCGCCGTCGGCGTCCNCGGTGATCTCCCCGTCCTCCCGGAGCAGCTTCATGGCCCGGCTGACGCTGGGCTTGGAAAAACCCAAGCGGTGGGCTACGTCGATGGCGTGGACAAGCCCGGTCTCCTGCTTGAGCGCCAGAATGGCCTCCAGATAGTCCTCGCCCGATTCCTGGATCTTCATGTACACGCCTCCCTTTCCTGTTTTTTCATCATACCACAGAAGCAGGAAAAAAACAAGGGCGGTGATTCCAAAGCTGGTAAAAATTATGTAAACTAAANTCCGGCTGTTTTATTGACGGCGAGGCGGGGATGGGGTAGAATGGGAGGGAAAACTGCCGCAACCGCAAGGAGTTTATCCATGAAAAGATATCTCGCTTTTTTCTGCGCCCTTGTCCTGCTGATGGCAGGGGCCGGGCCCGTCCGGGCCGCCAAAGAGGCCAACTACATATCCGTTCAGTTCCACGACGAGGCCCTGGGCCGCTATGAGGAGCCTTCCCNGACGCGCCAGGTGGAGGTCAGCCTCAACGGCGAGGCGCTGGAGCTGNATGTGCCGGGGGTCATCCGCACGGTGAACGGCTGGGACGGCCGCACGCTGGTGCCCGTGCGGCCTGTTGCCGAGGCGCTGGGGGCCACGGTGCTGTGGATGAAGGAGACCCGCCAGGTGGTCATCTTCAACGATGCGGACACCATCGTACTCACCCTGGGCTCCGCCACAGCGGTGGTCAACGGCCAGAGCGTGGCTCTGCCCGGCGCTGTGCCGGCCTGCGTGGCCAAGTATGACGGGGTGGAGCGGACGCTGGTGCCCCTGCGGTTTGTCTCCGAGCAGCTCCACGCCCAGGTGGACTGGAGCAATGCCGACTTTGCCGCCTCCATCACCGNGCCCTGGCTCATACCGGAGCCGGAGGGGCCCAAGGCCGCCGACGGACTGCTCCTGCGCGTGGAGAGCGACGACAACGCCCANAGCATCACCCTGCGGCTGAACCGGGAACCCCGGTACACCGTCGTTGATTTGGGCGACCGGGTGGCCATCGACTTGCAGGGCTTTGTCATCGGCACGGGGAAGGACGGCAGTATGGCGCCGGAGAATCCCACGGTGGAGCGGGTGCGCTGTGCCCAGCACGGCACAGACCTTTATCCCGACTGGGCCGGCACTACCCGGGTGGTGCTGGATCTGGCCAAGGGCTGTTCCATGGAGGAAAACCTGCTCNTCATGACGGACAGGCAGCGGCAGTCCATTATCATCCAGACCTTCCCCTCGGAGACGGGCCGGCCCCCGGTGTCGGTGGAGGAGCCGGAGGACGCCATGGCCTTTACCGTGGTTCTGGACGCGGGCCATGGGGGCAGCGCCTCCGGGGCCGTCTATGAGGAGGTCATGGAAAAGGACCTCACCCTGCCCATCACCCTGCGGGTGGGGCAGCTGCTGCGGGAGAAGGGCTACAATGTGGTCTTTACCCGGACTGGGGACGAGTACATGGATCTCTATGACCGCTGTGACATCGCCAACGCGGTGCGGGGGGACATCTTCGTCTCCATCCACGCCAACGCCAGTGTCACCAACCGGGCCTTCCAGGGCACCTTTACCTACTCCTATCCCGGCAGCAAGGAGGGGGAGCGGCTGGCGCGGATGATCCAGTCAGCGGTGGTCGCCGCGGCGGGCTCCATCGACCGGGGCCTGCTNACNAACGATTACGTGGTGCTGCGGGAGACCTACATGCCCGCCGCCCTGCTGGAGACCGGCTTTATGTCCTGCCATGAGGAGCTGGTGAAGCTTGTGGATCCGGACTATCAGGAGAAGCTGGCCCAAGGAACGGCCAAGGGGATCCAAGCCTATCTGTCCACGCTGCCGGCCAAGACGGCGGAGAGCATTGAGGCCAAGGAGGCCGACTACCGGGCCAGAGATGAGGCGAAAGCGGCCAAGGCCCTTATGAGCCCTGAAGAGTGAAAAGGAAAAAGAGGCCGCCCTTCCCGGTGGGAAGGGCGGCCTTTTTTTATAGGCAAGGGGTACGGCTTACGCGTCCAGCAGCTGAGCCAGGATGACGGCCACCTGGCCCCGGGTGATGTTGGCGTTGGGCTCCAGCCCAGCGCTCTCCACCAGGGCGGCGGCGTCGATCTCCGCACCCAGGTACTGGGCCAGGGCGGCCAGCTCGTTGGTCAGGCCCNCGGCGCCATAGACGGCGAAGCCCAGATAGGCGCCGTAGCCGGTGATGTTGCCCGCCTCGTCATACTCGGGCTCGCACATGTCGGGCCAGATGTTCTCAATGAGCCAAGCCACGCTGGGGGCGGCCCAGTCGGCCACCTCGCCGTGGACGAGGGTGGTGTCCACGTTTGTCAGGTCGGCGCCGCAGGCCCGGGCCAGGATGACGGACATCTGATCCATGGTCAGGGTGTCGCCGGCGTTGAACTTGCCCTCGTCGTTGCCCTGGAAGATGCCCTTCACGGTGAGGGGGGTGACGGCGTCGACCACGTCGGCGGGAATGACGTCCTGGTCGGCGTACTCCCGGATGACGGCGACGGTGCAGTCATTGCTCACCTCGGCGGGGGTGGCGTAGGGGTCGGTGTAGGGGGAGGTGACGGTGACCTTCACCTCGTTGCGGCCCACGGAGAGGGCCTGCTCGCTGTCAGCGAAGGTCACGGTGGCCTTGGCGTTGTAGGTGGGGACGGTAACGGCGCCCACGGTGGCGGTGTCATAGGTCACGGCGAAGGCGTCNTCCTTCACCGCGGCGCTCTGGTGGAGCAGGGCGCCCAGCACGGCGTTGCGGTTGATGACGTTGATGTTCTTGGCGTTCTGGCCGGCGGAGAAGTCCATGCTGTCGCCGGGGCCGGGGTAGAGGAAGGTGTTGCAGGCAATGTGATAGACCGCCTCGTCCTCCAGCTCCTGGCCGTTGAGCTTGACGCTCTCCACCTCGCCGTTGGCCTCAAACTCGCCGGCGGCGTAGGTCACGTCCAGGCCGTACTGCATGAGGCTGGTGTACTTGCCATACTGGCTCTCGCCGGCGAGAAGGGTCTTGATGTCCTTGCCGGTCATGTCCATGGTGACNATGTANTTATCAAAGGGGGCCACGGTGTAGAGAAGCCGCAGGGCCAGCTCGTCGCCGGGCTCCACAACGGCCTCGCCGATGTTGCGGATGCCGCCGGTGTTCTGGAAGTAGGCCACGATGGGCTCACCGTAGACCTCGTTGACATAGTACCAATTCTGGCGGAGATACCACTTCTGATAGTTGAAGCGATCCTCCCNNTCGGCNTANCTGAAGTGGGCGTCGGCAGTGCCCCGGGGGGCGTCCATGAGCATGGTGAGGATGTCGTTATACTCGTCATAGACGGCCTTGAAGGCGGCGTCCTCGGGCTGGCTCTCCCGGGTGGTCTCGTCGGTGCCGAAGAGGGAGACCGTCTCCTCTCCGTCCTTCATGGTGATCTGGGNCAGAGGATGGAGAGAGGGGGTGACGGTGACCTTGTCGCCCTCCACCTTGATATTGAGCTNGTNGATAAACCTGCNGTAGTTCTGGGCCTTGACCACGGCCGTGCCGTCAATGACGGCCAGGCAGGGAGCGGTGGTCTGGCTGCCCATAACGCCGTCCAGGCCCTTCACGCCGGCCTCCTTGCAGGCGGCGTTGACAGCCTCAATAAAGGGGCCGATGCCGCCATTGACGGTGGCGTCCAGGTCATAGGGGGCGTCCTGGACACTGGCCACGTGGGCCAGCGCGATGACCACGTCGCACTTCTCCTCGCTGCGGAGCAGCTTGGCCATCTCAATGCCCGCTTCGGTGGCGGGGCGGAACTCGATGCCCTCGGTGTTCAGAGCGGAGATGGCGGACATATTGTCCTCGNCGATNACGCCNAAGAANACGATCTTGACCCCGTCCACGGTCTGGGTGGCATAGGGGGTAAAGACCCGCTGACCGGCCTTGTCCCCCTGGGTGTAGTAGACGTTGGCGTTGAGGAAGGTAAAGCCGCCCTCGGTCTGCCAGGTGTTGAAGACCTCGTCCCGGGTGTCGATGTTGGACCAGTCAAAATCGTGGTTGCCCACGCTGGCGTACTGGACGCCCATGGCCTTGAGCATCTCATTGACCGGCTTGCCGTGGTTGGTCTCAGAGATGGCGGAGCCGGTGTAGATGGTGCCGCCGGTGACCACGATGGGGTTGGCGGCCTCGGCGGTCAGGGCCTTCATGGCTCCAACGACACGGGCGCCGCCGGGGTTGCCGGTGGGCTTGCCGCTGTCGTCCAGGGCGCCGCCGAAGTCGCCGATGCCGAAGAGGTTGATCTCCTTTACCTCGGCCGCTTGGGCGGTGAGGCTGGCGGGAACCAGGGCGAAGACCATGGTCAGGGCCAGCAGGGTAGATAAAACGCGTTTTCTCACATTACATTTCCNCTTTGTAAAAATTTTTGGCAGTCGCAGCTAAGTTAAATTTACCTTCTTTTATGGAATTTGTCAATATGGCGCAAGGGCGGGGAAATGGGTTTTCCCTACGGCGGGAAGCGGTAGCGGAAAAAGTAAAATTTGACCCGGCTCACAAAGTCATGAGCCGGGCCATGTCGGTGGGGAGGGGAGAGGCGAAGGACAGCTTTTCTCCGGTGAATGGTTGACATAATTCAAGCTGAGCGGAGTGGAGGGCGGGGCGGGGGATCAGGTCGGCGTCCTCGGTGCCGTAAAGGAAATCTCCGGCCAGGGGATGGCCCACATAGGCCATGTGGACCCGGATCTGGTGGGTGCGGCCGGTCTCCAGCACCAGCCGCACCAGGGAGAACCGCGCGCCCCGCTCTGCCACCGCGTAGTGAGTCCGGGCGCGCTTCCCGTCGGGGCGTACCTGCTGGCGGATGTAGGAGTCGTCAGTCCGGCCCAGGGGAGCGTCGATGACCCCTGAGAGGGGGGAGGGGCAGCCCTCGCACACCGCCAGATACTCCCGCAGAAAGCTTCCAGAGTGGAGCTGGGCGGTGAGGGCGTGCTGGGCGGCAGGGTGCTTGGCCACCACCATGAGCCCCGAGGTACCCTTGTCCAGCCGGTGGACTGGGTGGAAATCGGCGGCCAGGCCGATGGTTTGATAATAGTGTACCAGCCGGGCGCCCAGAGAATCCTCCCAGCTGCCGGCGCAAGGGTGCACCGCCAGACCGGCCGGTTTGTCCACCACCNGCAGGTCATCGTCCTCATAGAGGATCTCCACAGGCCCGTCGTTGGGGGTGATGCCGGAGGGGGCTTTGTCGTCCGCCAGGATGGCCACCACCTGGCCGGGATGGACGAGATAGCTGGTGTAGATGTCCTCCCCATCCACCAAAAGCCCGTGCTCCCGGCGCTTGGCGCGGCGGACGGCGGAGGTGGACAGCCCGTGCCGCCGCAGAATGGCGTCCACCCGTTTGCCTTCCTCTTCCGGTGTGACGGGAAATTCCAGATACCGCATGGGGGACGCCTGCCTTTCTTTTGGGGGTTTCCTCATATTTACCACAGTTGGGCGGGGAAGTCAATAAAACAGCCGCCCGGCGAAGAATCGCCGGGCGGCTTTGCGGTGGTTGTGTATAAACTGAGAAAATCAGAGCTCCACAGAAATGGCCTGCTCCTTCACAGCGTGCTTCTCGGCATAGCCGGTGAGGATCAGGGTCAGGGCGCCGTCGCCAGTGACGTTGCAGGCGGTGCCGAAGCTGTCCTGCAGGGCGAAGATGGCCAGCATCAGGGCGGTGCCGTCGCCGTCGAAGCCCAGCACGCCGGTGATGAGGCCCAGGGAGGCCATCACCGTGCCGCCGGGGACGCCGGGGGCGCCGATGGCGAAGATGCCCAGCAGCAGGATGAACAGAACCATGCTGCCCGGATTGGGAAGCNGGCCGTAGAGCACCTTGGAGACGATCATCACGAAGAAGGTCTCCGTGAGGGCGGAGCCGCACAGGTGGATGTTGGCAAACAGGGGGATGCCGAACTCCACCATGTCGGAGCGCAGAACCGAGCTCTTCCGGGCGCAGTCCAGGGCCACAGCCAGGGTGGCGGCGGAGGACATGGTGCCCACAGCCGTCAGGTAGGCGGGGCCGTAGTGCTTGACGACCNCAATGGCGTTCCGGCCNGAGTAGGCGCCGGCGAAGCCGTAGAGGACAGCCATCCAGATGTAGTGGCCCGCCATGACGATGACGATGGCCAGCAGGAAGGCGGGGAACTGCTTGGTGATGGTGCCGTCGTAGCTCAGGCCGCAGAAGGTCAGGGCGATGAAGAAGGGCAGGATGGGAATAACGATCTTCTTCACCACGCTCAGCACGATGTTCTGGAACTCCTGGAGCACCGCGGTGATGGTCTTGGCCTTCGTCCATACGGCGGCCAGGCCGATGAGGACGGAGAAGACCAGGGCGCTCATCACGGGCATGATCTGGGGAATGTCCAACTGGAAGGCCACGCCGGGCAGTTCCATCAGCCCNTCCATGGTGGAGGCGATGGGCAGATGGGGCACCAGGATGTAGCCGGCCACCATGCTCATAAGCGTGGCCAGGACTGTGCTGACGTAGGCCACAATAATGGCCACCNCCAGNATCCGGNTGGCGTTGGAGCCCATCTTGGTGATGGAGGGGGCGATGAAGCCGATGACGATCAGGGGCACACAGAACATAATGAGCTGGTTGAGCACGTACTTCAGGGTGACCACAATGGTCATGACGCGCTCAGGCAGAAACAGACCCAGAAGGATGCCGACTACGATGCCGATGAGGAGCNTTAGAGGCAGACTCATGCCTTTCTTCTCAGTAGCCATAAAAAATTTTCCTCCCGTCGAATGTTGGATCCGGTTGGATCCAGATGTTAAATGACCCGCGNCGCTNCTGCCGCGGGGGAAAGGATCTCTTCCCCAGCATACGTGGGGCAAAGTTGTCCCATGCGTATGGGCGCTGAAATCCGACTTTCAGCGTCCGTGCAGGGGAAAGAGTCTCACTGGGGATCGGGCTGGCCGGTCATGATGCGCAGGATCTCCTGGTCGGTCTCCCGCATGCCCACACGGCCCAAACGGCCCACGTTGNCAATGGTGTTCTCCACACCCTTGGTGACGATGCCGTCGCCGCCGTAGAACTGCTGACCGTCCAGGATCATCTGCCAGCCCATGATGCCGGCGTCCACNGAGGCGGCGATCTTGGCCGCGCAGGAGGCCTTGGCCCCGTCGCAGACCATGCCGGAGATGGTGGCCAGGGCATTGACCAGGGTGTGAGAGATCTCCCGCAGGCCNCCGCCGTTGAGCCAGGCGATGGCCGCGCCGGCGGCGCACCCGGNGCAGACTGCGCCGCAGTAGGCGCTCAGCCGGCCGATGCCCGTCTTCATGTGCACAGCCAGCAGGTCGCTGAGGGTGACGGCCCGGAGCATCTTCTCCTGGGAGACCTTCAGCTCCTTGGCGTACTCGATGACANGAACTGANNCGGTNATGCCCTGGTTGCCGCTGCCGGAGACGATGATGACCGGCATCTCACAGCCGTTCATCCGGGCGTCAGAGCCCGCGGCGGCCATGTACCGGGCGCGGAACTTCACGNCCTCGCCATAGTTCTTCTTCAGCACTTTGCCCACATTGGCGCCGTAGTCGTGGGTCATGCCCTCCTGGGCAATGGCGTAGTTGTACTCGATCTGACGCTCCACCATCTCACGGACGTCTTCCACATCCATGGTCTCGATGAAGTCCACGATGGCCTCCACCGACAGGCAGCCGTGGTCGGTAAGGCCCTGGGCGTCTCCGGCGACGGTGGTCTCTCCGGCGGACTGGAGCACCACACCGTTCTTCTCAATGAGGACGATGTTGGTGTGGTAGTCGCTGATGCGCAGCTTGACGCTGTCGCTGCCGGCGGTCATGGTGAGGANGATGTCGAATACCACATCGCCCTCGGCGGGACGCACCTTGATCTCATGGGTGTCCATGTAGGCGCGGATGGCCTTTTGCTGCTCGTCGGAGACCTCGGCAATGACCTCAAGGACTTTTTCAGAGCGTCCGGCGACAATGCCCGCGGCCGCGGCGGCCTCAATGCCCTTGAGTCCACCGGTGTTGGGCACCACCACGCTTTTGACGTTCTTGATGATATTGCCGCTGGCTTCCACCAGCACCTTTTCCGGCTCTTTGCCCAGCACCTCCCGGGCCTTGGCGGCGCCATAGGCCAGCGAGATAGGCTCGGTACAGCCCATGGCGGGGATCAGCTCCTCATGGAGGATCTGGACAAAGTTGTGGTATCTGGGATCGGTTCTTTCCATACTTTTCCCTCCTTTCTCATTGATCTGGCGGTTTTGCGCAACACAACAAAACGCACCGCCGGCCGAAACATATTCGGCATAAAACATTGTAACACGCAGAGAAAGCACTGTCAAGATTACAATAAATNTCCAACATTATGCGAAAAAATTATACATATTGCACATACGAAGGGAGCGGGATAGAAAAGGAACTCTGCAAATGGAGAGAAATAGAGTATAATGTGAGCAGGAAAAGTTCACTGTGATGGGCGAGGTGCTGTGCCATGGGCGAAAAACTGGGCGTCTATATCCACATCCCCTTTTGCAGGGCCAAGTGCGATTACTGCGATTTCTACTCCCTCCCCGACCGGGAGGGGGCTATGGACGGCTATCTGNAGGCCCTTACCGCCCATATCAGGGNGGCGGNNNCCCTGGCCAAGGGCTGGCAGGTGGATACGGTCTATATCGGCGGGGGCACCCCCACCGTCTTTGGAGGCAAGCGGCTGACGGCGCTGATCAAGGAAGTGAAGCGCCGCTTTGAGGTGACCCGGGATGCGGAGATCACCTGTGAGGCCAACCCCGAAAGCGCCGACCGAAAGCTCCTGTCCGCCATCCGCCGGGCGGGAGTGAACCGGCTGAGCCTGGGGATGCAGTCGGCCTGCGATGGAGAGCTCCACGCCGTCCACCGGCTCCACGACTTTGCCCAGGTGACCCAGGCGGTTGCCGACGCCCGCCGGGCCCGGTTCAAAAACCTCTCCCTGGACTTGATCTACGGCCTGCCCGGCCAGACCATGGCCAGCTGGCAAAAAAGCGTAGAGGCCGCTCTGGCGCTGGAGCCGGAGCATCTGTCCTGCTACGGGCTGAAGGTGGAGCCGGGCACAGCCCTGGACGGACGGGTCACCCGGGGGGAGATCCTCCCTGACGACGACCTTCAGGCCGACATGTACCTGTGGATGGTGGAGCGGCTGGAGGCGGCGGGCTATCCCCAGTATGAGATCTCCAATTTCGCCAAGCCAGGCTTCCAGTCCCGGCACAACCTGAAATATTGGATGGGCAAGCCCTATCTGGGCTTTGGGCCCGCTGCCCACTCCGACTTTGGCGGGCGCCGCTACTCCTTCGTGCGGGATCTGGACAAGTATGTGGGCGGCATCCTGGGCGGCGGGAGCGTCATTGACGAGTCGGAACTCATCCCCCGGCGGGAGCGGGGGGGCGAGTACCTGATGCTGCGCCTGCGCACCGTTCGGGGGATCGAGGAGTGGGAGTACCGCCGGGAGTTCTCCATGAACTTCGACCCCCTGGAGCAGAAGCTGGAGGAGTACGAGCGCCAGGGCTGGGCGGCCAAGCGGGATCGCCGCTGGCACCTGACGGCCAGGGGCTTTCTGATCTCCAACCAGCTCATCGGCGACCTGATGGTCATTCAGGAGGCGGCCACTCTGGAGAACACCCTGCCCAAGCTCCGGGCGGAGGGGACGTTTTTGAAGGAGAAATAAGACGGGGACGGGGCCGGGAAGAGAGCCCCGCGGGGGAAGTGAAAAATTTCCCATTTGGCCCCCGGCCGTTTACACATTCGGGGAAATATGCTATGATAGAAAGCGTGCCGGGGCAAGCCCGGTGCGCTTTCTTTCTGCTGATAGGAGGAACCATGAGACACTGGAAGAAAAGACTTTTCGCGGCGGGTGTGTGCCTGTCGCTTTTGACGGGACAGGCCGCCCTGGCCTCAGACGCCCTGGGACATGACCTCCANACTGCCGGCCGGCCCCTGTCGGNGGGCGCGGCCCTGCATACCGGCTGGTTCTGGAGCGATACATATTCCGACCTGCGCACGGAGCGGTATGTGACCTACCTTCCCAATGAGGCGGTCACGCCCACAGTGGCATACGGAGACAATGTGCTCCAGCGCGCCACCCTCACTGCCATGGCCCAGAAGCTGGAGGCCGCCGGNAAGCGGGTGGTGGAAGGCTCCAACGGTGACTTCTATGTCCTCACCACCGGTCAGCCCCTGGGGCTGGTGGTCACCGGGGGGATCCTGCGCTCCTCCTCATCCTACCATTCNGCNGTGGGCTTNCGCGCCGATGGCACCGCCTTTGTAGGCACGCCAAACNTTCAGATCACCGCCACCCTCTTCGGGATGCCGGTCACTGTTTTCGGCGGGGTGAACAAAGTGCGTCAGATCCGTTCTGTGGACGGGGGCGGCCTGACCCTGCTCACAGAGGACTTTGGGGAGAGCACCCAGAACACCTCTCCCGGCGTAGACGTGATCCTCCACCCGGTGGAGGAGGGGGTGGGAGAGACGGTTCCCGCTNAGGAAANCCCCNNCGGCCAGGTGCTGACGGTCTCCAAGGAGCTGCGCATCGGCGGACGGGTCAATTGTGTGGTGGACTACGTCACTGAGGCCGCCGGGGCCAATCCCATTCCGGAGGGCTCCTTCGTCCTCACCATGAACGGCCAGGACGACGAGGGCACCCTCAACATGCTCCGGGCCCTCCAGACGGGGGACGAGGTGACCATCGACGTCACCAGCGCGGACGCCCGCTGGAATGAGGCGACAGAGGCCCTGGGGGCCATGTACCGCCTGCTGGACAACGGCCAGCTGGGCCCCAACCTCTCCACCGAGCGCACCGCCCGCACCGCGGTGGGTGTGAAGGCGGACGGCACGGTCATTTTCTATACCATCGACGGCAAGCAGCCCGGCCTGAGCGTGGGAGCCACCTGCACCCAGGTGGCCATGCGCCTTCTGGAGCTGGGCTGTGTGGAGGNGGTGGGCCNGGACGGGGGCGGCTCCACCACCCTGGGGGTCACCGACCCCACCCAGAGCGCCATGACGGTGGTCAACAGCCCCTCTGACGGCGCGGAGCGGAAAAATTCCACCGCCCTGTTCCTCACCACGGCGCTCAAGCCCACCGGGGAGCCGGGGGCCCTCTGGCTCACCCCTGGCGATACCCTGCTCCTGTCCGGCATGGACGCCGCCTTTTCCGCCGCCTATCTGGACACCGCCTGGTACGCCATGGAGGGAACGCCCCGGGAGGCGGTCTATACCGCCGACGGCCCCGGCGTGCTCACCGCCGACGGTCATTTCGCCGCCGGAGCGGCGGGCTCCACCACGATCACCGCCACGTCCGGGGCCCTCACCGGTCAGGCCAATGTGACCACCGTGGCGACCCCCGACCGCATCCAGGTCATCAATGAGGCCACCGGCGGCGTTTTGGGCGCCATCTCCCTGGAACCGGGGGAGACCATCTCCCTCACCGCCTCCGCCCTCTGGCGGGNCCTGACCCCGCTGAGNCGGGACGAGTGCTATACCTGGGAATGTGACCCGGAGGTGGGCGCCGTCACTGCCGACGGCCTCTTCACCGCCGCCGGGAAGAGCGCCTCCGGCGAGCTGCGAGTCACCGCCGGCGAGCGGACGGCCGTCCTGCCGGTGAATGTGGCGGGCCACATCCTGCCGCTTATCGACTTTGAGGGGGAGGAGAACCGCTTTACCTCCACCGATACCGTCACCGCCGCGCTGGAGACCGAGCTGGCCCAGGTGCGCACGGGCCGCCGCAGTCTGCGGCTGGACTACGCCCTGGACGCCATGGGCTCTGCCGGGGTGGACACCGAGCTGACCCTCTCCGCCGGGGAGAACCACCTGNGCCTGTGGGTGAAGGGAGATGGCTCCGGCAACGAGCTGTTTGCCGCCTTCACCGATGACAGTGGGGAGGAGCTCCTGGCCCCGGTGTGCACGCTGGACTTCACAGACTGGGAGCACATGCTGACGCCCATCCCGGAGGGGGCGCGGAAGCTCAGCGGCCTGCGCCTCATCTATGGCGGCGGCGAGAAGGCCGCGGGCACGGTGTGGCTGGATCAGCTCACCACCGCCAACGAGGCTCTGGAGGACTTTACCGCCCCCACCGTCACCCTTACCGTTCAGGGCNGCAAGCTCNCCGCCTCGGTCAGCGACANCGTAGACCGCGGCCTCTCCAAGGCCAACATCAAGCTCACCTATGACGGCTGGGGGNTGGACTTCCAGTGGAACGCCGCCTCCGGTACCCTCACGGCCACCCTGCCGGAGGCCGGGGAGGCCACCCACCGGATCACCGTCACCGCCGTGGATGCCAGCGGCAATGTGGGCCAGGGCACCCGGGAGCTGCTGGGAGACAGCCCCGACCCCTTCGGGGACATGAGCGACCACTGGGCCCTGCCCTACGCCAAGTACCTCTACCAGCAGGGCATCACCACCGGCGTGCCTGTGGGGGAGGAGACCTGGTATAACCCCGGCGAGAACATCACCCGGGCGGAGTTTTTCACTATGGCGGCCCGGTGGATGCGCCTTGACCTGGGCGAGTATGAGGATGTGGAGCTTCCCTTTGTGGACGCCGCCCAGATCCCAGAGTGGGCTGTCCCGGCGGTGAAGGCCATGTACGCCGAGGACATTGTGAAGGGAAGTCTGGAGGAGGCGGGGCTCTATGCCCATCCAAACGCCACCATCAACCGCGCCGAGGCTATGACCATCCTGGGCCGCACCCAGGGCAAGGGCCGGGCCGAGGCGGAGGTGGACGGATTCACCGACGCCGCGCTGATCCCCGATTGGGCCCTGAGCTACGTGAAGACCCTGGTGGGTCAGAAGGTGGTGGGGGGCTATGAGGACGGCACCCTGCGGCCCCTGGCCTTTATGACTCGGGGCGAGGTGGCCAAGGTGCTGTGTACCCTGTGGTAACTTGAAAAGAGCCGCGGCAGCGCGGAAAGGGGAAGAAAAAACGCCCGCCGGGAACCTGGTTCCCGGCGGGCGTTTCCTGATATTCAGCGGTTTTTAATTGATGGAACGCCTTCCGGCCAAGACCTCGATGTAGTCTTCCCGGTTTTTGCGCAGCAGCTGGGGGATATTCAGCTCGTAGGGGCAGCGCTTCATGCACGCTCCGCAGTCCACACACTGATCCACCTTGGCCATCTCGGCCTGCCAGTGGGGGGAGAGCCAGTCGGCGGAGGGGGAGCGGCGGATCATCTGGGAGATGCGGGCGCACTGGTTGATGACGATGCCCACGGTGCAGGGTGCGCAGTAGCCGCAGCCCCGGCAGAAGTCGCCCAGCAGCTCCTTGCGGTCGGCGTCGATGACGGCCTGGAGCTCTCCAGTGAGGGCGGGGGTCTCCTGGAAGAAGGAGAGCCACTCGTCCAGCTCGCTCTCCCGCTGGATACCCCAGATGGGCAGCACGTTGTCGTACTGGGACATGAAGGCCATGCAGGCCCTGGAGTTGGTGAGAAGTCCGCCGGACAGGCCCTTCATGGCGATAAAGCCCATGTTTTTCTCCCTGCACCGCTCCACCAGGGCGATGTCCCGNTCGGAGGCCAGGTAGCTGAAGGGGAACTGGAGGGTCTCATAGAGGCCGCTGTCCACGATCTCCTCGGCCACACCGATCTTGTGGGCGGTGATGCCGATGTGGCGGATCAGACCCTTCTCCTTGGCCTCCAGAATGGCCTCATACATCCCGGTGCCGTCCCCGGGGCGGTAACACTGGCTGACGCAGTGGAACTGGTAGATGTCTACGTAGTCGGTCTTGAGCAGCTTCAGAGAGGTGTGCAGCTCCTCCCAGAACTTGTCCGGGGTTTTCGCCATGGNCTTAGTGGCCAGGATGATCTGATCCCGCTTGCCCGCAAAGGCCCGGCCCAGCTTCTCCTCACTGTCGGAATAGGCCCGGGCGGTGTCGTAGAAGGTAAAGCCGCCCTCCAGAGCCTTGTGGNGAATGGCGACGGCGGTGTCCATATCGGCCCGCTGGATGGGCAGGGCGCCGAAGGCGTTCTGAGGGGTGGTGATGCCGGTGGAGCCCAGGGTGATGGTTTTCAAGGCGTGATCCTCCTCTTTGTGTGGGTATCCAATTTATAAAAATAGTACTATATTCCCGCAAAAAGTCAAGTCCTTTTGCCGGTCAGCCCATCCGCCGCCAAAGGCGGAAAAGGGCCGACTTCCATGGGGGCAGAGCGGCTTCGACGAGCTCTGCCTCCCGCTGTAACAGCTGGAGGGCGCGCTGCCGCTCCGCCTCAGAAAGGGTGTGCTGGCTGAACCGGGCCTTTTGGGCCAGGGCGGCGAGGCTCTGATCCAGCGCCTCCTTCTCCTCCGGGACTTTGCCGGCCCTTTCCCAGCTCTGGAGCCTGCGGTGACAGCGCCAGGCCCACAGCACGGCGGCGTTGGTGTCGGCCTGGGTGAGCTTCTCCCTCCGGCGGCGCAGGCGCCAGCGCCAGCC
>CAJMXB010000031.1 GCA_905219705.1 Oscillospiraceae bacterium | reverse complement strand
GCCCCCGGCCATGCCCGAGCCTGCGGCGGAGAGCCCCGTTCAGACGGGCTCCGGCGCCGGGTTGGGCGATTTCTGGCCGGAGCTGGTGGTGAAGCTCAAGGGCAAGGTGCCCATGGGCGAGTACAGCTTCCTGTCCAACAAGTCCATGGTGAAGGGAGCCGTGGACGGGCCTCTGCTCACCTTGTGGGCGCAAAACGACTTTATCAAGGGCATGATCTCCAAGCCGGGTATTCTGGCGGCGGTGACCGAGGCGGCCAAGACCCTGCCCGGCGGCCCCTACCGCACGGTGGTCACCGTGGGCACGGCCCCGGAGCCCAAGGCTCCGGCGGCGGGTCAGCACGACAAGCTGGACGACCTGCTGGCTCTCGGCGGAGAGCTGGATGGGATCATTACGGAAGAGTAAGGAGAGATCGGCTATGGCAAAGGGATATAACCGCGGCGGCTTTGGTATGGGCGGCGGCGGAATGAACATGAATATGATGAAGCAAGTCCAGAAGATGCAGGCCGACATGGCCAAGATGCAGGAGGAGCTTGCCGCCAAGGTATACACCGCCGCAGCCGGCGGCGGCGTAGTCAGCGCCCAGGTCAACGGACAACGGGAGGTGGTCTCGGTGACCATCGACCCCGAGGCTGTGGATCCCGAGGATGTGGAGATGCTCCAGGACATGGTGGTGGCCGCGGTCAACGAGGCTCTGCGGGCCGCGGACAGCGACGCCGCCAGCTCTATGAAGAACATCACCGGCGGGTTGGGCCTTGGCTTCTGAGCAGATNGAGCGGCGTCCGCCGGAGGAGGCCCTTTCTCTGTGCCTGCTCCTGGCGCTGGCGGGAGGATTTCTGGACGGCTATACATATTTGGCCCGGGGCGGCGTGTTTGCCAACGCGGAGACCGGCAATATGGTGCTTCTGGGGATCCGTCTGCTCCAGGGGGAGTATGCCCGGGCGGGGGCCTACCTGGTGTCCGTGCTGTCCTTTGCCCTGGGGATCTGGGGCGCGGAGGCCATTCGGGCCGCGCTGGAGAGCCGGGGTGGACTGCGCTGGCGGCAGACCACCCTGGGTATGGAGATCGCCGCGGTGACCTTAGTGGCGTTTCTGCCCAAGGAGCTGGATATGCTGGCCAACTGCATGGTGGCATTCACCAGCGCCATGCAGATCGAGAGCTTCCGCCGGGTGGAGGGGAATCCCTATGCCTCCACCATGTGTACCGGAGACCTGCGAAGCGGCACCGAGCAGTTGTTCCACTGCTGGCAGAGAAGGGACAGGAAGGCGGGGCGGAACGCCGTGGACTATTACGGCGTGATCNCCGTCTTCATCGTTGGGGCCNCGTCGGGTGTGCCCGCCTATGAGGCGCTGGGGCTGAGGGCCTGTCTTGTCTGCAGCGGACTTTTGCTGGTGAGTTTTGTCCTTCTGACGGTCAAGGCCGGCCGGGGAAAAGGAGACGGCGGCCCGCGCTGAGCGGCCAGGCTGCTTGGAATATCAACATATAGAAAGGAAAAACTA
The DNA here is from genome assembly GCA_905219705.1 of Oscillospiraceae bacterium. Taxonomy (GTDB): domain Bacteria; phylum Bacillota; class Clostridia; order Oscillospirales; family Oscillospiraceae; genus Vermiculatibacterium; species Vermiculatibacterium agrestimuris. The sequence continues at coordinate 19,974 of CAJMXB010000031.1, read as the reverse complement.
TTATGGCAGGATCAAAGGTTTATTTTACCGATATGCATGTGGCCATGGGCGACAGCCTGCTGGAGAAGTTTGAGCGCCTCATCGTCAAGGCGGGCATCGACCAGATCGACTTCAAAGACAAGTTTGTGGCGGTAAAGGTACACTTCGGCGAGGTGGGCAACATGGCCTTCCTCCGCCAGCAGTACGCCAGAGTGCTGTGCGACCACATCAAGGCCAGGGGCGGCAAGCCCTTCCTGTGTGACTGCAACACCCTGTATGTGGGCTACCGCAACAACGCCCTGGGCCATCTGGACGCGGCCTACATGAACGGCTATAACCCGCTGGCCACCGGTGTGCACACCATTATCGGCGACGGACTGCGGGGCACTGACGAGCGCTCCATCCCCGTAGAGGGTGGCGAGTATGTCAAGGAGGCCAAGATCGGCGCCGCCATCGCCGAGGCGGATATCATCATCTCCCTGAGCCATTTTAAGGGCCATATCAACGCCGGCTTCGGCGGGGCGCTNAAGAACATCGGCATGGGCTGCGGCTCCAAGGCGGGCAAGATGGAGATGCACAGCAGCGGCACGCCCAGGATCGACCGGGAGCTGTGCATCGGCTGCGGCATGTGCGTNAAAAACTGCGCCANCNACGGCGTTCATGTGGTGGATAGGAAGGCCGTCATCGACGAGGCGCACTGCGTGGGCTGCGGCTACTGCATTGCCTACTGCCCCAAGGGGGCCATCATGACCAAGTGGGACGAGGCCAAGCCTGTAATGAACAAGAAGATCGCGGAGTATACTAAAGCCGTTTTGGCGGGGAAGCCCTCCTTCCACATCAATATGCTGGTGGACGTGTCCCCGGAGTGCGACTGCGACAGCTGCAACGACATCCNCATCATCCCGGACGTGGGCATGTTTGCCTCTTTTGATCCCGTGGCCATGGATCAGGCCTGTGTGGACGCCGCCACCCGCCNNCCGGTGATNCCCGGCAGCGCNGCGGATACCGGGAAGGGGGCCGGCCACACCCACGATGTGTTCCGCATGGCCCATCCGGACACCGACTGGGAGGCGGGGCTCGTCCACGCTGAGAAGCTGGGTCTGGGCACTCGGGAATATGAGCTGGTGGGGCTCTGAAATGACCCGCCGCCCCCAAAAGGCATAGAATAAGAACGACCGCCTACGAGAAAGGAAGAGATAGTATGGAGNTTTGCGAGATCCTGAGCCGCTGTGACCACACTCTTTTGAAGCAGGAGTGCACCTGGGAGCAGATCAAGGAGATCTGCGACGACGGCGTGGCATATGGCTGCGCCAGCGTCTGTATCCCCCCTGCCTTTGTGAAGCGGGCTGACGAGTACCTGGCGGGCAAGCTGAAGGTGTGCACCGTCATCGGCTTCCCCAACGGCTACTCCACCACCGCTGTGAAGGTCTTCGAGACCGAGAACGCCATCCGCCACGGGGCGGACGAGATCGACATGGTCATCAACATCGGCTGGGTGAAGAGCCGGCGGTGGGATCGCCTTCTGGAGGAGATCAAGGCGGTGAAGCAGAGCTGCTCCGGCCGCATTTTGAAGGTCATTGTGGAGACCTGCCTGCTCACCGAGGAAGAGAAGATCAAAATGTGCGAGATCGTCACCGAATCCGGGGCGGACTATATCAAGACCTCCACCGGCTTCTCCACCGCCGGGGCCACCCGGGAGGATGTGAAGCTGTTCAAGGCCCATGTGGGGCCAAACGTGAAGATCAAGGCGGCGGGGGGGATTTCCTCCCTCCAGGACGCGGAGGACTTCATCACCCTGGGCGCTGACCGGCTGGGCACCAGCCGCATCGTGAAGCTGGCGAAGGGGCAGCAGGGCGAGGGCTATTAAAACGATCGAAAAGGGAGGGAGAGGACGCGCCTGCGCCCTCTCCTTTTTATTGTTTCTTTTTCACAAAAAATTCTGTAACACTTTTGTAAAGAATGGATTGCTTTTTTCGCCGGAAACCGCTATAATAGGTTTGCGAAAACCAGAGGGAAACAATTCTGGGTAAAAATGAAAGGAAGGTATACTGAAATGAACAAGACCAGTAAGCTCCTTGCGCTGCTCCTGTCCGGTTCCATGATGCTCAGCCTGGCCGCCTGCGGCGGCGGCGCGGCCACCACGCCCGCCCCTGAGGAGAGCAAGGCCGCCGAGCCCGCTCAGTCCCAGGCCGCCGAGCCTGCCGAGAGCCAGGCCGCCGAGCCCGCCGAGAAGAGCGCCGACGACATCCCCGACAACATGACCTCTGCTGACGGCAAGTACGAGGTGGCCTTCATCACCGACGTGGGCCAGCTGAAGGACAAGTCCTTCAACCAGGGTACTTATGACGGCGTGAAGCTGTACGCCGACGCCAACGGCCTGAGCTACAAGTACTATCAGCCCGCCAACGGCGACCAGGCCACTGACGACNACCGCTACGACGCCATGAAGGCCGCCGTGGACGGCGGCGCCAAGGTGGTGGTGTGCGCCGGCTTCATGCAGGAGGCCGCTCTGACCCGCGCCGCCACAGAGTTCTCCGACGTGCCCTTCGTGTTCATCGACGGTTACCCCATCGGCCTGGACAACGTGGCCGGCATCTCCTTCCAGGAGGAGCAGAGCGGCTACCTGGCCGGTTACGCTGTGGTGAAGGAAGGCTTTGAGAAGCTGGGCTTCACCGGTGGCGGTGGCGNCNCNAANCCCGCTTGCTGCCGCTTCGGCTATGGCTTCGTTCAGGGCGCCAACGCCGCTGCCGCTGAGATGGGCGTCAACGTTGAGATCAACTACTCCTGGGAGTACGGCGCCNCCTTNTNCGCNTNCNCCNAGCTGCAGACCATGGCCAACGGCTGNTACACCACTGGCACTGAGGTCNTCTTCGCCTGCGGNGGTTCCATGTTCCAGTCCATCGCTGCCGCCGCCTCCGCCAACGACGGCTTNGTCGTGGGTGTGGACGTGGATCAGTCCTTCGAGTCCGACGCTGTGGTGACCTCCGCTATGAAGGGTCTGTCCAGCGCCGTGCAGTGGGCTGTGGCCAAGGTCTATGACGGCACCTTCGCCGAGANNGGCGGCCAGGGCACCTCTCTGNGNGCCNAGGACGACNCCGTGGGCCTGCCCACCGCCACCTGGAGCATGGAGGCTTTCACCGTGTCCGACTACGAGGCGATGTTCGCCGATATGGTCTCCGGCAAGCTGTCTGTGGACGCTGACTACGAGAGCGGCCTGGAGCAGGATTGGTCCAACCTGAAGCTGAACATCCTGTAATTGGATCCTTCTGTTTCTGAAACGGGAGGGACGCAGAAAGCGTCCCTCCCGTTTTTTTACTGTAGTATTCCTGCCATTTTTGGGAGAAATGCTTGTCTTTTTTCTGTCTCTACGTTATAATGTTTAAAGTATAAGCACAAATATCGGCCTGATTTTTATATTTTAGACAGGAAGCGGGATGAGGACTATGGAAGCTGAGAACATCATTGAGATGCTCCACATCACCAAAGAGTTCCCCGGTATCATCGCAAACGATGATATCACCCTCCAGCTTCGGCGGGGGGAGATCCACGCTCTGCTGGGGGAGAACGGCGCGGGCAAATCCACTCTGATGAGCGTCCTGTTCGGGCTCTACCAGCCGGAGAAGGGCGTGATCAAGAAAAACGGCCAGGAGGTCAAGATCAACGACCCCAACGACGCCACCGCCCTGGGCATCGGCATGGTGCACCAGCACTTCAAGCTCATTGACGTCTTCACCGTCCTGGACAACATCATTCTGGGCGCGGAGACCACCAAGGCGGGCTTTCTTCAGAAGAAGGAGGCCCGAAAAAAGGTGGAGGCCCTCTCTGAGCGCTACGGCCTGAAGGTGGACTTGGACGCCAAGGTGGAGGACATCACCGTGGGCATGCAGCAGCGGGTGGAGATCCTGAAGATGCTCTACCGGGATAATGAGATCCTCATCTTCGACGAGCCCACCGCCGTCCTCACCCCCCAGGAGATCGACGAGCTGATGGACACCATGCGGGAGTTTGCCAAGGAGGGGAAGAGCATCCTCTTCATCTCCCACAAGCTCAACGAGATCATGGCGGTGGCCGACCGGGTCACCGTTCTGCGCAAGGGCAAGTACATCGGCACCGTGGACACCAAGGACACCGACAAGCAGTCCCTGTCCAACATGATGGTGGGCCGGCCGGTGCAGCTGGAGGTGACCAAGACCCCCGCCCAGCCCGGCGAGGCCATCCTGGAGCTGAAGGACTTCACCGTCCCCTCCAAGGCCCACAAGAAAAACGCGGTCAACAACGTTTCCTTCCAGGCCCGCTCCGGTGAGATCCTCTGCATCGCCGGCATCGACGGCAACGGCCAGACCGAGCTGGTCTATGGCCTGACCGGCCTGGAGAAGAGCTCCGGCGGCACCGTCACCCTCTGCGGCGAGGATATCTCCCACGCCTCTATCCGCCGCCGGGGGGAGCACATGAGCCACATCCCCGAAGATCGCCATAAGCACGGCCTGGTGCTGGATTTTACTCTGGAACAGAACATGGTGCTCCAGCGCTTCCGGGAGCCTCAGTTCCAGCACATGGGCTTTATCGACCAGAAGGCGGTGCGGGAGTACGCCGAGAAGCTCATTGAGCAGTACGACGTCCGCTCCGGCCAGGGGCCCATCACCCGGGCCCGGAGCATGTCCGGCGGCAACCAGCAGAAGGCCATCATCGCCCGGGAAGTGGATCGGGAAAAGCCCCTGATCGTGGCCGTCCAGCCCACCCGGGGCCTGGACGTGGGCGCCATCGAGTACATCCACAGCCAGCTGGTCTCCGAGCGGGACAAGGGCAAGGCCGTGCTCCTGATCAGCCTGGAGCTGGACGAGGTCATGAGCCTTTCCGACCGCATCCTGGTGATGTATGAGGGAGAGATCGTGGGCGAGCTGGATCCCAAGCAGACCACCGTGCAGGAGCTGGGCCTCTATATGGCGGGCGCCAAGCGGATGGATATGAGCAAGAAGGAGGGTGAGGGAGCATGAAAGAACGGGGCACGCTTTTGCAGAAGGAGGGAGCCCAGTCCGTAGTGGCCTCCCTGCTCTCCATCGTCATCGGCCTTCTGGTGGGCAGCATCCTCATCCTGGTGGTGGGCATGTTCAGCGACAACCTGGGCCTTGGAAGCGCCTGGGAGGGCATCCGCCTGGTNTNCTTCGGCATCTTCAGCACCGGGCGCAACGCATCCGGCGTTCTCACCTGGGGCTTTAATCCCCAGAGCATCGGCAATATGCTCTTCCGGGCCACCCCCCTGATCCTCACCGGACTTTCGGTGTCGGTGGCCTTTAAGACCGGCCTTTTCAACATCGGCGCGCCGGGCCAGTACCTCATGGGCACCCTGGCCACCCTGGCCATTGCCCTGGGCATCCCCAGCACGGCCCTGCCCAGNCCCCTGATCTGGCTGCTGNCCTTCCTGGGCGGCATCCTGGCCGGGGCGCTCTGGGGCTGTATTCCCGGCATCGTGAAGGCTTTCCTCAATATCAATGAGGTGCTGGCCTGTATCATGACCAACTGGATCGCCGCCAACCTGGTCACCTGGTTCTTCGACGCCAACAAGATGTTCCAGAACACCGTGGAGAACACCAAGACCAGCTACATCTACAAGACCGCCTACGGCCGCACCATGGTGGACGGGGCCTGGACGTATGTGGACGGCAACGGCGTGTCCACCGCCAAGCTGGGCCTGGATAAGCTCTTCTCCGGCTCCCAGGTCAACGCCGGTATCCTCATCGCCGTCCTCATCGCCATCTTAGTCTACATCCTCATGACCAAGACTACCCTGGGCTATGAGCTGAAGGCCTGCGGCGCCAACCGCCACGCCGCCCGGTACGCCGGCGTCAACGACAAGCGGAACATCGTGCTGAGCATGGCCATCGCCGGCGCCCTGTCCGGCGCGGGCGCGTCCCTCTATTATCTGTCCGGCAACACGGAATTTTTCTGGTCCACCTACCAGGCGCTGCCCGCCACCGGCTTCAACGGCATCCCGGTGGCCCTGCTGGCGGCCAATAACCCCATCGCCGTTATCTTCACCGGTATCTTCATGTCCATGCTGAACATCGTGGGCCTGCAGCTGACCAATCTGACGGCCTACAATGAGTACATTACCGACGTGATCATCTCGGTCATCGTCTACCTCTCCGCCTTCTCCCTGGTCATCAAGATGTTCCTTACCAGCAGGAAAAAGCACAAGGCCGCTGAGGCGGCCGCCGCCCCCGCAGCGGAGCCCGCCCCGCCGGCAGAACCGGAACCGGAGCCCGCGGCGGAAACGCCGCCGCCGGAGCCGGACGCCGCTGAGGAGAAAGGAGGGGAGCAGGCATGACATTCTTGATCCAACAAACCCTTCTCTACGCTGTTCCCCTGATGATCGTGGCCCTGGCCGGCGTCTTTGCCGAGCGCAGCGGTATCATCAACCTGGCGCTGGAAGGTATCATGATCTTCGGCGCTTTCGTGGGTGTTCTCTTCGTGCGTATGATGCAGGGCACGGAAATGTTCCAGGCCGCCTTTGCCGCCAAAAACTGGATGGCGCTCCAGGGTATGGAGCTTTTGGCCATGGCTGTGGCGGCCCTGCTGGGCGCGGTCTTCTCCNTGGTGCTCAGCTTCGCCTCGGTGAACCTGCGGGCCGATCAGACCATCGGCGGTACCGCCCTGAACCTGATGGCGCCCGCCCTGGTTCTCTTCCTGATCCGGATCATTGCCAACCAGAACACCCTCCAGATGGCGGAGGGCGACGCCGCCAGCTGGTTCATGATCAAGAAGACCACTTTGGGCTTCGACCGGAAGGCCGACCTGGGCTTTTTGGGCAACACCCTCCTCCACCAGGTCTATCTGGCCACCTACATCTGCATCATTCTCTTTGTGGTGCTGTCCATCCTGCTCTATAAGACCCGGTTCGGTCTGCGCCTGCGCTCCTGTGGTGAGAATCCCCAGGNCGCCGATTCTCTGGGCATCAACGTCTATAAGATGCGCTATGCCGGCACCACCATTTCCGGCGCCCTGGCGGGCATGGGCGGCTTTGTCTACGCCCTCACTACCGCCAACTGCGCCTCCACCGGCGATGTGGCGGGCTTCGGCTTCCTGGCCCTGGCCGTNATGATCTTCGGTAACTGGAAGCCGGGCAACATCGCCGGCGCGGCCCTCCTGTTCGGCCTTTTCAAGTGTATCGCCGCCTCCTATGCCAGTATCGACATCNACGGCGATGGAGTCTACATGCTGGCCACTTTGGGGATCAGCTCCCACCTCTACCGGATGCTGCCCTATATCATCACTCTGGTGGTTTTGTCCTTTACCTCGAAGAAATCCAGAGTCCCCAAGGCGGAGGGCATCCCCTACGACAAGGGCCAGCGCTGAGAAAGGGCCCATTTCCAAAAGTACAACTGGATCAAACGACAAAAGAGCAGGAGCGGCCGACCCGAAAGGGTCGGCCGCTCCTGCTTTTTGCTGTATGGATATCCCTTGGAGGGGGTCAATCTCCCGTTTCCTCCATAAAGGATTGGCTGCTCTTGTAGATCTCGTCCACCAGCTCCCGAAGCTCTGGATGCCGCTGACAAGCCCGTTTGGAGTAAAACAGACACAGCTCCCCGTCACCGCAATCGTCCGCAAAAGGAATGCTGATCAGCTTCCCGGTGTGGATTCCTTCATACCGGTTGAGGATCGGGTAATAGGAAAGGGCGTACACGTCGTCGTGGGTCTCCGCCATTTTAATGATGCTTTCCACCGATTCTGAGCGGATAAACTGTTCGGGCGGAACGACAGGGGACAGCCAGTCCAACAGGGCGGAAATGACTGGGGTGCGAGCTTCCGCGCTGGAACGCAGGACACAGAAGCGGTGCTTGAGGTCTTCCGGCGTGACGCAGTTCCGGCCTGCCAGGCTGCTCTGACTGTTGGTCAGACAGCGGTATGCCCCGTGAAAGAGGATCATCGGTGGATTTCCCTGCAGCTTGCTGTAGTTCTCGACGGGATTTTTTGCGCCGCAGACAAAAAGCGTCAGGGCGGGCTGCTCGATGTCTTGAGAAATATACTGCTCGGGGGTGGGGCACAGCTGGCAGCTGACCTGAATGTCGGGGTGCCGCTTTTTGAAGTTCAAAATCACCTCGGGCAGCAGGAAATTCGGAAAGGAATGCTGGATGTAAATATTGACTACCTTTAGGGCGCACTGCTGGGAAAGGGTCAGCCAGCCGTTATAATAGGACACGATCTGCTTTGCTTCCGGCAAAACCTTTTTCCCTGCCTCTGTCAGGCGGATCCCCGCCTTGTCACGATAAAACAGGCGGCAGCCGACCTCTTCTTCGAAAAGCTGAAGAGATTTAGTCAGGCTGGGTTGGGCAATATGAGGCGATGGTACATAAGCTCTCCGAGTTTCAGACGTTGACCGCCAAGGCTGAGACAGTCAACCCCAGGCTGACCGCTTTGAATGTGGAGCTGGCCCAGGTGGAGGACGAGATTGAGAAGCTGTTGAACACCCTGACCGGGGCCAGCGCAGTTTTGATGTCCTACGCCAACGGGAAGATTGAGGAACTGGACGCCCGCCGTCAAGGGCTGATAAAGGAGATTGCCGCACTGAACGCGGAAAGCGTCTCCCCGCAAAAGATCGAGTATTTGTCCTCCCACCTGGGGAATTGGGACAACATCGACTTTGACGACCGGCGGCAGGTGGCCGACATCATTCTCTCCCAGGTCCAAGCCACCGCCGAGCGCGTTTCTTTTGAGTGGAAAATCTAATTTCTTGCCCCCAGCGTCTTATTCAATGGTGTGTTTACCATTGTCAAGCGATGCTAAACCGGCCTTTTATAAAAATGCGATATGTGCGTCAAAGGGGGAGACCCTGTGACGCAAAACAGCCCGGACATTTCTGTGTCCGGGCTGTTTTGCGCCCTTTTGCCCCGGCGGGGGACGGCCCAGGCGGGCACGGCGGGCTGTGCCCCGTTGGGGATTTCCAAATTTGAGGTTTTGGGTTTGTGTGGAGCTTCCGGTGGTTCTTTTTTTGCTTATCTGTGTTATAATAGCGGAAAACGGCAAAATTCCGGGAAAGGAGGCGGCGTCGTGCTCAAGCTGATCTTAGGCCGGGCGGGCACCGGCAAGTCCGCCGATATGCTGAAGACCATCGCCCAGAGGGCCAGCAGCCGGCCTCAGGTGCTCATTGTTCCCGAGCAGCACTCCCACAACGCGGAGCGGAATCTCTGCGCCGTGGCGGGCAACGCGGTCAGCCTCCACGCCGAGGTGCTCTCCTTCACCCGGCTGGCCAGCCGGGTCTTCTCCGTCCATGGCGGACTGGCGGAGCCCACCCTGGACGCGGGCGGCCGGCTGCTTTTGATGGACGTGGCCTTAAAGGCTGTGGCGGAGGAGCTTCGGGTCTATGCCCGCCCCTCCCGGAAGCCCCAGTTTCTCGCCCAGCTGGCGGCCACAGTGGACGAGTGCAAGGCCGCCTCCATCACCTCCCAGCGGCTGCTGGAGGTGTCTGGAGAGTTGGAGGCGGAGCAGGGAAAGCCCGGCGAGATCGGGGACAAATTCTACGATCTGTCTCTCATTTTGGGCGCCTACGACGCCTTTACGGAGACGAAGGGGGCCGACCCGAGGGACAGGCTCACCAAGCTGGCCCACGTTCTGGAGACATGCCCCTGGGCCAGGGGAAAGGATATCTATTTCGACGCCTTTACCGACTTTACCGCCCAGGAGCGGCTGGTGTTGGAGCAGCTTCTGACCCAGGCGCAGTCCGTCACTGTGGCCCTTACCTGCAACGCTCTGGAGGGCAGTGACGAGGATGTGTTCGCCCCCGCCCGGCGGACGGCCTGGAAGCTCATCGACCTGGCCCGCCGCTGCGGTGTGGAGGCAGAGGCCCAGGTGCGCACGGAGCGTTCCGCCCCGGGTGCGGAGACGCTGAAGCAGGTGGAGCGCCGCCTCTTTGAGCCGGTGATCGTGCCGTTGAAGGGCGCGCCCCGGGAGGTGGAGCTCTACCGGGCCGGCAGTCCTTACGCCGAGGTGGAGCGGTGCGCCGCCGAGCTGCGGCGGCTGCTCCGGGAGGAGGGTTACCGCTGCCGGGAGCTGGCGGTCACCGCCCGAAGCATGGAGGTCTATGGCCCGCTTATCGACCAGATCTTTCCCCGCTACGGCCTTCCCGTGTTCCTGGCCCGCATGGACGACGTGCTGCAAAAACCCATCCTGACCCTCATCACCGCCGCCCTGGACGCGGTGGCGGGAGATTACCGCTATGAGGATGTGTTCCGCTGCCTCAAGACCGGGCTGGCGGGGCTTACCCTCGACGAGGTAGACCGGCTGGAAAACTATGTGCTCAAATGGGACATTCGGGGAAGCCGCTGGACGCAGAAGAGCGAGTGGAATATGCACCCGGACGGTTACGGCGGGGTATGGCACGATGGGGAGCGGGCGGCGGTGGCGGAGCTGGACGCCCTCCGGCGCAAGGTGGCCGCCCCCTTGGAAAAACTGCGTCTGACCCAGGAGAAGACCGGCCGGGGACTGGCCCTGGCCCTTTACGGCTATCTGGAGGACATCGGCCTGGCCCAGCGGCTGACCCAGCGCGCCCAGACCCTGCGGGAGAGGGGCCGGGAGGAACTGGCCGCCGAGTATGGGCAGCTGTGGGAGATCCTCTGCGCCGCACTGGAGCAGTGCGCCGAGCTGCTGGGAGACACCCCCATGGACTGGGAGGAGTTTACCCGGCTATTCAAGCTGGTGCTCTCCCAATACCAGGTGGGGGCCATTCCCGTGTCGCTGGATCAGATCACGGCGGGGGAGATGCCCCGGCTGGCGCACAAATACTGCAAAGTCCTTTATGTANTGGGGGCGGACNNCGGCTCTGTTCCCGCCGCGGCGCCCTCCCCCGGCCTGATGAACGACGATGACCGGGCNGTACTGGCCGCCTACGGTTTGGAAAGCGCGCCCAAGCTGACCGACAAGCTCTGGCGGGAGATGACCATTGTCTATGAGACCTGCGCCCTGCCCTCGGAACGGCTGGTGGTGAGCTGGCCCACCCGGGACAGCGGCGGAGAGGAGCGTCGGCCCTCCTTTCTGGTGAAGAAGCTGCGCACCCTTTTCCCCGACCTGGCCGTGGTGGACGAGGGGAACCTGAAGGACGCCTTCCGCCTGGCGGCGCCCCGGCCCGCTTTGGAGCTGGCGGGACGGCAGGCCCGGGTGGGGGCGGCGCTGAAGGCGATCCCGCAGTACGCGCCCCTGGTGGAACGGGTGGAGCGGGCCCAGGGCATGGAGCGGGGGAGCCTGACCCGCCCCTCGGTGGAGAGCCTCTATGGCCTCCGGGTGCCCATGTCCGCCTCCCGGCTGGACAAGTACAACTCCTGTCATTTTTCCTATTTTATGCAGTACGGGCTGAAGGCCAAAGCCCGGAGATTCGCCGGGTTCCAGGCCCCGGAATACGGCACCTTTGTCCACTATGTGTTGGAGCACATCCTCAAGGAGCGGCGGGGAGAGGCCATTCCCAGCCGGGAAGAGGTCTCCGCCGTGGTGGAGCGGTACGTGCAGGAGGAGCTGGGCGGCCTGGAGGGGGAGACTCCCCGGTTCCGCTATCTCTTCCGCCGGCTGGAAAAGTCGGTATACGCTGTGGTGAAGAACGTCTGTGAGGAGCTTGCCCACTCCGACTTTAAGCCCATCGCTTTCGAGCTGGGCTTTGGGAAGGACAAGGAGCTGCCGCCGGTGGAGCTCACCGTGGACGGCCTCACGGTGTCAGTCTCCGGCTTTGTAGACCGGGTGGACGGCTGGGAAAAGGACGGCAAGCTCTATCTGCGGGTGGTGGACTACAAGACCGGACGGAAGAGCTTTGACCTTACGGACGTGTGGAACGGCCTGGGACTGCAAATGCTCCTCTACCTCTTTACCCTCCGGGAGGAGGGAAAGGCCCTCTTTGGCAGGGAGATCGTTCCCGCGGGAGTGCTCTATCTCCCCGCCCGGGATACGGTAGTGGCCGGGAGCCGGGAGATGACTGAGGAAGAGCGGCAGAAGGCGGTGGACAGCCAGCTGCGGCGCAAGGGCCTGGTACTGGAGGAGGCGGACGTGCTCCAGGCCATGGAGCATGGGGGAGAGGAAGGCCCCCGGTTCCTGCCCCTGCGCCTGAGCAAGACCAGCGGAGCGCTCACCGGGGACGCCCTGGTCTCCGCCGAGCGGCTGGGGCGGCTGGAACGGCACACCCGGAAGGTGCTGGAGGATGTGGCCGCCGAGCTTTCGGCGGGGAATATTGCCGCCGATCCCTTCTGGCGCGGCCCCCAGCACAATGCCTGCCAGTGGTGCGATTACGCCGCTGCCTGCCAGTTCCGGGAAGGAGTGGGCGGCGACTGCAGGCGGTGGCTGCCGGGGGTCAGGGCAAAAGAATTTTGGGAACAGCTGGAGAAGGGGGAAGAATAGGATGGAGAGCCGGGATCCGGCAGAGGCGCCGGATCCAACTCCGACATTCTATTTGGGAGGAATTCTTCATGTTCGTTTCCGACTGCACAGCGGTTAAGCTGACCTCCAACGCTGGGAAACCGTACTGGTTCCGCACCTGTGACATTGGGGGGAACATCTGGGAAGAGGGGAGCCATATGGTCTCCTTTCCCAAGGGAAAGCGCCTGGATCTCGGCGGGGGAGAGAAGCTGACGCTCAAGCACGCCCTGCTGGGGGTCACCTACAGCCCTCTGGATACATGGCTCCTGGACGGGATCAATGACGCGGGACTGACGGGAGGACTGCTGGCGCTCTACGACGGCACCAGCGCGCCCACGGCTCAGCCCGGTTACCTGGGGATCATGGGGATGGAACTGGTGACCTGGCTGCTGGGGAACTGCGTCTCGACAGCGGAGGTGGCCAAGGCCGCGGAAAAGATCCAGATCCTGGATGTGCCCGCGGAGTGGGAGATGGTTCCCGCCAATGTCCACTATATGTTCGTGGACAGGTCGGGAAAGTGCGTCATTTTGGAGGCCGCAGACCCGGAGCGGCCGGGGATGCTGACGGTGTATGAGGACAATCTGGGCCTTATGACCAACTCGCCGCCTTATCCGGCCCAGCTGGACAATCTGCGCTGGTTTCTNNCNAATTCTCCCGAGCTGACCTGGGGGAAGGNGGAGCCNTGCTCCATCACCCTCAACGGCATGACGGTGACGGCGGACTGTGGGGCGTANNACTGCTGCATGGGGGGCATCTTTCCCGCCTCCTACGCCTCCTATGACCGGTTTGTCCGCATGGCGGTGATGAGCTTTCTGAACAGGGAGGGGAAAGACTTCCCCGACGACAGGATCCTGCCNCTGGGAAGNGGGCTGNTGTGNCCTGTGATGGAGCCCTACAGCCAGGGGATATTCCACTATACCGCTTTCGACAAGGAGAATGGGCCCATCAGAAGCCTGCCCAGCTACACCCAGTATCTGGTGATGTACGACCTGGGGGAGCGGGCCATCTATATGCGGCCTTGCGGGGTCAGCGTGTGGACGAAGCTGACGCTGGAGCGATGCTCCAAGGAGAGCATAGAGCACCACGAGATCTGCCGGTACCCCCAGGGGGGCGTGGTGGAGATGAGGCGCAGAAGCTGACAGAAGAGGAGGGAGGGCCATGCCCTTCGCACTGACAAGAGAACAGGGCCAGGCCGTCTCCCACCGGGGAAGCGGCCTGCTGGTCTCTGCCGCCGCGGGGTCTGGTAAGACCCGGGTGCTGGTAGAACGGCTGCTGTCCCGGGTGGAGGAGGGGACGGACATTGACCGCTTCCTGGTCATCACCTATACCCGCGCCGCCGCCGCCGAGCTGCGGGGGCGGGTGGTCTCCGAGCTCTCCGAGCGGCTGAGCCAGCGGCCCGGAGACGCCTTTCTCCGCCGGCAGGCCACGCTGGTCTATAAAGCGCAGATCTCCACGGTACACGCCTTCTGCGCCCAGCTTTTGCGGGAGGAGGGCCACCGGCTGGAGCTGGACGCCGACTTCCGCCTGTGCGACGAAAGCGAGGGCCTGAGCCTTATGGAGGAGGCCCTTAACGGCGTGTTGGACAAGCGGTATGAGACCATCATGCCGGGCAGTGATTTTGCTGTGCTGGTGGACGCCATGTCCGCCGGGCGGGACGACACCCGGCTTATGCAGATCGTTCTGGATATCCGGGGCCGTATCCAGAGCCACCCCGATCCGGAGGGCTGGCTCTCGGAGCAGGAGCGGGCCTTTGCCCTGGAGGGGGTAGAGGATGCGGGGGCCACCGCTTGGGGGGAGCTGCTGCTGGCCGACGCCCGCCGCCAGGCGGAATACTGGGCGGGGCGGATGGAGCAGGCCATGGCGCTGTGCGGCGGAGACGCGGTTCTGCAAAAGGCCTACCTTCCCAGTCTGGAGGTCACATGCGAGGGCCTGAAGGCTCTGTCGCGGGCCGCCGAGGAGGGCTGGGACGCCGCCAGGGCACGCGTCCAGGTGGAATTCCCCCGGCTGGGCAGCTCCCGGGGCTGTGAGGACCCCTATGCCCTGGAGCGGATCAAGCTGGTGCGGGAGGACTGCAAAAAGCGCTTGAAGCGCATCGCACAGCTTTTTTCCGACGACTCCGCCGGTTTTTTGGCCGATATGCGGGCCGTGTTCCCCGCCATCCGGGGGCTGTTCGCACTGGTGCGGGATTTCGACAGGGCCTACGCCGCCCAGAAGGCCCGCCGGGGGGTGCTGGACTTTTCCGACCTGGAGCACATGGCGGCAAAGCTCCTCCTGGACGGGGCTGGGCAGCCCACTGAGCTGGCCCGCCGCTGGGGGGAGCGGTTCGACGAGGTGATGGTGGACGAGTACCAGGACACCAACGCCGTACAGAACGCCATCTTCACCGCCTTGACGGACGGGGGCAAGGATCTTTTTATGGTGGGGGACGTGAAGCAGTCCATCTACCGTTTTCGGCTGGCCGACCCCACCATTTTCCTGTCCAAGTACCGCGCCTACAAGCCCTGGGANGCGGCGGAGGAGGGGGAACCGCGGCGGGTGCTTCTGTCCCGGAATTTCCGCTCCCGACCCCAGGTGCTGGAGGGGTGCAACTACCTGTTTCGGGCGGTGATGAGCGAGACCTTCGGCGAGATGGACTACACCGACGACGAGGCCCTCATCCCCGGCGGCAGCTTCCCGGCGGAGGAGGCGGGGAACTACGCCCTGGAGCTGGACGCGCTGGACTGCTCCCTGGCCGGCGAGGGGGAGGAGACCGGCCCCAGACCGCCCCGGGATCTGCTGGAGGCCCGTTTCGTGGCCCGCAGGGCCAGAGAACTGCTCGATGAAGGGTTCCACGTCTCTGACGGAGAGGGGGGAGTGCGGCCTGTCCGGGCCGGGGATATGGTCATCCTCCTGCGCTCGCCGGGGACGGTGCTGCGCCACTACGCCGCCGCGCTGGCCGAGCAGGATATTCCCTGGGAGGCGGAGGGGAGCGGGGACTTCTTTTCCGCCACGGAGATCCAGGTGGCTCTGTCGCTCCTTCGGGTGGTGGACAACCCCCGGCAGGATGTGGCCCTCATCGCCGCCCTGCGCTCGGCGGTGTATGCCTTCTCTGCCGACCGGCTCTCCCAGATCAGGGCCGCCGCTCCCACCGAGGACTTTTATACCGCCCTCACCCTGGACTGCGGCGAGGATGCGCGGGCGTTCCTTGCCGAGCTCCAGGCCCTGCGGGAGCGGGCGGGGGACGAGAGCTGCGACCGGCTGCTGTGGCAGATCTATGACCAGACCAACCTGCTGGGCGTCTACGGCGCCATGGACGAGGGGGAGAAGCGGCAGGGCAATCTGCTGGCGCTGGCCCAGTTGGCCCGCGGATTTGAGGCCGGAGGCCNCAAGGGCCNCTTTCCCTTNCNGACCTATCTGCAGCGGCTGGAGGAACAGGGCGGAGCCGTGTTCACCGGCGGCGCAGGCCGGGGAGAGGGGGTGCGCATCCTCAGCATCCACCGCTCCAAGGGCTTGGAGTTCCCCGTGGTGTTTCTGGCGGGACTGGCCCGCCAGCTCAACCGCCAGGATCAGACCGCCCNCATCCTCTTCCANCCCAAGCNGGGAGTGGGGCCCNAGCGGCTGGATGTAGAGCGGATGGTGGAATACCCCACCCTGGCCCGCCTGGCGGTGGAGCGGCAGATGGACTACGAGCTGTCGGCGGAGGAACTGCGGCTGCTCTATGTGGCCATGACCCGGGCCAGGGAAAAGCTCATTATGACCTGCGCCCTCACCGGGGGGCGGCGGGATGTGGACAAGCTCCTGCCCTCCGCCGCCGTGCCGGTGGAACCCCAGGCCCTTCTGGACTGTGCCAGTCCCGCCCAGTGGGTGCTCCTGCCCGCCCTGGCCCGGCCGGAGGCCGCCCCGTTAAGAGAGGGGGCCTTCCCCCCGCCGGCGGCCCCCGGCGTTGACTTCGGCCCGGCCTGGGACATCCGCTGGGTGGACGCCGCGCCCCTGGCCCAACCGCCCCACCTCTTGCGCGGTGGGGCGGTTGGGCCCGCTGGTGAGGACACGGAACCGGGGGATCTGGCGGCGCAGTTTGCCTGGGCCTATCCCTATGCCGAAGATGCGGCCCTGCCCTCCAAGCTCACCGCCACCCAGCTCAAGGGGCGGGAGCTGGACGAGGAGGCGTGGGCGGAGGCGCCGCGGCCGGCCCAGCCCGTCCAGTTCCAGCGGCCCCGGTTTGCCGTGGAGCGGCTGGGCCTCACCCCCACCCAGAAGGGCACGGCCCTCCACCTGGCCATGCAGTACATCGACTTCGCCCGCTGTGGCAGCGTTCCGGAGATCGCCGGGGAGCTGGAGCGGCTGGTGGAGGAGCGGTTCCTCACCCCGGAGCAGGCCGGAGCGGTGGAGCCGGAGAAGATCTGGGCTTTCTTCTCCTCCCCGCTGGGCCGGGAGATGCTGGCGTCGGACAGTTTGCGCCGGGAGTTCAAGTTCTCCATCCTCACCCCCGCCCGGCAATACTATNCCCAGGCGGGGGAGGGGGAGCAGGTGCTCCTCCAGGGCGTGGTGGACTGCTATTTCGAGACCGGCAGGGGCATTGTGGTGGTGGACTTTAAGACCGACGCCGTCCACGGCCAGGCCCTCACAGCCCGGGCAGGAGAGTACAGGCCCCAGCTGCTGGCCTACGCCAAGGCCCTGGCCGAGATCACCGGCAGGCCGGTGTGCCGCCGGGTGCTGTGGTTTTTCTCCGAGGGCCGGGCGGTGGAGGTCTAAAGGGCCTATTTAGGAGCAAAAGTGAAAAAACCTCTTGCTTTTTTACAATGCCTATGCTATCATATTATAGCGTTTATAAGGCGTGGAAGTTTGCTGCGCCGCTTCACCAGGAACGAGAAAGAGGTGAATCCAAGATGAAGGAAGGCATCCATCCCGACTACAAGCAGACCACCATCACCTGTGCCTGCGGCAATGTGATCGAGACCGGCTCCACCAAGGAGAACATCCGTGTCGAAGTCTGCTCTAAGTGTCACCCCTTCTTCACCGGCAAGCAGAAGATGGTGGACACCGGCGGTCGTGTCAGCCGCTTCAACAAGAAGTTTGGTCTGGACAAAAAGTAATGGAACATGGAAGGGCCTGTGCCGGTTTACGGTACAGGCCCTTTTGCATAGGATAGGGCGATATTGAAACGGAGGGATGCGCCATGCAAAAGGTAGACCCCAAGACCCTGGACGCGAATTTCTTTTCCCTGCTCAGCGACCGGTGGGCCCTGCTCACCGCAGCGGATGGGACGAAGTGCAACCCCATGACCGTCAGCTGGGGTGGGACGGGCATTTTGTGGAACCGGCCCGTGGCCACCGTCTACGTCCGTCCCCAGCGGTACACCTACGGACTGATAGAGCATGAAAAGTATTTTTCCTTGTCGTTNNTTCCGGAGAAGTACCGGGAGGTGATGGCCCTCTGCGGGGCCAAAAGCGGCCGGGATACGGACAAGGTAAAGGAATGTAACTTGACGGTTCTGGAGGGGGAAAAGGCCCCCTGTTTCGCCCAGGCGGAGCTGACGCTGGTGTGCCGCAAGCTCTACGCCCAGAGCTTTGACCCCGCCTGCTTTGCTGACGGGACAATGGATGAGAGCTTCTATCCGGGCAAAGACTACCACAGGATGTATATTGGAGAGATCGAGGCGGTCTTGAAGGGATAAGACCGCCCCGGCTCTACGGAGGTACTATGTTCGAGAAAACCTTTGACGGAACAAAGATCAACCGGGCGGTGCTGGCGGGGCTGAACGCCAACTGCCTGTCCAGGGAGGACAACGCCACCGAGGCGTCTCTGGAGGAGCTGGAGGCGCTTCTGGAGACTGCCGGGGGCGAGTGTGTGGGCACCGTCCTGCAAAACAAGGCCACCCCCGACCCCCGGACATTCCTGGGGGAGGGAAAGGTGGAGGAACTGAAGCAGCTGTGCGAGGGTGTGGGGGCCGATCTGGTCATCTTTGACAACGAGCTCTCCCCCTCCCAGCAGCGCGTCCTCACCGAGACCCTTGGGGTGCAGGTGCTGGATCGCTCCGCCCTCATCCTGGATATCTTCGCCCAGCGGGCCCGCACCAGCGAGGGCCGGCTCCAGGTGGAGCTGGCGCAATACAAATATCTGCTGCCCCGGCTGACCAGCATGTGGAAGCACCTGGAGCGGCAGGAGGGCGCCATCGGCACCCGGGGCCCCGGCGAGACCCAGCTGGAGACCGACCGGCGGCTCATCCGCAAAAAGATCACCAAGCTGGAGGAGGAACTCAAGGAGGTGCGCCGGGTGCGCGCCACCCAGCGCGCCCGCCGGGAGAAGAACGAGGTGCCCGTGGTGGCCATCGTGGGCTACACCAATGCCGGGAAGTCCACCCTCTTAAATCACCTGACCGGCGCGGACATCCCCGCCAACAACCGGCTGTTCGACACCCTGGACACCACCACCCGCACCCTGGAGCTGTCCGACACCTGCACGGTGCTTATCTCCGACACGGTGGGTTTTATCTCCAAGCTGCCCCACCAGCTGGTGGAGGCCTTCAAGGCCACCCTGGAGGAGCTGGAGTACGCCGACCTTCTGCTCCACGTCATCGACGCCTCCGATCCCCTCTGGCGGGAGCAGGCGGAGGTGGTGGAGCGGCTCATCACCGAGCTGGGAGCCTGGGAGACCCCCCGCATCGACGCGTTCAATAAATCCGACCTGCTGGCGGGGGACATCCTGCCCCACGGGGAGAGTATCGTCGCCCTCTCCGCCAAGACCGGGGAAGGAGTGGACAAGCTCCTGGAGCTGCTGCGCAAGCGGCTGGATCAGGGGGCCCNCAAGGTGAANNTGGCCATCCCCTACGACCANGGGGGACTGGTGGACATGCTCTACCGGGAGGCCAAGGTGGAGAAGGTGGATTACGGCGAGACCATCGAGGTGGAGGCGGTGTGCACCCCCAAGGTGCTGGGACAGGTGCGAAACTATGTCACCGAGGGCTGGAAGCCCGCCAAGGAGCCCTGGGAGGATTAAATCAGCCGGAGCAGTTGGAGACCCATGGCCAACCCGGCGGTAAAAACAGCTTCCAACTCTATGGAATCCGCCACTATCTTCATATCGAGGAACATATCCAGTTCCTTTTTGGCNGGGGCGTCCAGCANGGCTTGNAGACGCTTGCAGGCGGCCTCGCTGTAAGCTGCGTTGGACTCATATTCCTCCAGGTCACCCATGTATTGAAGATGGATATCATTTTTCATCATGTGTTGGTATAGGGCGAGAACGGGGTCTGACATAAAATCACCTNATTTGACCAAATGGTCAAATTCTGCTATCATTATAACTTGCCCGTACGGGCATGTCAAGGGNTATTTTTATGAAATTGGCAGAGAGATTAAAAGAACTGCGGGCGGGAAAAAACTTGCGACAGGAAGATGTGGCAAAGGCATTGGATATTGCGGTGCGTTCCTACTGTAGGTATGAATACGGAGAGCGGGAGCCCGGCGCCTCCGTGCTCTGGCGGATGGCGGACTTCTATGGGGTCAGCATTGACTACCTGGTGGGCCGGAGCGGGGACAGGAGGTAAGCCATGGGTTTGGAGACGGCGCGGCTGATCCTGCGGCCCTTCGGGGAGGGGGACGCCGCCGACCTGTACGAGTACGCCAAAGC